>JAZORM010000035.1:0-23178 GCA_045656585.1 Acutalibacteraceae bacterium
GGAAGAAATGCCGTGCTTTGCAAGTTCAGCGTTGATTTGATTTATTCTTCTATCATAAGATTCAAATAATGCCATTATTCATTTCCTCCTTAATTATTCTTCACGGGGGTCGAGAAGCTTAGCAGCGTCATCAACACGACCATATTGTCCGCTAGCCTTTTCCAAAGCTTCATTAGCGTCCATACCCTTTTTAATCATATCCATCATCTTGCCGAGGTGAACGAACTTGTAACCGATAATGGTGTCGTTTTCATCAACAGCAATCTTTGTGATATAGCCTTCAGCAAGTTCGAGGTAACGAGGACCCTTTGCAAGAGTTGCATAGGTTGTACCACATTGTGAGCGGAGACCCTTGCCCAAGTCTTCAAGACCTGCACCGATGGGAAGACCGTCTTCAGAGAAAGCAGTTTGTGTACGACCGTAAACGATTTGCAAGAACAATTCGCGCATAGCGGTGTTGATAGCGTCGCATACGAGGTCAGTATTAAGTGCTTCAAGGATGGTTTTGCCAACCAAAATTTCAGAAGCCATAGCTGCAGAGTGGGTCATACCCGTGCAACCGATTGTTTCAACCAATGCTTCTTGAATGATACCCTCTTTAACGTTGAGAGTGAGTTTGCAGGTGCCTTGTTGAGGTGCGCACCAGCCGATACCGTGAGTCAAGCCAGAAACATCTTTAACTTCCTTAACTTGAACCCATTTTCCCTCTTCCGGAATTGGAGCGGGACCGTGATATGTGCCTTTTGCTAAAGGACACATATTTTCTACTTCATGTGAATAGTTCATATATGTACTCCTTTCGGTTATATAACATTATTATATCAAATCAATTTCAAAAACACAATAGTCTATTTGACAAATTTTTATAACATTTGCGCTTTTATACTGTCGAAATAATCGAAAGCGTCTCTTCTTTCCTTTTCAATCAAATCTTTCTTTGCTTCAAAGGTTATTTCGCAACCGATTATTTTAAGAATTTCCGATTTCAAAACCTCGCATCTTCCAAGCGCTAGGTTGACAAGTTCTTTTTGGTTTTCAGCGTTTGGTGAGCTTGTGATTTTGTTACAAACTTTTGTTGCTTCAACAACAGTTTTACCTATGATTTTAGCGGCATATTCAGTCTCGGAATCTACTTTTACTTCCCTTTTTTCTTTTACGACAACAGGCTCTTCGATAACTTCTTCCGCCTCGAAACTTTCTGTTTCTTCTATCAAAACTTCAGTCTCTTCGGGTAATTCCTCTTGGATTTGCTCGATACTCTCTTCCAAAATTTCTTCCGTTTGAGCAGTCGAAGCAATTTCTACTATAGGTTCGCAAACCTCTTGATTTTCCTCTAAAACCTCGCCGTCTTCGTCTTCAAACAAAGGTTGTAAAATTTCATCAACTTCTTGTTCGGTTTCTAAATCTTCTTTTTCGATTTCCACAAAAGGTTCTGAAAAAATTGGTTTTTTAGGTTCTACAAAATCATTTTTCAACTGTAACTGAGTTTTAAGTTCCTCAATAGTTCTTTCTTGCTCTCTAACCTTAATTTCGAGCCGATAATTCTTATATTCAACGTCGTCTAATTTTTCACACAATTCAAAATTCGTATCTTCCAATTCCTTTTTTGATACTCCTGAATAGGTGGTAGATTCACGAAACGCGGAACATTTCACAAATATTCCACAGGCTGTAACAGCCAAAAGAACACCTAAAACGTCAAACAAAAAGTCTCTCAACTCACAGCTTCTGCCAACAACGAACTTTTGGTGGAATTCATCAGTAGCCGCATATATAACTCCGACCCCTAGCGCCAATAAAGTACGAATAATAAACCGTAAATCAACATAAGTTATGAAGGTTAAAAACGCGAGAAATCCTAAAACAATATAAACACCAATGTGAGCAATTTTTCTCACCGCAAACTGTAACGAAGCGATAAAATCTTCTTTTTCAACGTCGGTCATTTGATTGTATTCAGGATAAAAATTCTCCGCCACGGTTTCAATAAAATGGCCACTTGTTTGAGATGAAGTTTCGGCATTTTGACTTGATAAAAAGAATATAACTCCCATCCACACAACAAGCAAAATCGCACTTGTAGTCCTTAAGAATGAGCGCATAAAATACCTCCCTTTTTATTTCAATAAAACCGCCACGCGCGTGACGGTTTTAAATTTTATCCTACTTTCTTGTAGAAAGACATTGGGTTAGCCCAGCCGCCGTTAACCGCAATACCAAAATGCAAATGTGCACCGGTAGAACGACCTGTTGAACCAACGTAACCTATAATTTGACCCTTCTTAACAGTCGAGCCCAAAGAAACCGTGATACTTGCCAAATGCGCATAGTATGCAACGTAGGTCTTACCGTCTTTAGTACCGTGGTTTATTGTAATATAGTTACCGTAGCCGTTACCGCAACAGTTTCGTACAGGTTTTTTAGCGTAATTGTGTTTACAGTTATTTGAATAGGTTGTAACAACACCGTCCGCTATGGCGATAACCTTATCACCCCAACAATTTCCGTTGGCGATATCGACACCGTTGTGCATTCTTCCCCAACGCCAACCGTAATACGAAGAAATACGATTTACGGTAGGAGTCGGCCACAAGAAGTCTTTACCGTCGTATACAACGCTTGTGTTTTTATTGCCCGAAGCATTTATAATTTTATTCAACTCGGTTTGCATTTGCTTAAGTTCTTTTTCAACGTCGGCATTGCTTTGTTCAGCCTCTTTCTTATCGCTTGAAAGAGATGAAATAATCGATTGAATTCTGCTTTGTTCGCCGGTTAGTTCTTTCTTCTTCTCGTCAATTTTGTTTTTAACGGAAACCTGTTCGGCCAAGAGAGATTTATTTTCTTTTTGCTTTTTCTCTATTTCTTTAATGTCAGCCACAAGACCCTCAATCAACTTCTTATCGTGAGCCGATACCGAAGCGGTAAGTTGTGACAACTGTAAAAAGTCCGAGAAATCTTCGGCGCCAAGCAATAATTGAACGCTTGAGCCCGAATTGGTCATATAAATCGCGCGTAGACGCTTTTTAAAGCTAAGTTTATCGGCTTCAATTTGCTTTTCTTTTTTCGAGATTTCAGCCTTGTTTGCCGCAATTTGACCGTTAATCAAATTGATTTGTTTATTACAAGCGTTTATTTGGCTTTGTACGTTTGAAATTTTAGCCTCTACTGCCTTCTTAAGAGCACTTTGACTATTTATTTGACCTTTAAGCGACTTAATTTCAGTTTCGAGCCTTTTTGATTCTTTTTCAAGTTTGCTGATTTCGCTTTGAATTTCCGATTTTGTCGCCGCGCTGACGTCACCAACAAAAATAACGGTTAACGTAGTTACAAGAGCCAAAATCAAACAAACCGTTTTTATAATATTTTTACGCATTATAAACTCCTATTGTTTAAATTGCCGCAAATTCGCTTCCTTCTTTACGAAGGTACTTACTAATGATAATAATACTGCCAATTACACCCGAAAGGATACCGATTACAACAAACAATAACAACAACTGCCAAGCCATTGTTCCAAACGGAACAACGTCGCCAAAGGTTTTAACGATTGTTTCAGTTGCAATTCTATAACAGCAGTAGAGCAATCCCTCGGCCAAAAGCGCTGAAATTATACCAATAATCATACCCTCAACAATAAAAGGAATTCTTACGAAAGCGTCGGTCGCACCAACCGCCTTCATAATGCTGATTTCAAGTTTTCTTGTATACATTGTAACACGGATAGTGTTAGAAACGATAACAAGAGAAATTATCATAAGTATCGCAATAATCCAAACACCCGCAACAGTCATACCTTGCTTGATAGCGGTTAATTTTTCCGCCAAAACACTGTTAGACTGAATCACGTCGATGCCTTCAAGCTTTTCAATTTCTTTTACGGTTTGTTCAAAAAGTTCCATATCCTTCATCGAAACCTTTGCCGCACAAGAAAGCGGGTTTTCGCCTTCTTCCTCGAGGAAAGAGAAATATTTCTTTTGGTTTTCAGGCATAGACTGTGTTGCGGTTTTAAGACCCGCTTCACTAGATACAAATTCAACCGAAGCAACGTTTGGAATTTGAGCTATTTTATCACAAAGCGCTTTTCCCTCTTCTTCGTTATGAATTACATAATCAGAATCTTTGATACCATTTTTATCTGCTTTTTCTTTGGAGTCGGATTTTTTATCTGCTTCAGCACCATTTCCATAAAGCGCCCAGCTATAGTCCTCCATATAAGCCATAACAACGTTTTGTTTTTCAAGGTTGCCCATAGCCATATTAACGTTTTCGGAAATCATCACCGCTACGCCGATAATAACCATACAAGCAATAAGTACACCAACCGAAGCAATAGTCATAAGACGATTGGTCCAAGTGTTTTTCAAACCTTCTTTTACGAGGTATCTTACACTACTTAATTTCATCATAAGGCACCTCCCGCATTATCAGCAACAATCTTACCGCCGTCCAACATAATAACGCGGTGGTTAAAGTCACGTACTAGGTTATGGTCGTGGGTAACCATAAGAATTGTTGTTCCGCGCTTGTTTATTTCGGTTAGAAGCGAAACGATTTCATAAGACATACTTGGGTCTACGTTACCTGTAGGCTCGTCCGCGATAATTAAATCGGGAGAGTTTACAAGCGCACGTGCAAGACCTACACGTTGTTGCTCACCACCTGAGAGTTGGTTAGGCATTGAGCGAGCCTTATGACCTAGACCTACGAGTGACAACGCTTTCGAAACTTCTCGACGAATATTTCTACTGTCCGCACCAACAACATGCATAGCAAAAGCAACGTTATCGAAAACGTTCATATTAGGTATTAAGCGGAAGTCTTGGAAAACGATACCCATTGTACGACGAAGAAGCGGTACGGTTTTTCTCTTTATCTTGGTAAGATCGAAACCGTTGACAACGATTTTGCCTGTGTTTGCTTTTTCTTCACGCATAATAAGTTTCATAAAAGTACTCTTACCCGCACCAGAAGAACCAACAACAAAAACGAATTCTCCGCTATTTATTCTTATATTAACATCTTCTAAAGCATGTGTTCCTGTTTTATAAGTTTTAGAAACTCCGCGAAACTCAATAATTGGTTTCGTGTCAGGCACAACTTTAAAGCCCTGTTCTATTTGTTCCATTTATAAATTCCTTTACTAATACTTGATGGGATTGCTCTTTAAGTACTTGTTAACCATAAGCGCAATCTTAAAGATGATAGCATGGTCAAATTCACGAAGGTCAAGACCTGTTATCTTCTTGATTTTTTCAAGTCTGTAAACCAATGTATTACGGTGTACAAACAATTTTCTTGAGGTTTCCGAAACGTTAAGGTTGTTTTCGAAGAAACGTTGAATTGTGAACAATGTTTCTTGGTCGAGATTTTCAATAGAACCACGCTTGAAAACTTCCTTTAAGAAAGATTCACAAAGAGTTGTCGGTAATTGATAAATGAGTCTTGCGATACCGAGGTTGTCGTAAGAAACGATAGTCTTTTCAGTGTCGAATACTTTACCAACTTCCAAAGCAGCTTGAGCTTCTTTGAAAGAACGCGCCAAATCTTTAAGGTTGTTAACGGTAGTACCGATACCAACAACAACGTGCGCATAAAATTCGCCCGAAATTGTATCAGCGATAGTAGAAGCCATTTTTTCGATTGTCTTGGGGTCTATACCTTGTGCGGTTTCTTTTACAAGAGCAATATCGGTTTCGTTTATGCTGATAATGAAGTCTTTAGACTTGTCGGGGAAAAGATTTTGGATGATATCATAGATTGAAATATCGCTTGTGTCGAGCAAACGAATGATGATAACAGTACGAGAAACGTCGCTGTTAAAATAGAGTTCACGAGCTTTGATATAAATATCACCGGGGAGAATATTGTCAAGAATGATATTTTTAATAAAGCTTGAACGGTCGTACTTTTCGTCATAATAGAATTTGATATTTGAGAAAGCAATAGCTAATACGTTAGCATATTTTGCCGCAAGGATATCATCACCATCAACAAAAACAGCATACTTGGCGCCTTGATTAGAAGGAATCACCTTGTATGTATTACCGTTATTTGTGAAGGTTTCGATTGAAGGCATATACTCAAGTACAGTTTCACCTATCTTGCTAAGTTCGCTTGAAGCGATAACTGTAAGGTTTTCATCAACAACACCAAAAGTGCGGTCAATAGCGTCCTTCATCTGATGAATAACGCCTTGGAAAAGTCTGTTTGCCATTTAAAAAACACGTCCTTTATAAGAATATAATTTATAGACATAATAAGCTAAGTATATTTTACACAATTCTATATAATATTTCAAGTATTATATTAAAAAAAGTTACAAAAAAATTACAATTACCAACTTTTGCATACAAACTCTTGCAAAATATGTTAAAATTAGGCGTAATTTATTAGAAAGCAGGAAAATTATGACTTCCACAAAACGCACTTTAGGTATTTTTTGTGCTCTTTTTGCAAATATTATCTTTGGTTTTAGTTTTATTTTTTCTAAAACTGCCCTTTCAGTATCTCAACCTCTAGTAATTCTATCCGTAAGATTCACCACCGCCTTCTTGTTTTTGAATTTATTGTGGCTGTTTGGTGTTTTTAAAATAAATATAAAATCATTAAAAAATCCTTACCTTTGGATCATGGCATTAGCGCAACCGTTTCTCTATTTCATTTTCGAGCTATACGGACTTTCACTTGTGTCTTCGGCGGTTTCAGGTGTTGTAATCGCTTTGGTCCCCGTTGCAGTTATGCTTTTATCGAGCGTTATTCTAAAAGAAAAACCAACTACTCTCCAATGGATTTTTAGCTTAGTTTCAATTCTCGGAGTTTCAGCTATCAGTATAATCTCAAACGACGGACAAAAAAATTACCTTCTTGGTATACTATTACTCTTAGGCGCGGTTATATGTGCGGCACTTTTCAATCTCCTAAGCCGCAAACAATCCAACGTCACAACACCTTTTGAACGAACCTATCTTATGTTTTTTATCGGTTTTATAGGTTTCAATCTCACCGCAATTATTTCTTTAAAAGAAAAATTCTTACCTCAGCTTATCCAAAGCGTCAGCACTCCAAAATTTATAATCTCAATAATATATCTCGCAATCGTTTCCTCGGTTTTGGCATTTTTACTTTACAACTTCGCCACCGAGAACATCACTGCAGTTGAAGCATCATCTTTTTCAAATATCATAACAGTCGTAACAGTTTTAGCAGGTGTTTTGATATTAAAAGAACGTTTAAATTTTTTGAGTTATATCCTATGTTTCCTCATAATAATAGGGGTTTGGGGCGTTAATACCTTTACCAAAAATACAAAAAATAAAAAAAATTAAAAAATTTTTAAATTTCCTATTGACAAACGCGACTTGGTTTGATATAATACACAGGTCGCTGAAATTATGGCTGTATAGCTCAGTTGGCTAGAGCATGCGGTTCATACCCGCAGTGTCATTGGTTCAAATCCAATTACAGCCACCAAATACGGCCCGTTGGTCAAGAGGCCTAAGACACCGCCCTTTCACGGCGGTAACACGAGTTCGAATCTCGTACGGGTCACCAAAAAAGAAGTAACTTTTGTCTACGAAATGTTACTTCTTTTTTTATCCAAGCCGCAGGCTTGGCATAACATCGGCGCACGTAGTGCGTCGTATATCATCAAGGGCGACTTGCCGCCCTTGTATATCATCACGTGTCAGCGTGCATACCCCTGTAGCTTGATTAGATACACCACTTCGTGTTGATGATATACCGCAACAAGTTGCAAAACCATTAAGAAATGTAAATAATAAAAGTTTTAATTTAGAACAAATTCTCAAAATATAAAATAATTCTAAATTTGTACTTGATTTTTATAAAACTATATATTATAATGCTTTAGTGACCTGTGCAGAGATGGCTGAGCTGGTCTAAGGCGCACGATTGGAAATCGTGTGTACACTAATCCTGTACCGAGGGTTCGAATCCCTCTCTCTGCGCCATAAATAAAAGAGTTTGTCCGTAAGGATGAACTCTTTTTTTATTATATAAAAAAGAGGGATTCGAACAAGGAGGGAGCGTAGCGGAAGAAAACAACCTAAATGGTTGTTTTGTTTTATATCATTTAATCATCTCATCAAACTATTGATTACATACACAATTTATGCTATAATCCGTTTATGAACAAGATTTATATTTTACCGATAAATACCAACTCTTACAGTTTTGTCAAAAACCGTGCATCAAAAAAATATAATATAGATATAAATTCGCTCGAAATCAAAAGAAACGAACACGGCAAACCTTTTTTCGAAAACTTGCCCGATTTTCACTTTAATATTTCCCACTCAGGAGAGCTTTTAGCGATTGCTATTAGTAATGCTCCTGTTGGAGTTGATATTCAAAAAGAGCGTCCTTTTAATGAAAGCGTTATAAAACGTTTTCATCCCGATGAAATCAATTACATTAGTTCTAAAAATCAATTTTTTGAAATTTGGACCCAAAAAGAAGCCTGTCTGAAATATCTTGGAACAGGGATTTCGGGCGGACTTAATAAGTATAGCGTTCTCAACTTCTCCCCCAAACCCAAAACCTATAAACACGGCGAATACTTCATTTCGGTTTGTGGGCATTTTGAGTTTGAAATAATCAAATAAAAAATCACCTAACTTTTTAAGGTTAGGTGATTTTTATTTATTTGTATTTATAAACTATCGGACAAAAAATCGGCAACAATATTCTACGTTTTATTACGTACGCCACTTTATTATTTCGATCTTTCAAAACGTTTTCAAGCCTTGTTCTAGCTTCAAACATACCTAAAACCGCGTCTTGCGACGGTTCTATATTGCCGTAGTGGAGTTCTTCTACTGTGTTAATCGCCAAATTGACCGCAAGAGCATAGTCAATAGACAAACCTTCGCAAACTCGCGCAGTCACTTCTCTTAAAGTCTCGCCTTTTTTAAGCCTGTACCCAAGCCACGAGAACTGTCGCAAAATATCACAATAAAAATACTCCGTTTGCATCTTTGTTGAGCTAAAACGTTTTCTAACCGAATCGAGAGTATAAAACTTTTGCGATATTATCGCATTAAAGATAAATCCTATAATCACAAGAAGAACAAATCCAAGGATTACAAGTCCCGAATAATCGAAAGATGAATTCCATTTAAGGTTTGTTCCTGCAACCTTTCGAACCTCTTCATCATCTTCATCAACGTCTTCAACAACGGTTTGTTGCATTGTGATAAGATTCTTGTTTACATTATTAGCGTTAACCTCGTAATCGGGAGCGGGGTCAAACGACACCCAACCAATATTGGGAATATAACACTCAACCCAAGCATACGGTGAAGATGCATCGATTATTTGAAGCTTTCCGGTTGGATTTTTAATAGTCTTATATCCGGCAACAAAACGTGACGGAATACCCGCCATTCGAGCCATAATAACCATCGCGGTCGAATAGTATACACAGTGACCCTTTTTAGTAGCTAAAAGTCGCTCGATTATATCATCGCCACGCTTAAAGTTGTTGGGTTCTCTATCGTAAACGTATCCGTTTTTATACGAGAAATACTCCGCAATCGTATAAGCCTTTTCATATTCGCTCATACCTTTTAATTTTAATTTACCAAAAATTTGAGACAAATTTTTGGGCAAATCCTTGGGCAGTTGAGTATAGCTCTTATAAAAATCACAATCAACATCATACAGAGGGTCTTCTGTAAAACCTGATTCTATTGAAAGCTTCTTAAGTTGAGTAATTAACGCTTTTTTATCGGATTCATAAACAATACTGTCTATCGCATATTTATAACCCTTTTCAAAGCCATAATACGAGAAAATACTTCCCGATTTATTAAACAAAACGGGATTTGTCGTTTTGGTTTCTTCGTTAAATCCGATCACCTGTCCCAAAACAGGCACAAAAAACGAATTTTCCAAAAGAGTTATCGTAGTTCTTGAAACGGTAGCCGCTTTCGTAACGTTACGTACAAAATCATCGTTAGAAACCGCATCACCCGCGAGATATGAATTTTGTTCATAATCCCAAAAGCCGTTTATTCTATAACTTTTTTCAAAGTCACTATCCCACATAACGCCATCATATGTATCAAAACTTGTAATCTTCACAAGCGCACTTTCTTTAAGCGTTGTAGCAGCTAACGGTTTTGGTTTGATATTATACAAATTTCCGCCAACATAGGTGCTATTCATAACCAAACCTATATCAAACAAAGAGATATCAAGCTTCTTTTGTTCTCTCAAATAAACGTTAGAAACGGTTTGTATATCAGCAACAATATCCGAGCAAAAACGATTTCGAGTTTGTCCTTTATTGGCGATACTAAACGCGCCAAAGGATATCGCAACCGTTATCAAGGTTGAAATCAAAACCAACAACCATTTTTTGCCCCATATACCAAACAAATTTTTAAAATCGGGTAACTTTAAATTTTGAAATTTTTCACCCGCAACAAGCGGAAATACACCCGCTATCAAAAACGGTATTGCCAACTCGTTATAGCCTGTGTGTCCGTATGAATAGTTTACGACAATAAATCCAAAAACAGTAGCAACAACAATTAACGAACGCTTGAAAATTCTAATAATTGCAAAATACAAAACGCCTATTCCAACGTTCATAAACGTATGCATAAGATAAAAGCCTTGTTTTGAATACCATTTCGAGTCATAAGTTAGCCCCGAAACCCACCATTTTATAAATCCAACAAAACTTTCAATAAACGTGTGTATATCGCCGCTTAAAACTATTGCCAAAAAGAAAACAGGAACCAAAATACCGAAATAAATAATCGGAATCCACCATTTTCTCGTAAACAAGGTTGACGCTACAACTGCAAACAAGGTTTGCCAAACGATTGGCATCAAACCGATTTGTATACTGTATTGTGCATCGACAATAAGCGCCGTACCAATAGAAATCAACCAACATCCAATGGCTATGAATAAAAATTCCAAAAAGGTTTCTTTGCGTTTTTCTTTTCTTTTGAATAAATCAAACATCATAAAACAGCACCCACCTTTTTCGAAATTTCTTCGGTAGTGCTAATATATGCAATCATACTCTCATCTTCTTGAGTATCGCTATTTTCTTCAAGCAAATCAACCCTCGGTATAATGCACCTTAAAAACTTGCCGTTTTTATTTATATCTTTGAGTTCTTTTATAAGAGAATCTTCAAAAGTATCGGTTATAAAATAAATTTTATCCGCTTCCAAAAAGCGAGTGTTCTCAATCATATCCAAACGCAGCGGTTCTTCCGCTTTCCCAAAAGGAACCGAAGCAAAATTATACTGCATAGTTACAACGTCGTTATGAGTTTTTATCTCGAAAACCTTTGTGTTTTCATCGGATTTCAAGCGCAAAGCCATTATATCAACGTTATTGGAGTTTTCTACGAAAAAATTAGTTAACGTCAAAGCCGTCTCAAAAGCAATATCGGAAGCATTTAGCATTTGTTTTGAGCCAAAAGCCATATCAACAACCACCGCAATCTTCGGCTTTTGCAACATCTCATATTGACGGGAATAAAGTTTCTTCGCGCGTGTACTTTGTTTCCAGTTTATACGCTTTAAGGAGTCACCCTCCCTATAAATACGCGAATCACC
The DNA here is from genome assembly GCA_045656585.1 of Acutalibacteraceae bacterium. Taxonomy (GTDB): domain Bacteria; phylum Bacillota; class Clostridia; order Oscillospirales; family Acutalibacteraceae; genus UBA737. Next base: position 11,604 of record JAZORM010000035.1, read on the forward strand.
AAGCAATTCTCCCTCTTCGGCATTAGCAGAACTTGTATTTCCGAAACCGCCCGAAGAAGTAGACTCTTGCGCATCTTCTATTAGATAATATCTTGACATAACATCTAACCTTGAGGTTAGATCGCTTTTTTTCGAACGGATAAGCGGTAATGAAAACAAGCCAAACAAATCTTCAAATCTAAGTTTTCTAATTCCGACCTCCCAACTTCCTATATGTTTACAAGGAAGTTCGAAAGAAAATTTACGGTTTATATAAACCGAAGTCATCATAAGAAACGTGTGTTTCATTCGTTTGGTTTGCCTTGTTTGCAAATCCGCCGCCTTAACCGAAAGATATCCCGCAACAGGAAGAATTATAAAGCCGTTAAAGCTTAGGTCATACTTAACTTCTTCTCCCCTTAAAGCAGAGGCTCTATTAACTTTTGAGTCTACATTTAACGTTAGCGATGCCAAAATTATTGACAAAAGCGAATATGCTACAAGACCGCATATACAAAGCGCCATTATGTAAAATTCTTTAATTTCCGTGCCTAAGGCGACAATCATAGAGAAAATGCCAAACACGGTAACAAAAAGCCCTCTTAAAGTCATAAAATCGAATAATCCTTAATCTTTAATCTTTGGAACATTTATTGTTTGGAGAATATTCTCAATCGCATCCATAGAGGTTGTACCCTTAGCACCTGAACGATTCTTCATAATCATTCTATGCGCCAAAACAAAAGGCGCCAAACGCTTAACGTCGTCGGGTATTACAAAATTTCTTCCTTCCAAAATTGCTAAACCGCACGCCGCTTGGGTTAGCGCGATAGAGCCACGAGGGCTAACACCCATAACAACACCATCGTACTCACGAGTAGCAGATACGATTTCGACAATATACTTTAGAACCTCATCCGAAATATATATAAGGCCTATTCCCTCTTGAATTTTAAGTATTTCTTCAGCACTAGCAACAGGCTGAAGTTTAACATCTTCGGTAACCGAACGATTTTTCTTTACAATTTCAAGTTCAGCATCAAAGGTAGGATAGCCCATATTAACTCTCATAAGAAAACGGTCGAGTTGCGCTTCGGGAAGCGGATAAGTACCTGCTGTATCGACCGGATTTTCAGTAGCTAAAATCATAAACGGCTTTGGTAATTCATAAGTCTTACCATCAACGGTTACTTGTCTTTCTTGCATTGCTTCCAAAAGAGCCGATTGAGTTTTTGGACTGGCGCGGTTAATTTCATCCGCCAAAACGATTTGTGAATGGACGCTACCTTTATGAAAGGCTTTTTTACCGCTATTAATATCGTACACGTTAAAGCCCGTAATATCAGAAGGTAAAACGTCTGGAGTAAACTGTATTCTTTGGAATTCACAACCCAAAGAATCAGCCAAAGCCGATGCCAATGTTGTCTTTCCAAGACCCGGTAAATCTTCTATAATAATATGTCCCGAACAAATAAGCGAAACCAGCAACATATCTATTACTTCATCTTTACCTACAACAACTTTTTTAATATTTTCTTTTATTGCTTCCAAACAAGCTATTTTAGCCATTTTGAACTACTCCTTTTAATCCAAAAATACATAATAATTTTATCATATTTGCAACACGAACGCAAGAATTTTTTTGTGAACTTTGTTAAAAAAATAACTTTTTTAAAACCCTTGATTTGTACAATTCACTATGCTATACTTTATTATGGAGTTAAATTTGGATTTGGAGCGAAAACATATGAAAAAATTAGATCCTGTTGTTAAATCCGAAACAATCTACATTGCATCTATAAGTTTTATTTTAAGCCTTTTATTGCAATCGATTTTTTTAATTATTGGTAAATGGGATTATACAATACTTCTTGGAAATATATACGGCTTGATTGTAACGGTTGGCAACTTCCTATTATTAGGTATCACCGTTCAAAACGCCGTTAAAAAAGACCCCGAGGATGCAAAGAAACAAATCAAAGCTTCTCAGTCACTTCGTTTATTATTACTGTTTGTTTGCGCTATAATCGGTTATATTATTCCTATATTCAATATTTTGGCGGTTATCATCCCCTACCTTTTCCCAAGAATAGCCGTTTCACTCCGTCCGTTATTCAAAAAAGACTAATTTAAAGAGGTAATATTTTTGAAAACAAATCTAAAATTTAAAATATTAGACATTATATATATTATAATGATGGCATTGCCGATAGCGTTTTGTATCATACTAAAGATTTTGACAACCCCCCTAGGTGAAGGAATTAATATTGCGGGTGCGCGAATCTTTTTCGAAATCCCAATGCCTATTCAAAACTTCATAGTCACCGAATCTCAAGTAAACTCGGCCATGGTGCTTATAACGATTTTCTTCTTTTGCCTTTATATGACCCACGGTCTAAAAGAAAAAATCGAACTCAAAAGACAACACTTCGCCGAACTTATTATCGAGAAGGTTGACGGACTTGTTGGCGAAAATATGGGCGAATACTTTAGCGGTTACGCTCCGTTTATAATAGCAATTATGGCTTTCTCCGCTTGTTGTAGCCTTTTAGGACTTTTCGGGCTATACGCTCCAACTTCCGATATAAATATAGTTGGCGGTTGGGCAATACTCGTATTTATTCTTATTACCTATTACAAAATGAAATGCGGTCCGCTTTATTATTTAAAAGGCTTTACCGAGCCTGTCGCCCTTTTGGCGCCAATCAACTTTATAAGCGAATTCGCAACACCTATCTCAATGGCTTTCCGTCACTACGGAAATATTCTCTCAGGCAGCGTTATTTCGGTGCTTTTAGGTACCGCTCTTGCAGGGCTTTCAAATATGTTGTTCAATTGGTTGCCCGGTTTCTTAGGAAGTTTCCCCTTCTTGCAAGTAGGTATCCCCGCTGTATTGTCAATTTATTTCGACGTATTCAGCAGTTTATTACAAGCCTTCATTTTCGCGATGCTCACAATGCTCAACATTTCAGGCGCTTTAGACATTGACGAATATGAAAAACGTAAGTTAAAAAAAGCCCAAGCGGCTTTGAAAAATAAATAATTTTAATTTGGAGGAATAAAAAATGGAAATCGCAATTGGTATTATTTTAGGTTGCTGTGCTTTAGGTGCAGGTACTGCTATGATCGCAGGTATCGGCCCTGGTATCGGTGAAGGTAACGCTGTAGCTGCTGCTTGTGAAGCTATCGGACGTCAACCCGAGTGTAAAGGTAACGTTACTACCACAATGCTTATGGGTTGTGCTATCGCTGAAACAACAGGTCTTTATGCTCTCGTTATCGCTATCCTTCTTATCTTCGTAGCACCCAACCTTTTAGTAGACATTCTCGTAAATACTATCAGTGCTCTTAAATAAGGAATAGATAAAAATGCAATCGTTAGATGTTATTTCAATAAATATCTGGCAAATCGTAGTGTCGCTTTTAAATCTTGTTATTCTTTTCTTGCTTATAAAGAAATTCCTTTATAAACCCGTTAAAAAGATGCTTGAAGAAAGACAAGCTACCATCGACAAGAAATATAGCGACGCCGAAGAAGCCAAAAACAAGGCTTTAGAAGACCAAAAATCCTACGAAGAAAAACTCTCTGCGGCAAGTGTTGAAGCCGACGGAGTTATTCAGTCTGCGGTTGATACCGCAAAGGCTCGTGAGAAAGAAATCCTAGCCGAAGCAAAACAAAAGGCAGAAGGCATTGTTTCAAAAGCTGAAAACGATGCTAAACTTGCTATTTTAAAGGCGGAAGACAGTATTCGTAAGGAAATTATCGACGTTAGTACCGCTCTCACCGAAAAGGTTTTGGGGCGCGAAATCTCCGAAGATGACCACAAATACTTTATCGATTCATTTATTGATAATATAGGTGACGGCGATGAATAACACCAACAATGAATATTCAAAAGCCTTATTTATGTTAGCTTTAGAACAAGATACAGTAGAAGAATATGCCAACTGTCTTGAAAACATCAAAACAGCCGTTATTGAATTGCCAGAGTATCTCGAATACTTGTTTTCCCCTGCCGAACCTTTGTCAAATCGACTAAAAGCCATTGACGATGCTTTTTCTTCGGCACCTGAAAATATCGTTTCGTTTTTGAAACTTTTGTGCGAAAACGGACATATTAGAGAATTGCTCGATCTAATAGAAGATTTCTTCGATTTAAAGAGAATTTACCAAAACAGTATTATTGCCGAGATTACTTCAGCTGTTGAGTTATCGGATAATCAAAAATCTCGCCTAGAAGAAAAACTTTCCAAAATGGAAGGCAAACAAATAACCGCTATATACAACGTTGATAAAAACTTGTTAGGCGGTATAAAAATTGAGGTTGACGGTAAAACTCTCGACGGCTCTCTTCTCAAAAAACTCAGTTTAATCAAAGGAGCGATGAACGGATGAACAGTCCCTTTGAAATCAGCAAAATAATTAAAACTCAAATTGAAAATTACAATACCCGTGTTGATATGAAAGAAACCGGAAAGGTTATCCTTGTTGGTGACGGTATCGCACGTGTTTACGGTCTTAAAAACTGTATGGCAAACGAGCTTCTAGAGTTCCCTGGCGGTAGTTACGGTATCGCGCAAAACTTGGAAGAAGAAACCGTTTCGGTTGCTATTCTTTCGGATAAAAACGATATCCGCGAGGGTGTCACCGTTTCCCGTACAGGCAAGGTTGTATCGGTTCCTGTTGGTGAAAACCTTTTAGGACGCGTTGTAAACGCTTTGGGTGAACCAATCGACGGCAAGGGCCCTATCGAATATGCCGACACTAGACCTATCGAAAGCGAAGCCCCCGGAATTATCGAACGTAAGAGCGTTAGCGTACCTCTTCAAACAGGTATCAAGGCTATCGACAGTATGATTCCTATCGGTCGCGGTCAACGTGAGCTTATCATCGGCGACCGTCAAACAGGTAAGACCGAAATCGCAATCGATACCATCATTAACCAAAAGAACACCGGTGTTATTTGTATATATGTTGCTATTGGTCAAAAGTCGACCTCGGTTGCAAAACTTGCAAACGAGCTTTTACAAAATGGCGCTATGGATTATACAATTATCGTTTCAGCTACCGCAGCTGAAAGTGCGCCGCTTCAATATATTGCCCCCTATAGCGGTTGTGCTATGGCGGAGTATTTTAGAGAACAAGGTAAAGACGTTCTCATAATCTATGATGATTTGAGCAAACACGCGGTAGCATACCGTGCGCTCTCTTTGCTCGTTCGCCGTCCACCCGGACGTGAAGCATACCCCGGCGACGTTTTCTATTTGCACTCACGTTTGTTAGAACGTGCCGCTTGTGTTGACGAGGCTTATGGCGGTGGTAGTATTACCGCGCTTCCGATTATCGAAACCCAAGCAGGTGACGTTTCCGCTTATATTCCTACCAACGTAATTTCTATTACCGACGGTCAGATATTCCTAGAAACCGAACTTTTCCATTCAGGTATTATGCCCGCTATCAACCCCGGTATTTCGGTTAGCCGTGTTGGTGGTTCAGCTCAGCTTAAGGGTATGAAAAAGGTTGCGGGTGAACTCAAACTTTTATATTCACAATACCGCGAACTTCAATCTTTTGCTCAATTCGGTAGCGATTTAGATGCCGATACAAAGGCGCGTTTGGCTTTAGGTGAACGTATTGTTGAAGTGCTAAAACAAAACCGCAACACGCCTATTCGCGTTGGTTGTCAGGTTGCAATAGTTTATGCCGTTATCAATGGTTTCTTGGATTCAACCCCTGTAAACCAAGTTAAAGAATATGAAGCGAATCTTTTCGCAAAACTCGAAAACAACTATAGCGAATGGCTCAAGCGCATTGAGGAAGGTTTCTTCGACCAATCCGACGAAGCCGAACTTAAAAGCATTTTAAGCGGTTTGGAGAAATAGGTTATGTCGGGAAATACAAAAGCTTTACGAATACGCATAAAGAGTACCACCTCTACCCTACAGCTCACAAAAGCGATGGGGCTTGTTGCGTCTTCTAAAATTTACCGCGCAAATCTAGCGCTAAAAAAAGCGCGTGAATATTCAGCCGCTTTCGATAAAGCTATAACAGAACTCACAAGCGACCAAGAATGTCAAAACAGTCCATTTATGAAAGAAAGCGAAGAAAATCGTACACGTATTATTGTGATTGCGGGTGACCGCGGACTTGCGGGTGGATATAACGCCAACGTCTTCCGCTTGGCTTCAACCTTCAAAGACGCGGAATTTATACCTATCGGCAAACGCGCATGTGAACGATTTGGAAAAGAGATAAATTCTTCCGAGCATTTTTCATTTGCCGACGCGCACAAAATAGCCGATACACTTTGTACCGACTTTGCAAACGGCGAATTTGACAAATTGGGTATTATTTATACTAAATACGTATCTGCTATGACACAGGAAGCTAGTGTTCGTTGGTTGCTTCCTCTCGAAAAAAGCCAAAAACATTCAAGCGCCGACGCTATCTACGAACCCGATGCGTTAACTGTACTCAACCACACTGTACGCGAATACGTAATAGGTATTATCTCGGCTTGTATTAAAGAAAGCTTTGCCAGTGAAGTTGCGGCGCGACGTATGGCTATGGACAGCGCAGGTAAAAACGCAAAACAAATGATTGATGATTTGGGACTTCAGTACAACCGCGCTCGTCAAGGTGCGATTACTCAAGAAATTACTGAAATCGTCGCAGGTAGCGGCAGTCCCGAATAAAACTTCTAATTTGAGGTGAATAAATTGAACAAAGGTGAAATAATTCAGGTTATGGGACCTGTTGTAGACGTTAAATTCGGTGAAAATGAACTTCCGCCAATACTTAACGCTCTTACTGTTAAAATAGGTGACCGTACCCTTACTGTAGAAGTAGCGCAACATATCGGTAACAATACCGCTCGTTGTATCGCTATGGCTTCGACCGATGGTTTAACCCGTGGTGCCGAAGTAATCGACACAGGCGCTCCTATAAGCGTTCCTGTCGGCAACGAAACTTTGGGTAGAATATTTAACGTTTTGGGTGACGCGGTTGACAACATCCCCACCCCCGAAACCGAACAAAAGTGGAATATCCACCGCAGTGCGCCAAAATACGAAGACCTTGCCACAAGTAGCGAAATTTTCGAAACAGGCATCAAGGTTATCGACCTTATTTGCCCCTATGCAAAGGGTGGTAAGATTGGTCTTTTCGGCGGTGCAGGTGTTGGTAAAACGGTTCTTATTATGGAACTTATCAACAACATCGCTAAAGAACACGGCGGTATCTCGGTGTTTGGCGGCGTTGGTGAACGTACCCGTGAAGGTAACGACCTTTATAACGAAATGAAACAATCAGGCGTTATCAATAATACCGCTTTGGTTTACGGTCAAATGAACGAACCACCTGGAGCTCGTATGCGTGTTGCCCTTTCAGCTCTTACAATGGCGGAATACTTCCGCGATGAAAAGAACCAAGACGTGCTCTTGTTTATCGACAATATCTTCCGTTTCACCCAAGCAGGTAGTGAAGTTTCGGCACTTCTCGGACGTATGCCTTCAGCGGTTGGTTATCAACCGACACTTGCTAATGAAATGGGCGCTTTACAAGAAAGAATCACTTCTACCAAAAAAGGTTCTATCACATCTATTCAAGCGGTTTACGTTCCTGCTGACGACCTTACCGACCCTGCTCCTGCAACCGCTTTCGCTCACTTGGACGCTACAACGGTATTGGCTCGTAATATCGCATCAATGGGTATCTACCCCGCTGTTGACCCGCTTGAATCAACTAGCCGTATCTTAACCCCCGAGATTGTTGGCGAAGAGCATTATTTCGTTGCTAAAGAGGTTCAACGTATTTTGCAACGTTATAACGAACTTATGGATATTATCGCTATTATGGGTATGGACGAACTTTCCGACGCTGATAAACTCACAGTATCTCGTGCTCGTAAGATTCAACGTTTCTTGTCGCAACCCTTCGACGTTTCCGAAAAATTCACAGGCTTCCCCGGTAAATACGTACCGATAGCTGAGACTGTTCGCGGATTCAAGGAAATCATCGAAGGTAAGCACGATGACCTGCCCGAATCGGCATTCCTTTTCGTTGGTACAATTGAAGAAGCGATTGAAAAGGCAAAGAAGGTGCAGTAATGAACACCTTTAACCTTATTGTCGCCACTCCCGACGGAAACAAATTCGAAGGCGAGGTTGTAAAGTTTGACGTTCGCGGTGTTTTGGGTGAACTTGCCATAATGGCAAACCATATCCCATTTGTAACCACCGTGGTTTCGGCACCCTGCAAAATAGAACTCGACGACGGAACAATCAAAAACGCTCGTTCCAACGGCGGACTTTTAACCGTAGGAAAAGACTCCACAACCTATTTTTCAGGCTCTTTTGAATTTGTAGAAGAATAATTTAAAGCCACGCCAAAAGCGTGGCTTTTTCTTGACACAAAGCGATATTCATAATATAATTCTATTAGCGAGAGGAATGATTAAATGGAAAGTTCATATGAATCACATATTAGAATAATGAACAAAGTCTATCCCTTAGGGTTGTCATATCATCATCGCAACAATGACGACTATCTTCATTGGCACGAAAATATAGAAATTCTCTATTTTTTATCTGGCGAATGTAGTGTTGTAAACGGTAGCGAAGAAATAAAAACGCGTAAGGACGATATAATTATAATCAACTCCGAAGCTATCCACGGCATTCGTTTCAACAATAATTTCTCAGACTATATTCTAGTACACCTTGACCATACCTTTTGTGAATCTATGGGCTTCAATACCAGCGATTATCGTTTCGCCAAAAAAATAAACGACCAAAAAATCGCGAATCTTATAAAACATGCTCTTGAAGAACAACAAGAAATGAACGAATTTTACCAAGAAAGTGTTAAAATCACCCTACTTTCAGTTTTATTGGAGCTTTTTAGAAATCACATTATAAAAGAATCTAAAGAACATAAAATCTCAAATAAAGTAAAACTCACAAAGAAAATTATCAAATACATAAATAAGCATTTTGACGAACAACTAACTATCGAAGATATCGAAAATCATTGCCGTTATTCTCGCTTTTACATATCCCGTGCTTTTAAAGAAATCACAGGTGATACCATTATGTTATATCTCAATAACGTTAGAATTGAAAAAGCAAAATCCTTGCTTGAAAACAGCAATCTAAGCGTTAGTGAAATTTCGATAAACTGCGGTTTCGTAAGCCAATCATATTTTGGAAAGGTGTTTCGAAAATGCGAAAATATGTCACCGCTCGAATATAAATCAAAATATAGATAAAAAATGGAAGGAGCAAGCCCCTTCCCTACAAATTAACACCCGCATCTTTTATAAATGCGGGTGTTTTATATTATTTGATTTTTTCGCCCTTTACAAATACGTGTTTTACGTTAAAATCTTTATCAAGAATAATAACGTCGGCCCTCTTACCTATTGTCAACTCGCCTCTATCTTCGGCACCTGCCGCACAAGCAGGGTTAACACAAGCCATAACGGCGATTTCTTCGGGCTTAAATCCTATATGGAACATATTTTTAGCACCGGTAGCAAGAGAACAAGCGCTACCCGCGATTGTACCGTTTGGAAGCTTTGCAAAACCGCCCTCAACGTAGAGTTCTCTACCGTTAAGTTCATACTTGCCCTCGGGCATACCGCAAAAGAAACTACAGTCACTAATCATTGTGACCTTATCGATACCTTTAGCCTTTACAACAAGCTTTACAGCCGCAGGAGAAACATGGTGCATATCGCAAATAAGTTCACACTCAAGACGGTCGTCGGTAAGCGCACATCCCAAAACACCCGCATCACGATGGCTAAACGGACGCATCGCATTATACGTATGCGTAACACGTGTAGCACCCCACTCAATAGCCTTTTCAGCTTGTTCGATTGTCGCGTCGGTATGAGCGATTGAAACCTTAACACCTTGGGAAACTAAATATTTTATAACCTCTTCGGCACCCTCGAGTTCAGGAGCCATTGAAAAAACTTTAAGCATATTTCCGCTATATTCTTGCATTAAATCAGGAATCTCTTTGCAAGGTTTTTTAATTCTATCGGGATGCATACCGCCCATACGAACGGGGTTCACAAACGGACCCTCTCCATGAATCCCAAGCATACGGTCATCGTTTGCTTCCTTAAAACGTTTAGCATCGGCAATATATTCTTCAGCATGACTTGTAGCCAAGGTGTAAAGCACACTGGTAACGCCTACCGAAGATAAATAATCAAGCGCAATTTTGGGGTCACCGATATAATCCGAATAATAGAATTCAACCCCACAAGCACCATGAACGTGAGTATCAATAAATCCCGGTAAAACATAGCAACCCTCAGCGTCAAATTCGCCCGAGTTTGAATTTTCGGTAATCACACCGTTTTCAAAACATAAATCCTTTTGCTCCATTTTATGTTCGCCGTTAAATACTAAACCGTTCTTTATTTTCACAACAATTCTCCTTAAAATAATTTATCTAAAAAACCTCGGCAATAATTCCTGCTCCATTGCAAAGTTTGACAATACAAAGTTTTGCATAGGCAAACCATTAACTCGCCTTTCTATCTCTATATTACAATAATATCACCTATGGAACAATAAAAAAAGTAAAATTATGACTATTTTTAGTAAATTTATGCTTTTTAGCGTTTTAAGGATACAACGAAAATTTCATATATTGAAAGTTTTTATATACTATGTTACAATAAATAAAACGTAAAACGGAGTGATAATAAATGCCTTATACCGCATCCAAAACAAGATACGAAAACATAAAATACAATAAATGTGGCGAAAGTGGTCTCAAATTGCCCATAGTATCACTTGGACTTTGGCACAACTTTGGAGCTAACGACAATTTTAATAATATGAAAGATATGTGCTTTACCGCATTTGACAACGGTATAACACACTTTGACATTGCAAATAACTACGGCTTTCCAAACATTGGAAGCGCTGAAGAAAACTTCGGAAAAATTCTTCGAGAAGATATGTCTGCATACCGCGACGAAATGGTTATAAGTACAAAAGCAGGATATAGAATGTGGGAAGGCCCATATGGCGACTTTGGTAGTCGTAAATATTTACTTTCAAGCCTAGATGCTAGTCTTAAGCGCCTTGAACTCGATTACGTTGATGTTTTTTATCACCATCGCCCCGACCCCGATACACCTTTAGAAGAAACAATGGGTGCTCTGGACCAAGCGGTTAAAAGCGGTAAGGCTTTATATGCCGGACTATCAAACTATGATGGCGAAACAATGGCTCGTGCTACCGCTATTCTAAAAGAAATGCGTTGTCCGTTTGTTATAAATCAAAACCGCTACTCAATACTAGACCGAACGATTGAAAAGAACGGTGCTTTAGCCACAGCGGGTGAACAGCGAAAAGGTATGATTATTTTCAGTCCCCTTGCCCAAGGTCTTTTGACCGATCGCTACCTAAAAGGAATTCCCGAAGACAGCCGTATTCGAACAAACGGAATTTATTTAAAAGAAACCTCTATCACTCAACAAACACTTGATAAAATCCAAGCCTTGAACATAATGGCAAAAGAACGTGGAGAAAGCCTCGCCCAAATGTCTCTCGCTTGGGTTCTTCGCCG
>JAZORM010000036.1:0-23877 GCA_045656585.1 Acutalibacteraceae bacterium
TAGTATCCATTAAGTGTTGCGTGAACACAACAAGTAATTTCAAGATTTGGGTTATATTCTTTTAAAGCCTTTGAAGTATCGGAAAGGGTAAATAATGCTTCTCTCCAACGGAAATTCTTAACGTCATCGTTCATAAACTTAGGCATTTCGTAGCCATAGTATTCTTCAAACTTTTTCATACATTCGGGACAACGACAAGCCCAGTCGTCACCGGCGCCACCTGTGATAGAAGCGTATGATTTAGGAAAAGCATAGTGAGGTTCATCCCAGAAGAAACCATCAACTTCAGTATTTTTCGCAATTTTGAGACAAATATTTTTGAAGTAATCGCGGAAAGAATTAGTGTTAAAACAAGCCGCATTTAAAACTTCACCCGTATAAGCCGAAACTTGACGATGGTGAATATTATTTTGCAAGAAAAGACTAACCTGTTCACCGCCGAAGTACTTGCCTATTCCCCACGGGTCAGCGATAACGCGAAGCCCTAATTCGTGAGCCGCTTTTACAATGTTATTGATATTGGGGAACCAGAAGTCCATATCAAACTCGGTAATAGCGAGAATTACGGTGTCGCATCCGTGCTCCATCATTTCTTTAAAATCGGCTACTGCGTGTTCAACATAATTCATACCGTAGTAGCTTACTGCTGTGTGTTTTATCGCCATAATAAAACCCTCCTTTAAATTTACATTTTTAGTATAAAACAAAACTGCTGTCTTATAAACCTACAAAACATTCAAAAAAGTGGACAAAACGAAACTTGACAAAACATTCTATTAGTGTTATAAATAAAAATAGATTTTTAGAAAAGAGTGTTGTTATGTTCTTTAGTGAAAACGAGCTTTCGCTCGAATTATTAGGCGTTTTTAGGATAAACCGCAAAACGCAAATAACACAAAAAAGCCACCCGAGAAACTATGACAGTTTAAGTCTACGTCTTTCCGGAAGCGGAAAATTCAAAACCGAAAATCAGGCATTCACCGTCCAAAAAGGTGACGTTTTATATCTACCGCAAAATGCCGAATACTCGCAAAACACACTTGGCGAAAAACTAATTGCGATACACTTTATAAACTATAATTACAACCGCAAGGCAAAAATTGAAATTATAAAAGCTGAAAACACCGAGTATATTGAAAAAATTGCGCTTGAAATGTATGACGTTTGGAAAGAAAAAAAGCAAGGCTACCGCTACCGCTGTACTTCCCTGCTTTATGAATTGCTTTATTTTTTAAACTGTCAACAACATGAAAATATCATTCACTCCGTAACCCAAGACCAAAAAATTAAGTCAGCAATCGATTATATCCACACAAACTATCGAAGCGGTGAAATTGATATTTCCAAACTTGCGAAAATGTGCTCGGTTTCCGAAACCTATTTTAGAAAACTATTTAAAATGATATACGGCGTTTCTCCAAAACAATATATTCTAAATCTAAAACTCGAGATCGCTTCACAACTTTTGCAAAGTCGTTTTTATACCGTGAGCGAAGTGAGTGAAAAATCGGGATTTAACGATGAAAAATATTTTTCAAAAATATTTAAAAAACGTTTTGGAATTACTCCAAAAGAATTTTCAAAAAACGAGAACATTAGAATAAAACATTAAACTCTTTCATTAGATGCGACTTTCTAAAATGTTAATTTTATTGTGTCATCATCCATATTTAAAACCAAAACACTCTCCAACCATAAAATAGGAGAGTGTTTTAAAATTTAATTATTTACTTTTTAAAGAATGCAACTGCAACAGCACCGGGACCTGCGTGGGTACCGATAACGCTACCGATTATCGAATAACGAACCTCGTCTAAATTGCCTTCCCAAATATTCTTGCTGTCTTCTATATACTTAAGAAGTAAAGCATCTGAAATACCTGTATATCCAAGTAAAACTGGCTTAGAGAAATCGACACCACCCGCTTTATTAATCTCTTCAATAAGCAAATTATTGCCCATTTTAGAACCACGAGCTTTACCTAGCATACCAATCTCGCCGTTAACCAAAGAAATAACAGGTTTTATATTAAGAACACCGCCAACCATAGCAACGGTTTTCGAAATACGTCCGCCTTTTTTCAAATACTCCAAAGTGTCAACAAGAGCCACAACTATAAGTTTTTTCTTCACTTCTTCAAGCTTTGTAGCAATTTCGCTAGCACTCATACCCGACTCTACCATATCACAAGCGAGTTCAACCAAAATACCGCTTCCGATTGCCGCACTACCGCTATCTACAATGTATATATTATCATATTCAGCAGCCGCTATAGTTGCACTTTGGTATGTCCCCGAAAGACTTGATGACAGGGTAATAACCACTGCGCTTTCCCCTGCTTTCTTAATTTTTTCGAACTCCTTCATAAATGAATCGGGGGTTGCTTGGCTAGTCGTAGGCAAAACGTCGCTTTCAATCAAACGTTCATAAAAAACCTTTCTATCAAGGTCAACACCGTCGACAAATTCTTCGTCGCCAAAATGTACGGTAAGCGGTACTACTGTAACCTTCTCTTTAATTGCGGGTACTAAATCCGCTGTTGAGTCAACTATAATTTTTGTATTCATTTTTTACTTCCTTTTAATATTTACTTGCAACCTTTTCTAAACTTTCGCTTATAATATCCAAACTTCTATAAAACGCAACACGTTCTTGTTCGGTTAAGCCAACACTGATTTCTTCCAAAACCGAATCGATTTTATCGGCAATTTTCTTAGCAACGATAACACCCTTTTCGGTCAATAGCAATGAACTTTTATATCGTTTGACGCTTTTTGATTCACAAATTAGATATTCATTAGTTTCCAAATATTCAACCGCGCGAGATATTGTCGCCTTGTCCTCCTCGCAACGCTCACAAAGTTCAGTAGCAGTCAAGCCTTTTGACATATACAAATAGTAAAGGCAAGAAATATGCGCACTTCTGAGGTTGTACTCGGCCATTTCTTGATTTTTAATCTTACGAATGTTACGGCTTATTCTATTTATAAGCACAGTAAAAGTCTCAAATCTTTCAGTCATAATACCCCTCCGTGTAGCTTGTTGAATTTTCAACAAGCTAAATTTTAACATAAACTTGTTGAAATGTCAACAAGTTTGTAAAATTAAAAAAAATGACCTTGGGAAAATCAAGGTCAGTAAAATTAAATTATTTGAAGAATAAAGGTAATTTTTCAAGGAAAATAATATCAGTACGGTCAGCAGCGTCACCCTCAGCCAAAACAGCACATGTGGCGGCTTCAATAGCACCCGCTTTTTCCATAAGCTTTCTAACAGCCACGAGAGATTCACCTGTACTTATAACGTCGTCAACGATAAGCACCTTTTTGCCCTTAATCATATTAACTTCAGTTTCGCCAAGGTAAAGATGTTGTTCTTTATCGGTTGTGATACTCTTAACGTTTACGCCCAAACAATTACGCATATAAACCTTAACACCTTTACGGATTACGATATAAGGCTTTCCGCTTTGTCTTGCCATTTCGTAAGCCAAAGGAATACTCTTTGCTTCGGGTGTGATAATATAATCAAACTCGGGGGCCAATTTAAGCAATTCTTCACTTGCTTTAACGGTGAGTTCAACGTCGCCAAAAAGGATAAATGCGGCGATATCCAACTTATCGCTCACGGGGAACATTTCAAGGTCGCGGTCGAGACCCGCAATTTTCATACTGTAAAATTCACTCATAATAAATTCTCCTTATAAATTACAAAAACGAGTTACAATTCGTTTCATTTTATCCCATTTTTCTTCCATATCGGCCACAAGCTTAAGCTGTGTGCGGGTACGGTCTAAGTTGTGCTCGGGGTATGTGGTTTTGAAGTAGATATCACCTTCTAAATAGTCGGTCAAAAAGCGCATTCCACATTCAATAGTCATCATTTTAGCGCCTTCGGGCAAGAGCATAATCTCGCTCTTGGGAAGTTGTCCACCACAGCCTTTTATAAAGCCTTTTGTATAAATTTCAAAAAGGTTTATATCCATTGAAACCTTTGACAAATCCTTTTCATCCTCGGCAGCAGTAGAAGCACCAAAACGAATAGCATCACCAAAATCGGTAACCGAGAAACCTGGCATAATTGTATCAAGGTCGATAACGCAAAGCGCACGGCGAGAATCATAATCGAGCATAACGTTGTTCATTTTGGTATCGTTATGGCTAACACGAATCGGCAATTCGCCTTGTTTATTCTTATCGAGCAATACTGAATAAAAATCTTTTCTATCGTTTATAAAATCGATTTCCGCTTGAACGTCCTTTGCTCTTCCCATTTTATCCTCACGAACAGCTTTTAGGAAGTTTTCATAACGTTTTGGAGTATTGTGGAAATCGGTTATTGTTTCGTGCAAACAATCAGGACAAAAGTTCGACAAATAGCGTTGGAACTTACCAAAAGCCAAACCCGCTTGATAAAAATCTTCCAAAAATTCGGGTCTATCAAGACAAATTGAATCTTCAATAAATTCATACATACGCCAAAGATTGTTATCCTTGTCGTAACAACAACAATCGTCGTCTAAAGTATGAACAACAGTCAATACTTCGCGTGAAGTTTCAACCTTCTTACGTAAAAACTCGGTAACTTTCAATATATTTTCCATTACCTCATTAGGCTTTTTAAAAACGTTACTGTTAATCATTTGAAGAATATAACGATTTTTATTATCGCCATCAAAACAAGTTATAAGATATGTACCATTGATAAGACCGTTGCCGTAAGGTTTGACGTCAATAACCTGACCCACAACCTTAAATCTACCGATAATAGAGTGTATATTTTTCATTATTATCCCCTATTCAAAATTATTGAGATATTCTATACATATTATATCATAACTATTTTGGTTTTACAAGTAAATACTTATATATTTAAAAACAAAAGAAGCCTCATATCGAGACTTCTTTTTTGATTATCTAATACCGAATTTTTCAATTACGTAATCCATATCCTTATCGCCTCTGCCTGAAAGGTTAATAAGAATCGAACCGTGTTTCATTTCTTTAGCAAGTCTTATAGCATGAGCCACAGCGTGTGAACTCTCAATTGCGGGGATAATACCCTCTAAACGAGCCAATTTATAAAAAGCATCAACAGCTTCTTCATCATCTACAACGTCGTATTTAACACGACCAAGGTCACGTAGGAAAGCGTGTTCAGGACCCGAAGACGGATAGTCAAGACCACTTGCAACCGAGTATACAGGAGCAGGTTCGCCGTTTTCATCTTTGAGCATAATACTGTTAAATCCGTGCATAATGCCTTCTTCGCCGTATTGCAAACTTGCCGCGTGGTCGCCCAAGTTTGAACCCTTACCAAGAGGTTCAACACCGTAAATTTCAACAGGGTCATTAAGGAAGCCCGAGAAGAAACCTGCCGCATTTGAACCACCGCCAACACAAGCAGTAATAATATCGGGCAAATGGCCTGTCATTTCAGTAAATTGTTCTCTCGCTTCAATACCAACAACTTGTTGGAAATCGCGAACCATCATTGGAAATGGATGGGGTCCCAATACGGAACCAATGCAGTAAATACAATCTTTGTATTCCTTGCTATACGCATCAAAAGCAGCGTCTACAGCTTCTTTTAAGGTTTGAAGGCCGTGAGTAACTTCCACTACGTTAGCACCCAAAATCTTCATACGAGCAACGTTCGGAGCTTGTTTTTTAATATCAACGCTACCCATATATATATCACATTCAAGACCAAAATAAGCCGCCGCCGTTGCAAGAGCCACACCGTGTTGACCCGCGCCTGTTTCAGCAATAATCTTCTTTTTGCCCATATATTTCGCAAGTAATGCTTCACCCATACAGTGATTAAGCTTGTGAGCACCTGTATGGTTCAAGTCTTCACGTTTCGCATAAAGCTGAACGTTTCCGAGTGAGTTAGAAAGTCTTTCCAAATGGGTAATCGGAGTAGGTCTGCCTTGAAACTCTTTTCTTACACGACGAAGTTCGTTAATAAACTTACGAGATTGACAAATTGAGAAATATGCTTGGGTGATTTCTTCCATTGCATCTTTAAGTTTAGGCTCAATATAACATCCGCCATATGGTCCGAAATAACCATTTTCATCGGGATATTGTTTAAAATAAGTATCAAAATTCACATCTTTAAAATTCATTATAATTTTCCTTTCAATCATTTAATTAACAAATAAATTATTGAAATTCACCATCGTTTAACTAATAAAAACATAAAAGCACCTCAAAAAGTAAAGTCTTGCCCCGTATATTCGGGACAAGACTTGATTTAAATCCTGCGGTACCACCCGAGTTGCCAAAAATGGCCTCTCTGTCTTACACAAAAATGTAAGCCGATTTGGTAACGGGGACGGTTCCCCGTCGGCTGCTACTAACGTAAAACGCTTTCGGCCGCCCTCATAAGTCCATTCACTTTTACCTTCGACACAGTATTTCCACCAACAACTGCTCTCTAAAGACGTATAGTAAAGTTACTACTCTTAATCACAGGTTTAATTTATTAAGTATAAAATTAGTCGTTTTTGAAGAAACTCATAACGTCGTCATAGGTTTCGTCTTCATCAGTATTTGTGTTGAGGATTGAACCTAATACGTCGTTTTTATTGTCTTTCTTATCATCGCCAAGACCGGTAGCAACAACAGTTACGCGGATTGTATCTTCGATAGTTTCATCAAGTTGAGCACCCCAAATGATTGTTGCATCAGGATGAGCCATATCAGAGATGATTGAAGAAGCGAGTTCAACTTCTTCAAGGCCGATGTCTGCAGAACCTGTGATGCTGATGATAACGCCACGTGCATTGTCCATAGAAGTTTCGATAAGAGGACTGTTGATAGCGATACGAGCAGCTTGTTCAGCCTTGTCGCGACCAGTAGCAACACCAACACCCATGTGTGCATAACCTGCGTCTTGCATGATTGATCTAACGTCAGCAAAGTCGAGGTTAACAAGAGCAGTAACATTGATAAGTTCAGAAATGCTTTGAACACCTTGACGAAGAACGTCATCAGCGATATCAAACGCATTTTTAAATGTAATCTTTTCTTCAGAAACAAACTTAAGACGTTCGTTAGGAATAACAACCAAACTGTCAACGTGTTCACGAAGCGCTGCGATACCAGCTTCAGCTTGAGTCATTCTCTTCTTACCTTCAAATGAGAAAGGCTTTGTAACGATACCAACAGTTAAGATACCGAGTTCCTTAGCAATTGCAGCAACAACAGGAGCCGCACCGGTACCTGTACCGCCACCCATACCAGCGGTGATGAAGATCATATCAGCGTCGCGAATTGCAGTAGCAATTTCATCGCGTGATTCTTCAGCAGCAGCGTTACCATTGTTAGGATTGCCGCCTGCACCCATACCAGCAGTGGTTTTGTCACCAATTTGTAATTTAACGTCAGCCTTAGATTTAAACAAAGCAGCCTTATCGGTATTTACAGCTACGAATTCTACACCTTTAACACCGGCATCTACCATGCGGTTTACAGCGTTTCCGCCGCCACCGCCGACACCTACAACTTTAATTTTCACTACATTTGCTTCTTCTACGATTTCAAATGGCATTTTTTATTCCTCCGTCTTTATATAAAATTCTATTAGTACGCAATCATACATATAGATAATAACATACCTTTTTTTAAATTTCAATAGTTTTATTACAATTTTGTTACTTTTTTTATTTTATAGCAGTTTGCACAAAAGTACCTTGTGTATTTTGACTATTCCACATAGATAAATCTATCTTTCCTGTGGCATTTTTATCCATTTCTTTTGTCATCGAATTAAGATGACGTATTTTAAATTCCAAATCAACAGCGGTGCCAAAATTAACAATAAATCGATTATCGATTTTGACTTTTAGTTCAACTATGTCACTAACGTCTATAGAATTTATTTCAAATTTATAATTGGTTAGTTGTTCTATTAAATTTTGAATATCGTCATGCGAAACGCCTTCGTTAAACTCGATAGAATTGCCAACTTCGCACTTTGCGACGTCACAAACAATCACAACAACATTTTTAGGTTTCTTTTTATAAGAATTAAGAACCCAACCATCTTTGCTAACAGTATAATATTTTTTATCTACCTTATAACAAGCATATTCTTTCGCATCGGTAACCTTTATAATAAGTTCATCAGGCAAAGAACGATTGAATTCTACCTTTTCAACGTAAGGCAATTTATTCTTCAACCTTTTCAATGACTCAGTCTTTGAAACAGTGAAAATATTATCCCCTATCTCCACACCACATTCATCGATAATTTGTTGTGAAGTATATACACGGCTTCCTTTTGCCGAAATGTGTTTTATCGGAAAAAGAACCGTAAGACTCAATATCAAACCTGTAATAATTGCAACAATAAGAAAAAAAACAAAAAATATCTTCATTCTTCTTTTGCGAATTTTTCTTTGTCGTAACTTTCTTTTTCTTAAGAATTCATCATTTTGGTAATTTTGTCTCAAAATATCATTCCTTAACATATTTTAATATCAGCGCCGATAGATTCCAGATTTTGAACTATGTTATCATATCCGCGAAGTATATGCTCTATTTTCGAAATTTTAGTTTCTCCGTTTGCCGCAAGAGCCAGTATAACCAATGCCGCACCGCCGCGAAGGTCCGTGCACTCGCAATTAGCACCCGAAAATTCATTGGTTCCTTCGATAATAGCAATTTTACCTTCAACCTTTATTTTACTTCCCAATCGATTAAGTTCATCAACGTATCTAAAACGATTTTCAAAAATATTTTCAACAAAAACACTCGTACCACACGCTTTAGATAGCATAGCAATCGCAATTGGTCCCGCATCGGTCGGAAAACCGGGATATACAAGACTTCTAATAGTTGGAATACGCGAAAGCCTTTGTGGTGATTTAAGTTTTAAGGTTTTACCACAAACCGAAATATCACAACCGCACTCCCTATAAAGCGAAAGAATTGAGACCATGTGCGAAGGCATAATATTTTCAAGTATTATATCGCTTCCTGTAACCGCGGCACTTGCCATATATGTTGCCGCTACAATTCTATCGGGGATAATTGTATGATTAGTTGCTTTTAATTTATTTACACCATTTATATAGATAGTATCAGAACCGCAACCGCATATTCTAGCACCTGCCGAATTTAAAAAATCACCCAAATCGCTAATTTCGGGTTCTTTTGCGGCATTATGAATAACCGTGGTTCCTTTTGCCAAAACCGACGCCAAGATTATATTCTCGGTAGCGCCAACACTTGGAAAACCTAAATTAATTTCGCAACCATTAAGACCAAACGGCGATTCGCAGCATATATTTCCGTGTTCTTCGCTTATCAAAACACCTAGTCGTTTAAGGGAAGATAAATGTAAATCAATAGGCCTTGGACCCAGTTCACAACCACCGGGGCTACTGATTACCGCCTTTCCCATCCTACCTACTATCGCGCCCAAAAACATAACAGATGAACGCATTTCGCGCATTAAATCATCGGGAATAATATAATCGTTAACGTTTGAAGAATCAACGATAACGGTGTTTGACTCTTTTTTACAGCTACATCCCAATTTTTCAAGTATCTTTATAGAAGAATCAACGTCTGAAATTTGGGGACAATTATGTATAACACTCACACCGTCGCACAAAAGTGTTCCTGCAAGTATTGGCAAAACACTATTCTTTGCGCCTTGAACCGTTATTTTACCCGAGAGTTTTTTGTTTCCGTTTATAACTATCTCCGACATCAAAACACCCCGCAAATATAAATTTCACAATTCATACTATGCGAGATATTTTGTTTTGTCACGCGTTTGTGTAAAGTTGCATTAAAATTTCATAAATTCGTTCGTTTGAATCAATAATAGCATTTTTTACAGCACAATCGCTCATTTTTTGAAGTTTTGGTTTGTTTTCGATAAGTGATTCTACAATTTCAACAAGGCTTTCACCTGTCAAATCTTTTTCTTCGATAAGCTCTGCCGCCCCGTCTTTCTTTAAGGTGAGAGCGTTATGATACTGATGATTTTCAGCAACGTAAGGCGACGGGATAAGAACCGACGGTTTTCCACAAGCTTGTAATTCGCCGAGAGTAATAGCCCCTGCCCTGCAAATAACAAGATCAGCCGCCGCCATACATATATCCATATCGTTTATATATTCGCGAACAGTGATTTTATCAGACAATTCAACGTCCTTCAAACTGTCGCACATAGCTTCATATCCAATTTTACCAGTACCGTGAATATGGTAAAATTTATCCGAACCGTTATGCCATTTAATAAGCTCCGATACCGCCTCATTGAGTCTACGAGCGCCAAGCGAACCGCCAAACGAAAGAATAAGCGGACGATTATCAACTCCAAGCTTTTCTCTTGCTGTTTTGCGGTCAATCTTCAAAAGTTCTTGTCTTATTGGATTACCCGTAATATCAGGTTTCTTATTTAGCTTCAAATACTTCTTCGCTTCAGGCATCGCAAGCATAATTCTATCTGCTTTAGGAGCTAACATTTTAGTAGTAACTCCCGGAAAAGCATTTTGTTCGTGTATAGCAGTTTTTATTCCCAATTGTTGAGCTGCACGAAGAACAGGACCGCTAACGTATCCACCCGTACCAACTACAATATCGGGTTTAACTTCTTTTAAAATCTTTTTAGCGTTCAAAATAGAAGTTGCCGCAAGTTTAACCGCTTCAATATTATGAAGAATAGCACTTGGTGACAAACTTCTTCTAAAGCCTGAAACTTTTATTGTGCGAAAGTCATATCCCTTTTCGGGAACCAATTTTGCTTCTAATTTTTCAGCAGTTCCAATATAATAAATTTCGGCGTCAGGGTGACGTTCTTTTATATAACCCGCAATCGCAAGAGCAGGATTTATATGTCCCGCGGTACCGCCACCTGCAAATAAAATTTTCATAAACTAACCTTCTTTACGATTTTTCAACATTAGCACTTCGCGAAACCGAGAGAACAACTCCCATCTCAGCCAAAAGAATAAAGAGTGAGGTTCCGCCATAACTAAAGAACGGAAGACTAATACCGGTGTTTGGAATTGTGTTTGTAACAACCCAAATGTTAAGCATTGCTTGAAGTCCTACTTGGAAGGTAAGACCAATCGCTAACAACGCGCCAAATTTATCGGGCGAACGCATAGCGATATGGAATCCGCGCCATACCAATAAACAAAATAGCGCAATTATTAATACTGCTCCAATAAGTCCCAATTCCTCGCACACGATAGAAAAGATAAAATCATTATGCGGTTCGGGAACCCAAAGATATTTTTGTCTCGATTGACCGATTCCTCGGCCCAATACACCTCCTGAGCCGATAGCCAAAAGTGATTGGATTGTTTGGAAGCCTTCGCCTGTTGGCGCAAGCCATGGGTCGAGCCAATATTTAATACGATCGGAAGCATAACCGATAGCTCCTGTCGCAATCAACATAATAATACCGCCTACACCAAGACCGATACCGCCAAAAATATAACGCTTTGGAAGTCCGCCAACTATAAGCAAAACAATGCCTAAGCAGAAAACCAATATTGTTGCCGATAAGTGAGGTTCCATTACAATCAAAACGCAGGTTATACCCAATAAAAAAACAAGAAAACCTATAAATTTAATATCTCTCATTTGTTTTTGGTTACCCGCTATAAGTGAGGCAAAGAGTAAAACTATCGCAAATTTTGCAATCTCGGACGGTTGAAACGAAATCGGTCCGATTACAAGCCATCTCTTTACGTCCATACCTTTAAGCATTGGCGGTAATGCAACAAGTAATACAAGCATTATCATTACCGCAATAAAAATAAGCCAAGCAAATTTCTTTAAAATATGATAGTCGATTCTAGAAACAACAAGCATCGCAATAATACCTGCCGCACCTATAAGAGCTTGTTGCGATATGAATTTATAGCTATTTCCATAATATTCATAGGAATACGCATAACTTGAGGAAAAAAGCATAACTAACCCGATTGTAAAAAGTATAAGAACAAACGACAAA
Source organism: Acutalibacteraceae bacterium (assembly GCA_045656585.1). Classification (GTDB taxonomy): domain Bacteria; phylum Bacillota; class Clostridia; order Oscillospirales; family Acutalibacteraceae; genus UBA737. Next base: position 11,989 of record JAZORM010000036.1, read on the forward strand.
AAGGTCATATCAAGTTTTCCGCGTTTAACAATATTTGATTTTTTATTAACCTTTTTTGTCATACGTATCCCCCGTTAAAATTATAAATTATAAATAATCGGTAACAAAGCAATAAAGCAACCGACAAAAGTAACCAAAGAAAAGACTAATACAATCTTATTCTCCGACCAGCCGCACATTTCAAAATGGTGATGAAGCGGTGCCATTTTGAAAATACGTTTTTTAGTCTTTTTATAATAAGCAACCTGAATAATATCAGATAATGCTTCAAGTAAATAAATAATACCAACAAAAATAAGTAATACAGGTCTACCGATACCAAATGAAACAGCAACGATAAGACCGCCCAAGAACATTGAACCTGTATCGCCCATAAACACCTTTGCAGGATATGAATTCCAACAAATAAAGCCAACACAAGCTCCCGCTAAAGCGGCACAAAGAATATTGTTTGAGCTAAATCCCAAAAAGCCCGAAGCCAACATAAATCCACAAGAAGCAACGAGTGTAACACTTGAAGCCAAACCGTCTATACCGTCGGTAAGATTTACAGCATTTGTAAAACCGTAAATAAAGCAGAGTGCAATAGGCCAAAATACAAGACCAAAGCCTTTTGTGATATCAATGTCGCCAATAAACGGAATTGTCGTTGTTTTCATACCGGCGAGTGCCAACGAAACAAGATACAAAGCCGATACAAGTAACTGTGCAAAGGTCTTTTGTCGAGCAGTAAGACCGAGATTGCGTTTTTTAACAACCTTAATATAGTCGTCTACAAAACCAATAGCACCCATACAAAGCGCTAATAAAACGCCCGAAATGGAAACTGTTAATTTATACGAATCTCCAAAATCTCCGAACAATCCGTTTTGAGAAAATATAGAATATACTGCGGCAATCACAAGGGATGAAATAACACCTAAAACAATCATTACGCCACCCATTGTAGGTGTGCCTTGTTTGGATTTGTGCCAATTAGGACCATCTTCGAGAATTGTTTGTCCGAATTTAAGTTTTCTCAAATACGGAATAAAAATAAATCCCGTAAGAAACGTAACGACAAATGCTACCAAAGCCGTAATAATAACTGTTAAATCTTTCATTTTAATACCTTCTTATTTTATTAAATCTCCGAAAGAGCAGTTTTTATAATTTCTCTTTCATCAAACGGGAATTTTTCCTTGCCAATAATTTGGTAGGTTTCGTGTCCTTTACCCGCTAATACTATTATATCATCTTTTTGTCCAATTGAAAGAGCAAATTTTATAGCTTCGCGACGGTCTTCTATAACTTTGCCTTTAAATAGGCTTGAAGGTATGCCTTTCATAATATCTTCTATAATAAGAGTTGGGTTTTCAGTACGTGGATTATCGCTCGTAACAATAACGTAATCGGCGTATATAGAAGCAATTTCCCCCATAAGAGGACGTTTTGTACTGTCACGGTCACCGCCGCAACCGAACACAACAATCAAACGATTTTTTGCACATTCCTTAAATGTCTTTAAAATATTTTTAAGACCGTCGGGAGTGTGAGCGTAGTCAATAATAACGGTATAATCTTTTGTGTTGGGCACAACCTCTGCTCTGCCCTTAACACCGCCAAACTGTGACATAGCTGAAGTAATAACTTCCATATCAATACCAATCTGAACTGCACAAGCAATAGCGCAAAGAGAGTTATACACAGTGAAATTACCGCCTGTGTTAACTGTAATATGAGTTAAATTGTCACTTAGTAATTTATATCCAATTTGACTTGGCATACAATTAACCGCTTTTGCTGTATAATTTGAATTATTTTTCACCGAATAGGTATATCTTTCGCATGAAATTTCATTATTTAGTCTTTCGCCATAGCTGTCATCAGCGTTTAAAATCGCCTTTTTACACATAGAAAACAACTTTTTCTTTGCGAGATAGTACTCTTCAATAGTACCATGGAAATCGAGATGGTCTTGTGTGAGATTTGTAAACATCGCAACCTCAAAATCAATACCATATACATTTTCGAAAATAAGCGAATGTGATGAAACTTCCATCAAAACGTATTCGCAATTTTCTTTTTTCATATCGCTAAAGAGTTCGTTTAGATATAGCGGATTTGGAGTTGTATTGATTGCAGGACGAACGATATCGCCTATCATATACTGATTGGTACCAATAACGCCAACCTTCTTCCCTGCTTTTTCGAGAATTGCCTTAAGCATATAAGTAACCGAGGTTTTGCCGTTTGTACCTGTAACACCAAGGAATTTTAAATCTTTTGCAGGATTTCCAAACCAATTAGCACACATTACCGCAAACATTTGTGGCGGATTTTCAACAAAAACAGTATTTGAAAATCCAATATCGTTTTTAGTAACAATAACCGACGCACCCTTTTCGACAGCGTCGTGGTCGAATTGAGGCAAACCTGCAGTATTAACAAACACAAAATCCTTCTCGACTTTGCGTGAGTCGTAGGTAATACCTTTAATTTCAATGTCACCCAACTTATGTTCAAATCCAAGTATTTGCGCTAATTTCATAGTTTGCCTCCATTAAATTTAACCATCAACCGATGATTCATCTCTGAAATATACCGTAACAACTGTTCCGGCATCAACCTTTGTACCTTTTTTAATGCTTTGATTATACGATTTTAGTCCACTTGTAGTAATATTGCCTGAAAATTCAATATTTACTCCCGCTGTTGCCGCGGCTTTGTTTGCCTCGGTAGCAGTAAGACCCTTGAATTCAGGCACCGTAACTGTTTTATCAGCAGTTTTTTCGGTATAAAGAATAACCGTACCACCGCTTACAACCTTGCTTCCCGCTTCAGGTAACTGTCTTAAAACTTTCTTTCCGTTACCAACAACTTTGTATTCTAACTTTTTAGAAGCCACACGGCTTCGAGCCTCTTCAACAGTTTCGCCAACCGTATCGGGAACTTCAATAGAAAGTTGTTTTAATTCATCATCTGAATAACTAGGTTCATATCCCAAATATGGAAGTACGTCCGACATTATTTTAGAGTTTACAGGTGCCGAAATAACACCACCGTAATAGTTGCTACCCTTTGGTTCGTCAAGCATAACAAATACAGCAATTTCGGGGTTTTCAATAGGCGCCACAGTCACACAAGAACCAATGTACAAATACTTGTCACCTGTTGCTTGAATTTTTGATACCTTTTGAGAAGTACCTGTTTTTGCACCGATATCATAACCCGAAACAAGCGAGTTTTTAGCGCCGTTTTCCGAAACGTAGTTCATAAGTTCACGCATTTTTGCCGAAGTAGATTCGGAAATAACCTGTCTTTTATAGCTCGTCGAAACAGTTTCAATAACCTTGTTATCTTGGTCGAGCTTCTTTTCAAGTAAATGCGGTCTGACAAGATAACCGCCGTTAACCGTAGCAGAAACAGCAGATAACAACTGAACCGGAGTTACATTGAAGGTTTGACCAAATGAAGAAGATGCCAATTCGACAGGACCCATATTTTCTTCTAAATGGTATGTCGAACGTGATTCACCCGGAAGGTCAATTCCTGTTTTTTCCGAGAAACCAAATGCTTTGAAATATTTCGAGAAGGTCGAAACACCAACCAACTGACCAATAGTAATAAATGCGGGGTTGCAGGAGTTAGAAATCGCATTTTTTAGATTTTGTGTTCCGTGACCGCCGTGTTTCCAACAGCCGTAACCTTGACCCGCAACAGTAGTTCTTCCGTTGCAATAAAAACTTGCTTTATCGCTTAAAAGGTTTTCTTCAATCGCGATTGCCGCGGTCACTACCTTAAATACCGAACCGGGTTCGTAAGTATCCGAAACCGCTTTATTACGCCATTGTCGATTGAGAAGTTCGCTTTTTAGTTTTTGTTTTGCCTCATCATCTTTTTCTTCATCAACCAATTTTTGATCAGCTTTTGAAAGAGTAAATGCGTCGTTCGGATTGAAATCGCCTTTAACCGCCATTGCAAGAATTGCGCCTGTGTTTACGTTCATAACAACTGCGGCGCCACGTTCGGCAATTTTATTTTGTTCAATCGCAATTTCCAAATATTTTTCAGCCGTATATTGAACGTAGGAATCGAGAGTTAAAACGAGAGAGGTTCCCTTTGTCGCCTCTTCAACCTTTTCATAGGTGAATCTCATATCGGTTCCTGCCGCATTTTTAGCCGCTACAACACGACCCGCAATACCTGTGAGTTCATTATCGTAATAACTTTCAATACCCGCAAGACCTTGTTCATCGGAGCCTACGAAACCAAGTACAACCGAAGCCAAGGAATCGTTTGGATAATAACGTTTTGTTGTTTCGTCGAGACCTATGTATTTTGTAAGCTCAAGGTCTTTATTAGTTGATATAAATTCGCGAACCTTATCGGCAATTGTCTTTTCGATTTTCTTTTTAACAATAACATAATAAGAATTTTTGTCTGTGTTGGCATAAACAGTATCATAATCCACCTCTAAAATATCCGAAAGACCTTGCGCGATTGTTTTCCTAATCGTTTCGCGCTTGTCGGCATCTTTTATTTTTTTGATTCCGTTTGGAGCGATATAAACCGTCCAAGCAGTTGAACTTGTAGCAAGAGTTTGCATATTGCGGTCATAAATATCACCGCGTGGCGCCGTAACCAAACTATCGTACAGTTGCTGTTCGGAAGCTTTGCTCTGATATTCTTCACCGTTCAAAATCATTATGTTAAACAAACTTAAAATCGATACAGCCGACAAACAAACTGAAACTATCGCTAAAATCAGCTTCATTCGAAAAAGCATCATTTTATTCGGTCTAAGCATTTTCCACTCTCCTTACCACAAAAAATTCAATCCTTTTTTATGCCCAAATACGAGAGTCAATACAATTTGACTCTCGTACTCTATTATTATACTAAATTAATCCTGTTTTTTATTCGCCCAAAAGAATTTCGCCTTTAGAATTTTTGGCAATATTCTCATCGTTAACTCTTATGTATTTAACGTCATCTTTGCTTGGTTTTTTCATTCCAAGTTCTACTGCTTTGGTTTCGAGATTCAAATAAGAAATTCTTCTTTGGAATTCAACCTCAAGTGCAGTCTTTTCGCTATCGAGTTCAGCCACAGCGGCTTTCACATCATTTATTTCAGAGTTGACCTCGTTGATTTTAATACGAAGTGTTATATTACCGCAAAGAGCAGCCAGTACAAATACCACGCACATTATTGCGCTAACGGTTGGAGAAAGTTTGCGATTTATTGCTTTTCTTTGTCTTGCTCTCTCCTTGGGTTGAGGCATAACTACAATATTATCACGGGTATTCACTTTTTTCTCTTTGGGCATAAACATTTCAAAATCATATGCGAGGCTCTCGTTATAATACTTTAAGTTATCCATTTCTTTTCCCTTCTTAATTTTTTATTATCACCCTGAGTTTTGCACTACGGCTTCTCGGATTTTGTTCTAATTCTTCCGCGCTGGGTTCTATTGGTTTTCGGGTGGCTAAACGTCCTCTTGGAGTTTTCCCGCAGACACATACAGGAAAATCAGGCGGACAAGTACAACCTGTACAAAATTCTTTAAATCTTTGTTTTACCATTCTGTCTTCAAGTGAATGGAAGGTAATTATTGAAAGAACACCATCTTTATCTAGTAAATCAAACGCCTTATCCAAAGCTTCGTTTAATCTGTCAAGTTCACCGTTTACTGCAATTCTTATCGCTTGGAAGCATTTTCTTGCGGGATGTCCGTCTCGACGAGCCGCCGCAGGATATGCATTTGCGATTATCTCGGCTAATTGGGAGGTTGTTGTGATTCTTTCGTTTTCGCGTTCTTTAACAATTTTAGCTGCGATTTTTCTCGAGAACTTTTCTTCGCCAAAACGGAAGAAAATATCCGCTAGTTCATTTTCAGAAAAATCATTGACAATATCTTCGGCGCTAATACCGCTTTGGCTCATTCTCATATCAAGTTTCGCATCCTTATGATACGAAAAACCTCGTTCGGCAGTATCAAGTTGATAAGAAGAAACGCCAAGGTCTAAAAGTATGCCGTCTACCTTATATATATTAATACTTTCCAAAACCTCGGTCATTCGAGCAAAATTGCTTCTCACAACCGTTGCAGGTAAGCCTTCCAAACGTTCGGTAGCAATCTTGACAGCGTCGGGGTCTTGGTCGAGACAAATAAGTCTTCCGTCTTTGAGACGTTTAGCAATCTCTTTTGAATGTCCCGCGCCGCCGACAGTTCCATCGACGTAGATACCGTCGGGCTTAATATTTAACGAATCAATAGTTTCGTTCAGTAAAACCGAAATATGTTTAAATTCCATAATTAAAACTCAAGCTCCGCCATAATATTGGCAATAGATTCGGGAGTGATACTTTCGTTCTCCTCTGCCCAAAGAGTTGTATTCCAAAGTTCAAGTTTGTTATTAACGCCAAGGATATCGGCCTTGTCTTCAAGACGGGCATACTCGCGAAGAGTAGAAGGTAAAAGTATTCTTCCTTGTGTATCAAATTCTACGTTGAAAGCATTTGCGAACAAGAAACGTTTTACAACGCTTGATTTTGTGTTTGGCAAACTGTCAATTTGCGCCACAAATTTTTCCCACTCAGGCAAAGAATATACACAAAGACAGCGTTTTCCCGAAACGTCTTGGCAAACGATAAATTCTTCACCGAGTTCTTCACGGAACTTAGACGGGATGAAAACCCTGCCCTTTTTATCGATATTATGTTGGAAATTACCTAAAAACAAGATTTTCACCTCTTTTTTCACCACTTTGATGCACTTTAGTGTATTTTCACTCCACTTTGCGCCACATAACTATATTATAATGACACTTTACCGAAAAATCAAGTGTTTTTTTGATTTTTTTGAAAAAATTTTAAAAATACTTTTTTTCACCGAAAAAACCATCAAAAACCGCATAATAAACGCAAAAAATCCCGACTTGCAAACACGCAAATCGGGATTAAAATATATGATGTTTTTTGATAGTTTCCGAAAGGTCAGAGTTCACAACATTCCGCCGAATCAAACCTTTCTATAAATTTTAATTTTCTTGTATTTTGTAACCTTTTTAGACTTTCTATTTTCATCAGCAATACGTTGATATTCACCTATTATTCCATCGGCATAAATCTTTGGGATATGAGAAAAATTTTTTGTAAGTTCCATCATACTTTTATGGCTTTCTTCAAATTCTTTAATCAATTTTTCGTTCATATGAATCACCCAAAAATAAAAAAAGTGCGTAACCGAAGCCACGCACCAAAAACGCAAACCTCGATTAGTCGCCAAACGAATCGAACAATAATTGAAAAGATACCCTAACAAAATAATGTTTTACGGTCTGCATTTTTAACAGTTAATAACATTATTTTGTCAAAAACAAATACACTTATCCTTATAAAAGGAAAAGCTCCTAACAATTACATTTTCAATTCGTTTGGCATTTATTAGTTTATCATTTATTACAATAAAAATCAAGTTTAATTTTTAGGGGTGTTATAGGCGGTATCTAAAAATTTAACCATTAAATCAAAACCCCTACCCTACGATTTGTTAAATTTCCTGCAAACCGCAATATAAAAAGAGCGTGTGAAAACACGCCCTTAAAACCTTAAAAATCCAATATAATTTTATCGCCGTCATATACAACCGCTTGTTTATCAATATTGATTTTATCGACAAAATCGAAATACTCTTTCATAGATGAAAACTCGGGTTCATAGCTTTCAATAATCTCTTTTGCCCGTTTAGCATTATCCTTTAAAAGTACTGATAAAAGCACTAATTGTGCTTCGGCAGACTTAACACAAGCAGTTTCTTTATCCTCTATATAAAAATCGTTACCATGGAAAGTTCCCGTAGCACCGCTAACGTTTGGATGTATTGCAGGCATTACCGCACCGATATCACCCATATCAGAACAACCTGTTGACCAACCCTCTTCTACGTATACTTTGTCCAAAACTTGCTTTGCGGCATCAGCAAAAGCCTGACGGAAAGCCTCGGGATAATTTCTTGTCCAATATCCGGGGATATCACGCAAATGCACATTAGCTCCCATAGACGCTGCTGCCGCAGCCATAGCACGATTAATCTTTTTATTGTTTGCTACAATAGACTCCATTGTGGCGCCACGAACATAGCTTTCCATTGTTACGGTGTCGGGAATAGCATTTACCGAGTCTCCACCACGCGTGATGATGGGATGAAAACGGATGTGTTCGCCGTCTACGAATGTTTCACGCAAAGCATTCGTCGCATTAAGCGCTACATTTGCAGCGTATAAAGCGTTTATTCCTCTATGCGGTGAGCCGCCCGCATGCGAAGACACACCCTTAAAGGTCATTGTTTTTGCAACACAACCGTTAGAACCACGGTTTATATTAAAGTTTTGCTCACTGTTTCCGCCTGTATGGAACATAAAAGCCATATCAACACCGTCTAAAAGACCGCGCCACATAAACTCAGGCTTACCGCCGAAGTATTTAATAACACCTTTTTTACGAAGTTCCTCACGAAATTCAATTTCAAGCAATTCCTCGGCAGGAACTACCACCAAACGAATCTTACCGCACAATCCGTCGAGCGCCCCATCTTCCTTAAGCGCTGCCGCAAGGCCAAGTAAAGCAGCACCCTGCGCACAGTGACCACAGGAATGTACTGCGCCTGTTTGCTTGTCGGCTTCGGGGTGGGTAGCGCAAATAAGCGCATCCATTTCGCCAAATACTGCTACTGTAGGACCTTCCTTACCTGTATCAATCTCGGTTACAAAGCCGGGAATATCCCCCGCCAAAGTTAATTCGTAACCAAGTTTTGCGAAGGCTTCTTCCAAATATTCGTGAGTTTTCCACTCTTTATATCCTGTTTCGGGATTTGCCCAAAGAAAATCGAGCGCATTTAAAATAAGTTCACGATGTTTTTCCACGTATTTGCTATAATCACTCATAATTATTCTCCCAATTCATACTCTTTCTTTATAATTTCACTATCTGCCTTGCCCTTTACAACTTCCAATATTTTAGCAACATCGCGTTTTAATTCTTGGCGTTGTTTTTGAGTTTTTAAAGTTTCATAAAGTTTATCCACGGGGTACGACTTCATAAGCTTTCCGCGTTTTTCAACAATCTTTAAAATAGAAAATGTTGTTTTTACAATTTTCTTATCTTCTATATACAAATGTACACAAAGGTTATATGCAGGTAAGACTTCTTTAAGCATAAGACTCGAAATCGGCGACATACTGAAATTACCAAGCGAATAAAAACAAGGCTTATTTTCTATAAATTCCGCCATCTGAACACAATGCGAATGCCCTGCCATTACGGCATCAGCCCCCGCTTTAATACAAGTATCAACTACCAATCGGCTCATAGCACCGGGTTTTTGATTAAACTGACCGCCAACGTGAGGATAAGCAATTACTATATCAGCCTTTTGTTTTGCTTTTTCAATATCCGATTTCAACTGACTTATATTTTTGTCAATCCATTCTTGTTCAATTCGGTCATCAGCGCGTGGATATTGACCCTCGCGCCCTAAAAAGATTTTAATCCATCCGCGTTTTTCTTCATCGGGAACAAGTCTTTTAAAAAGCTTATCAATTTTATCTTCACCGCGCCAAACACCCGGCAAATATGTACTGGCAGTCTGAGGTTTTAAAAGGTTTACTGTACCTTCATACTCACCCTCACAAAGTACACGGCGCCAGTCATCGTCTTCACCCTCATAGTTTGTAGCATAAGTATAAGCGATGACCGCAAACTTCACACTGTCTACTTCAAAATAACACGCCTCAGGTCTTTCTTCACCGGGAGCACAAGTACCCGCGTGGAGTATGCCCTTTTCATCCAAAACTTCGAGAGTTCTTACAAGACCTTGCATACCGCGGTCAAAGGTGTGGTTATTGGCAGTTGAAACCAAGCCGATACCTGCATTTTTAACAGCGTCAGCATATTCATCGGGAGAATTGAAAATATAAAACGAATCGGTATAACCAACCTCGCTACCTGCCATTGGCGTTTCAAGATTACCTATAACAAAATCCGATTGTGAAAACATCTCCTTTACATTTTCAAAAATCGGGTTAAAATCGTATCCGTTTTTAGTTTTAGCCGTTTTTAAGGTTGTCGGCTCACACATAATATCGCCAATGAAACTAATTTTCATACCTATTTCTCCCTTTGAGATTTATTATTTAAATAATACTTTACACTATTAAAAAAGTCAATCTATTTAAAACTATCATTTTCAATATAAAAAAAGGGCATGCAATGCACGCCCTATAATTATTATTCCAACTCAAATGCACCTGTGTAAAGGCTATAATATTTACCCTTTTGAGCAATAAGTTCTTTATGGCTTCCGCGTTCGATAATTTCGCCCTTTTCGAGCACCATTATAACATCGGAATTCTTAACTGTTGAAAGTCTATGTGCAATAACAAAAACTGTTCTGCCTTTCATAAGACTATCCATACCCTTTTGAACGATTGCTTCGGTACGTGTATCGATACTTGAAGTTGCTTCGTCGAGTATCATAACAGGTGGGTCGGCAACCGCCGCACGAGCGATAGCAATAAGCTGTCTTTGACCTTGTGAAAGGTTTGAGCCGTTGTTCGAAAGCTCGGTATCATAGCCCTTGGGCAAACGTGTGATAAAATCATCTGCGCCCGAAAGTTTAGCGGCTTTTATACACTCTTCGTCAGTAGCTTCCAAACGTCCGTAACGGATATTTTCCATAACTGTTCCTGTAAACAGGTTTGTTTCTTGCAAAACTATGCCGAGCGAACGGCGAAGGTCGGACTTCTTAATCTTGTTGATATTTATACCGTCATACCGAATTTTTCCGTCGGCAATATCATAAAAACGGTTGATAAGGTTTGTGATAGTTGTCTTACCCGCACCTGTAGCACCAACAAAAGCAACCTTTTGACCCGGTTTTGCAAATACGCTAACACCTTTAAGAACAGGCTTTTCTTCAACGTAGGAGAAATCAACGCTATCAAGCAAAACGTCACCCTCAAGCTTTGTATAGGTGAGAGTTCCGTCACCGTGGGGATGCTTCCAAGCCCAAACGCCTGTGCGTTCGTCAGTTTCGGTAATATTTCCTTCTTCATCGATTTTAGCGTTAACAAGTGTCACGTAACCATCGTCAACTTCAGGTTCAGCATCCATAAGTTCAAACACACGCTCAGCACCTGCAAGACCCATTACAACCGAGTTGATTTGTTGGGAAACCTGGTTGACGTTACCTGTAAACTGCTTTGTCATATTTAGGAAAGGAATTACGATACTGATTGTAAGAGGCATACCTGAAAGGCTGAAGTTTGGAACGTTTGCAAGTAACAAAATACCGCCAACCATTGCTATAATAACGTAAAGAATATTACCGATATTCATATTGATAGGACCTAAAAGGTTCGCGTATGCATTAGCACGTCTACTATCTTCATAAAGTTCGTTATTAACCTTGTCAAAGCCCTCAAGGCACTTATCTTCGTGACAAAAAACCTTAACAACCTTTTGTCCGTTCATAATTTCTTGAATATAGCCTTCGGTTTTACCTACTGCCTTTTGTTGACGGATAAAGTATTTCGCCGAACCGCCACCAACCTTTTTAGTAACAAGGAAAAGGCAAAATACGCCAAAAACAACAACCAAGGTAATCCAAATGCTGTACCACATCATAATAGAGAACACAGTCATTACAACGATACCCGATTGAATAAGTGCAGGTATCGATTGTGAAACCAATTGGCGAATAGCGTCAATATCATTAGTATAATGACTCATAATATCGCCGTGTTTATTGGTATCAAAGTATTTAATTGGCAAGTTTTGCATTTTGTTAAACAAAATTTTACGAAGCGTACCCAAAAAACGTTGTGTAATAACCGCCATTAACTGTG
>JAZORM010000037.1:0-4865 GCA_045656585.1 Acutalibacteraceae bacterium
AATCAAATACCTTTTGGCTTACGATGATGTTCTCGATATAAAAATCGCCAACCTGTTCAATAACGTCAGCCTTTGTAAGACTTGTATTGCCGCTTTGAGCAATAATTTCCTTAATCTTTGCTTCGGTTTCTTCTTCGGTCAACTTCATATCTTCCTTATCGAAAATCAAATACCAAAGCATTTGTTGGTCCATAAGAGGTTTAACTTGACTAACTGTCACAGTGCTCTTAAATTCTTCCTCTGTTTGACCTACAGCCTCAAAATAGTCAGCCATAGTCATACCGTATTGTGACTTAACGTTTGCAGCTGTTGTATCGTAATAATACTTGTAAAGCGCATCTAAATCCGCCTGAGGATAATCCTTAATTTTAGATGCAGTTGAAACCGCTTGTGCCAAACTTTCTTCGATAGCACGACTCTTTACGTTTTCGGTATAATCTTCAAGTTTTTCATATCCTAAATCAGCGTAAAAATCTTTAGGTTCGCGAGGATCAGTTGTTGTTACGTAGTTAATCTTTACTGTAAATACAACCTTAGCGCCATTGAGTTCTTCGTTTCCGTAATTTTCAGGGAAAGTGAGGTTTAAATCAACGGTTGAACCAATCTTTTTACCAATAAGTCCTTCTTCGAAGCCTTCGATAAATTGACCCGAACCAATTGTTAAATCATAGCCCTGGGCTGTACCGCCTTCAAATGCCACACCGTCTTTTTTACCGGTATAATCTATGTTTGCTGTATCGCCTTTAGCAACCTTACCGCTGGTTTTTGTAGCGTAGAGTCCATAATTTGAAACGTCGCTTTCGATAATCATATCTTCAATTTTTTTGAAATCATCGGATTTTGTGTCGATTTTAATACCCTTATATTCGCCGAGATCAACGTACTTTTCCAAATTCAGATTATAAAGCTTTCTTTCCTTATCTTGCTTACATCCCGCAAAACTAAGGCACAACGCCAACACCATTAAAACACTTATAATTCTTTTCATTTTTATTCTCCTTCATTAATCTCGCCCAAAGACGATGATTTTAAATATGCATTTATAAAGCCGTCAAGGTCGCCGTCCATAACAGCGTTTATATTACCCGTTTCAAATCCTGTTCTATGGTCTTTTGCCAAGGTATACGGCATAAATACGTAAGAACGAATTTGCGAACCCCAAGCGATATCCTTTTGAACGCCCTTGATATCTTCGATTTTTTCAAGGTGTTCGCGTTCTTTTATTTCCAAAAGTTTCGATTTAAGCATTTTAAGCGCTCTATCACGGTTTTGGAACTGACTTCTCTCGGTTTGACAAGCAACAACAATACCTGTTGGAATATGTGTAAGTCGTACAGCTGAAGAGGTTTTATTGATGTGCTGACCACCCGCACCTGAGGAACGGAAAACATCCATCTTCAAATCTTCTTCGCGAACTTCAATATTCATATCATCGGTGATTTCAGGCATTACTTCCAAAGAAGCAAAAGAAGTATGTCTTCTGCCCGAAGCGTCAAAAGGCGAAACACGAACCAATCGATGCACACCCGACTCGCTCTTTAAATAACCGTAGGCATTTTCACCTTCGATTGAAATCGTAGCGCTCTTAAGACCCGCTTCGTCACCATCCAAAAAGTCGAGCATTTGGGTTTTGAAACCGTGACGCTCGGTCCAACGAGTGTACATCCTCACCAGCATTGACACCCAGTCCATAGCCTCGGTACCGCCTGCACCTGCGTGGAAGGTAAGAATAGCATTGTTCTTATCATATTCACCCGTAAGCAAGGTTTGAAGTCTCAAAGACGCCAATCCGTTTTCAAACTCGGCAATAGTAGTTTCAATTTCTTCAACGAGCGACAAATCTTCTTCCTCGTCACCCATTTCAATCAGCACCTGTAAATCATCAAAGGTTGAACAAAGGTTATCATAAGCCGAAACGGTATTTTTAAGCTTTCCCGTTTTTTGCAAAATCTTTTGAGAGTTTTCCATATCATCCCAAAAACCCGGCGCACTCGCCTTAGTTTCAAGTTCTTCGATTTCTCGGCACAATCGGTCATATCCCAAGGCACTTTTAAGATCACGAAGCTCTTCCTCGCTACCCATAAGCCTTAATGACAATTGCTCAAATTCAAGCATATATTCACTCCTAATTCTTTTTAAACACAAACGCGCACCAGTTGTCTTTATAACGTTCTTCGTAAACTGTAAAGCCCATTTCCTCGGCTTTCTTTAGCACGTCGTCTTTTCTGATATCAATAATACCCGAGGTTATGAAAACCGCGTCTTCTTCCATAAAGTCTTCAACGTTATCGAAAAGTTTTATAATAACGTCGGCAACGATATTAGCACAAACGACCTTATATTTGCCGCTGATTTTATCAGCAAGGTCGCCCACTATAAATTCGCATTTATCGGATATTTTATTAATTTCGGCATTTTCTTTTGCAGTTTTAACCGATTGGGCGTCGATATCAACACCAATAGCCTTTTTAGCCCCCAAAAGAACAGCGGCAATACCCAAAATACCACTACCTGTACCAATATCTAAAATTTCGATATCGTTTGCCACGTACTTCTCCAAAAGTGTAAGACAAAGCGAAGTAGTAGCGTGTTTACCCGTACCAAAAGCGGCACCGGGGTCGATATTAAGCACTATTCTACCGTTTTTGTTATCGTATTCTTCCCAACTAGGCACAATTACGAGTTTTTCACCAATCTCGCTTGTGTGGAAGTATTTTTTCCAATTTTCATTCCAATCAGCATCGTTAACACCGATAGAATCCACTTCACACTCAATATTTTCCGCATTAAAGCGTTCTTTCAAAAACTCAGTCGCTTCAAGCGCATTGTCACATTCCGAAATATAGATATGGATAAGCGCGGTTTCACGATCCTTAGCCAACAAATCTTCATCTATCAAATTGATATGCGCAATTTCTTCGGCTTTTTCTTCCAAATCGGAATAGTCTTCAATATAAATTCCATACGGAACGGTCATATTTGCAATCGCCGATGCTAATTCAACGTCTTTTTGCGCCACTTTAATTGTAATTTCAGTCCAGTTCATTTATAACTCCTAAAATTTCTTCTTTAGTATTTAGTACGGTACCTTGCACCATACCGCCCCTTCCGCCACCACGAACGGAAAGCTTTGATTTAAACTCTTTAAACCAAGAATCCAAGCTCTCGGCCTCGCCACAAATTGCAAAAGAATATTCACTGTCACTTCCGCTAAACACAGCGACAGTGACATCAGATTTTTTATGTAGCGAATCACTCAAAAGTTGCAATTCTTTTATATCAAATCCCTCTTGGAAAAGGACCGACAATTTATCTTCCGCGTTGAATTTTTCAACAATTTCGGTAATTATCTTACGCTTCAGACCGCCGATTTCGTATTTGAGCGAATCGATATTTTCTTGAAGTTTTTCTACCGCCAAAGCAATCTCACTTTGCGGAACACACAAAAGCGAGGAAATCTTTGAAGCATTTTGATAGCGGTTGTTATAATCCGCCAAAGCGCGTCGACCACACTTCATTTCAATACGAACACCGCCACGAATTTTCTCGCTATCGAGCAGTTTTATAATTCCTATCTCGCTCGACTCGTTAACGTGGGGCGCACAACAAGCACACATATCGGTATCTTCAATCTCGACAATACGAATAGCGCCTTCCAACTCTTTTTTACTTCTATAATTCAAAGTTTCAAGGGTCTTATCGTCGGGATAATAGGTCAAAAACTTTTTGTTTTGAAAAACCTTTTCGTTGGCTTCTTGCTCGATAATGGATATTTGCTCACGAGTTAACGGTTTATCAAAATCCAGCGTCACAATGTCGGCGCCTAAATGGAAACCAACGTTTTCGCAACCGTAAAGTCTATGCGCCACACCCGAAACAATATGTTCTCCCGAGTGTTGTTGCATAAAATCAAAACGGCGCTGCCAATCAATTACACCCTTAACCTTTTCGCCTTTTTGGAACTGCTTTTGAGTATAGTGATAAATCACTTCGTCCTTTATTTGAACATCATAAACCTTTACATCATTAAGCATTCCGATATCCGATGCTTGTCCGCCGGCTTCAGGGAAAAAAGCAGTACGGTCGAGAATTGTACAAAATCCACTATCCACAGGATAAGAGTCAACCACCGTCGCCTCAAATTCTCTTAGGTGAGAATCTATATCATAAACTTTTTCGGTCATCCTAATTTTTCCTTTACAATATAAGCCGCTTTATAAATATCGCCGCCACCCATAGTGATAACAATATCGTTTTCTTTTGCGGTATCGATTATCTTATTTGCAATATTTTCGAAACCATCAACAATAACAGCGTCTTTTAATTCTTTCGCGATATCTTCGGAAGAAATACCGTAAGTGTTTACCTCGCGCGAACCCATAATTGGGGTTAAAATCACCTTATCAGCCAATGACAAAGCCTCGATAAATTCATCCTTTAATAACGCAGTACGCGAGAAAGTAAAGGGTTGGAACACGGCAATAACGTTGTTGTACGAAAGATTTTTAGCAGCGGTAAGCGTTGCCTTTATTTCGGTTGGGTGGTGAGCATAGTCGTCAGCCAAGCAAAAACCGTTGTACTCACCTAAAAACTCAAAGCGTCTACCCGCTCCCGTAAATTTTTCCAAAGCCTCCTTAATTCCGTCTACCGCAACGCCCATATCGTAAGCCACGGCAAAAGCCGAAAGCGCGTTTAGGATATTATGGTATCCCGGAATGTGAAGCGCCAAGTTTGTCAAAATCTTACCATCTTTGCAAATGTCGAAAGAAAAACCGTACTTGCCTTTTTGCATATTTTCGGCATAGTAATCATTGGTCTTTTCGAAGCCAAAGGTCACCTTTTCAACCTTAGCATTATCACAAGCC
>JAZORM010000038.1:0-2944 GCA_045656585.1 Acutalibacteraceae bacterium
GGTTGAATTTGTATCTCAACCCGCCGAACTTATAACTAAAATTGTTCCCGCAAAAGAAGCCGTTGTAATCGCGCCGCAACCCGTTGCGACAACCATTACGGTTCAAGACAAAGAGGCTCAAATCGTAATCAACCTCAACGACGAATGGAACAAACTTGGCGATAAAAAACTTGTTATGGGTTGTATAATCGCTCGTAGCGAATACGTAGAACAAAACCCCGAAGCAATCGAGGCTTTTCTTGAAGACTACGAAGCTTCTATCAAAGCGGTTAACGAAGACATCGACGGCACAGCAGCCGCTTGTGAAGAATTTGGAATTATCCCCAAGGCTGCCGTTGCTAAAAAAGCTATACCATATTGCAACATTGTTTTCGAAAACGGCGAAGAAATGAAATCAGACCTTTCGGCTTATCTCGAATTCTTACATGGCGCCAATCCAAAGAGCGTAGGCGGCAAACTTCCCGCAGACGATTTCTACTATGGCAAATAAAACCTTTAAAAAAACCGCCATACTAATTCTTTGGGTTTTAGTATGGCAGTTTTTGTCTATGATTATCGGAAAGGATTTGATACTCCCCTCCCCGATAAACACTTTAACCGCTCTCTTTAGATTAGCCGAAACTAAAGAATTTTATGTCGCGGTACTTATCTCGCTTTTAAGAATTATAACAGGTTTTTCTTTGGGTGTTGTTTTTGGATTTTTAGGCGGTACGCTTTCTGCTAAAAACGCCCTCTTTAAAGAAATAACCGACCCACCGCTACAACTTGTTCGCGCGGTTCCTGTAGCCTCATTTATAATACTTGCTTTCTTTTGGTTTAAAAGCACCTATCTTCCCATATTTATAACCTTTTTGATGGTACTTCCTATCATTTGGTCATCAACCGAAACCGCACTTTTGGGAGTCGATATTAAATACGTAGAAATGGGCAAAGTTTTTGGTCTTTCTAAATCGAAAATATTCCTAAAAATCAAATTACCGCTCATATTCCCCTTAGTCATAAGCGCCGCGCTTACTTCACTTGGTTTTGCTTGGAAATCAGGCATTGCCGCCGAAGTAATCGCCAAACCGCAAAATTCTTTGGGTGGACTGCTTGAAAGTTCAAAAACCCATCTCGAAATATCCGAGGTTTTTGCACTTACAGCAGTTGTGGCTTTGCTTTCGTTATTGCTCGAAATAAGCCTTAAAAAACTTTTTAGGAGGTATTATAATGATAAAGTTAAATAATATTTCCTTTAGCTATGGCGATAAAAAAATATTTGAAGATTTTTCGCTTCATATTAAAAACGGTGACCGAATTTGGCTTTCGGGAGGAAGCGGCACGGGTAAAACCACCCTCGTTCGCATTATATTAGGTCTTGAAAAAACGCAAAAGGGTGAAATTCAAACAAACAGTATTTTAAAACCTTCGGCAGTTTTCCAAGAAGACCGCCTTTTACCCTTTAAAACAGCTTTGCAAAACGTTATGCTTGTAGCAAACAACGAATCTCTCGCCCTTGAGAATTTAAAGGCGCTCGGCCTCGAAAATGAAGTTAACACAAAAATCAACGAACTTTCGGGCGGTATGGCAAGGCGTGTGGCTATTGCCCGTGCTTTATCGGTTGAGTTTGATTATTTAATACTCGACGAGGCTTTTACGGGTCTTGACAAGGAAAACGTTATTCTTGCCGCAAAACAAATTTTGAAAATCGCCAAAAACAAACCTATTATTTTAATAACCCACACCCCATTTGAAGCTGAACTTTTGGGAGCAAACGAAATTGAACTGTAAATCTCTAATGGGATTTACAGTTTTTATTTGACAACAATATTAAAATATAATATAATTTTATGGTAAAAATAATTAACAACTAACAGTGTTTGAGGAGTAATATCAAATGAAAATCGCAATTCTCGGCTACGGCAATTTAGGCCGTGGTGTTGAAGCCGCAATAAAACAAAACAGCGATATGGAGCTTTTCGCCGTATTCACACGCCGAAATCCTGAAACTGTGACAATCCAAACCAAAACCGCCAAGGTTTTGCATATTGACAATATTTTAGAATATAAAAATGATATCGATGTATTGGTGATTTGTGGTGGCAGCGCTACCGACCTACCTGTTCAAACCCCCGAATACGTTAAGTACTTCAACGTTGTGGACAGTTTTGACACCCACGCAAAAATTCCCGAGCATTTTGAAAATGTTGACAAAAACGCAAACGAAAGCGGTAAAATCGGAGTTATATCGGTTGGTTGGGACCCCGGTATGTTCTCTCTCGCTCGTCTTTACGCAAATGCTATACTCCCCAACGGCAGTGACTATACTTTTTGGGGCAAGGGTGTTAGCCAAGGTCACTCGGACGCTATAAGAAGAATTGAAGG
The DNA here is from genome assembly GCA_045656585.1 of Acutalibacteraceae bacterium. Taxonomy (GTDB): domain Bacteria; phylum Bacillota; class Clostridia; order Oscillospirales; family Acutalibacteraceae; genus UBA737. The sequence goes on from JAZORM010000038.1 coordinate 2,365, forward strand.
TGTTGTCGACGCACGTCAATATACAATCCCCGTAGAATCGGCAATCGAATCAGTTAAAAACGGTGAAACCCCTGAATTCACAACAAGACAAAAGCACACAAGAGAGTGCTTTGTAGTAATAACCGACGGCGCCGATAAAGAGCGCATTGAAAAAGAAATTGTAACAATGCCAAACTATTTCGCTGACTACGATACCACCGTTCATTTTATCTCGATGGAAGAAATGAAGCGTGACCACCAAGGTCTACCACACGGAGGTACGGTAATTAGAAGCGGAAAGACCGGTTGGGACAACGAAAACAACGCTATTATAGAATATAATTTAAAACTCGACTCCAACCCTGAATTCACTTCAAGTGTGCTTATAGCCTATGCTAGAGCCGCTTATAGACTCAATCAAAAGGGTGAAAAAGGTTGTAAAACTGTTTTCGATATTCCGCCTGTTCTCTTGTCACTTGACACCCCCGAAAATTTAAGAAAACATTTATTATAATGGGATAGGACAAATTTTAGTAAAAATTTGTCGCAAAATCAAAGATTTTGTGGCGAAACAGGATTGTTTCGCCTAACCTGTTCCATT
>JAZORM010000039.1:0-6112 GCA_045656585.1 Acutalibacteraceae bacterium
TATAGCGCCCTCAATACACATTGTACGGTAGCGAACGTCGGGTTTTTCGTTTATATCAAGGTCAGGTGACTGGGGATTTTCGGGGAAGTGGTCTCCGTTGGGACCGGGTCTTACCCAAGTGATACCCCATTCTTCTAAAAGACGGTAAACGCCAAAGAGTACGCTTCTTTCGTTAACGCCTGCAATAAAGCCTTTGTTGTTATGCACTTTGATCACGTAGCCGTCATCAAAAAATGGGTCTTCAACCTTTTCATCAATTCCAAAATCTTCAAAAAGACCAAGTTCGATTTGTGCGCGGTAGCCAGCCTTTGCAAGATAACGTTCAAGTTCTTCACGTGCAAACGCAATAACTTTACTGTTCATAAGAAAACACCTAATTTCTTAAAATATTTATATCTAATTTATAACATAATGCACTATAATTTGTCAATTAGAAAAGAAATAAATATTAAATATTTACCAATAAAACATATTTATTTGTATAAATGGATTTTTATCATAAAATCACAGTAGAATTTCAGTGTAAAATTTTTCTTTGAAAGTAATTTTTAATTGTTCGGTAGAAAATTAAGATTTTTCGGAAAATGGAGCATTGATTTTGCTTAAAGAGAGAAAGATATTGAAAAAATATTAATTTGATGCTATTATTAAAGAATAATTTACTTGGTGGTGAATTTATGGAGATAAAATACGAAAAAATCAATAATCGTTTTACCTTTGGCGGAGCTGTCTTTTCGAGTGAAAAGGATTATTGGCGCGAAAAAGAACATACAAGTATTTTGATTTATAGACGTGCGCAATTATCGGTGGGGATATTACATTGGCACGAAAACTTGGAGGTTTGCAGACTTATAAGTGGTAAAGCGGTTTTTACAATTGAAGATAAGAAATATGAATTTCACGCGGGTGATATTGTAATTATTCCGGGTAAAAGTTTGCATTTGTTAGAGTGCGAAGGAGATCATTTGGCCGACCTATTTACTATACCGTACCATAAACTTCGTTCTATTATAGGCGAATCACCTGCTTTTCCTTGTTATATTTCGCGTGAGCAAATAGAAGCAGTAGACGGACTTAAAGAAGAAATTGAATATTTATTCGAGAAGATTCACAACGAGTTTAACAACACACAGCCTTTCTATACTTCGGTTGCTTTTGCCTATGCCTTAAATATTATTTGTGTTCTTTCCCGTAATTTTGATATTCAAAAGACCAAGCGAGTTAAGAATGCCGATATAATGGAACCGATTTTAAGTGAAATCAGAAGTAACGCTACAAACCCCGAGTATTCGCTTTCGTACTTTGCTAAAAAGTTGGGTTATACTCCTGAATATTTTTCTTGCCTTTTTAAAGAGTATGCAGGTATGGGATTTAAAAAATATCTTGACCGTCAACGTATCGATGAGGCCAAGCGTATTATGATACGCCGAGATATATCTATTTCAGACCTTGCAGCCTTTTGCGGCTACAACAACGTGCGTACCTTTAACAACCGATTTAAAGAGTTTGAAAGAGTATCACCCTCGCAATTTCAAAAAGAGTCTCTAATAAAAAAGAACAACGGTGAAGAGTTTATTTAAGAATAAAAATTAGAAATTTGCGAAACTTTTTAATACCTTTTTCAAGATTTATTGACACCAAAATTTAATAGACTTATAATAACCCCGTAAAATATTAAAAAAGGGGTTATTTTTTATGAAAAAAATTTATATCACAGCGCCTCATAAAGTCGAAATCAAGGAAGTTCCGATTCCAACACCCGGTCCCGGTGAACTTTTAATTAAGACCGAACTTTCAGGTATTAGCGCCGGTACTGAAATGATGCTTTTTGAGGGCACTTTCCCGAACTTCGAACTTAAAAAATGGCCACAGTGGACCGATTATCCCGTATGCCCCGGTTATGAGCTTGTTGGTACGGTTGTTGCAATCGGCGAAGAAGCAAAGGGCGAAGTTAATATGTCACAGCTTGACTCACTTCAACCAAAGAGCGCAACACTTATGAACAAAGCAAGCGACTTTAAGATTGGCGACCGCGTTGTTTGTCTTGGCGAACACGCTGAATATGCTTGTCTTCCAGCTGAATTTGTAACTAAAGTACCTGATAATGTTTCTTCTAAGGAAGCAACTCTCGCTGTTTTGGGTATGACCTCTACCCATTGTGTACACCGTGCAGATATTGATTTTGGCGATACTGTTGCTATTATCGGCGCAGGTGTTTTGGGCTATCTTGCTACCCAACAATTAAAGGTTGGCGGAGCAGCACGTGTTATCGTAATTGATATGGATGAAAGCCGTCTCGAAATTGCTAAAAAAGCAGGTGCCGACGTTGTACTTAACCCAACAAAGTGTGATATAGTTGAAGAAATTATGAAGGTAAACAACGGCATTTTGGCTGATGTTGTAATTGAAGCCAGTGGTGCCCGTGGCACAGAACAAACCGCACTCGATATCGTTCGTGATCGCGGTAAGGTTGTAATTCTCGGCTGGCACACAAGTCCTATGAACTTCCAGTTCGGCGATTTCTACTTCAAGGAAGTAACACTTTTAGCCACTCGTGCAGGTGGTCCTGAAGCAGGTCTTCCTTACGCTTATGTTCGTTGGACAAGTGACCAAATCCTCAATAATAGCATTAAGCTTATCAGCGAAGGTAAGGTAACAGGTAAATATTTCGAACCATCGGTATTTGATTACAAGGATATTGAAAAGGTTTATGAAATGATTTCAAACCGCGATCCAAAAATCGGAATGCAAGCAATGCTTAAATGGTAATTTAAAGTTTAAAGGACGAGAGAAATCTCGTCCTTTTTTGTTATCTTAGTATTATTTCGTCAAGACCTGTTTTTGCAAAGCGGAAACGGTATTGCATAATTTGTGAGAAGAAGAAAGCATCGAAAACAGGTTTTAGGAAATCTTCGTTTTCAAAACCAATATTTTCGGCTTCTTTTATTAGCGCATCAGCTTTTTCAATATTTCCGTCCATACGAGCCAAAATAGCCTTTGCAAAGGTAGAATATATTTGACGGTGGTAGTCAAGATATTTCCAAGAATCACGCTCACAAGGGTCATATTTAATAAGGTTTTCCTTGATAACAGCCTCAAATTCGTTCATAGCCTCAAGCGCTTCTTCGATTCCTTTGCGGAAAGCATCAAAGTCTTTACAAGGAATTTCTTCCTTTAGAATGCCAAAATCAAAACGCTCTGACAAATATGAGAAGTAATCGCAAAGCTTTTGAGCGGTACCTCGACCGAAAGCATCGTTATATAGTTTATAACGAATTTTATCAAAGTCGGAATTTGTGTTCCAAAGTGTTTTTGCCATTGCGGTCATACCGATTGAGGTGGGGAAGGCGTTGCGGTTTAATTGGCAACTGATAAAGCCGTTCATACCAAGGTTTTTAAGATTTTTGATATCGCTATATAGCACTTTCGCCATTCTCTCGGCCCCTGCGTCGAGCATAAAGTCCCACATTAAATGATAATCGAAATCAACGTATTCACCGCCGTATTTTTTCTCCCAATTGTAAAGGTGGGATAGATTTTCGTCAACGTCGAGCGGTTTTTTAAAGCTGTTTACCTTGTATTCGGGAGCTTCGGTCTTTTTGAAGGTTTCGGGGAAGCATTGGGTGAATGTGCGTGTAATTGGTGCATAACCAAAGAGAACGCATTCGGGGTTGCGAAGCTCGGTTTCTTTTGGAACGTAGATTGCGTCGAGGTATATAAGAGGTACGAGTTTTGCTTTGATTCCTCTTTTTACGAAGCGGTCGGTGATTTCGTTTATTATGTTCAAATAATGGTCGGAACATGTTTTTTTAACACATTCTGAGCACTCACAAGTGTTGTTTACTTCGTCCGAGAGCCAATAGTGGATATAATCGGTTTCGGGATTCTTTTCGGCATAATCGGCAACCGCATCCGCTAAAGCGTTAATAACCTTTGGGTTAGAGTAGCAAAGTTGGGTTAAGAAAGGGTTGTTGTGGTAAAGCCCACGTTTGCCGTCAAGCTCGGCGCAAAGTTCTATATATTCTTTAGGTACTTCTTCGGGTTTGGGTTGGAAAGCAGGGTCTTCGCTCATACCAAAAGCCAGGTTGTGCCAACCGTGACCTTTGCGGTGTAACATAAGTCCACGCTTTTTGATTTCATAAACCAACTTTTTCATAAATTCGGTGATTTCCTCTTGGGTGAGTCCGTCGCCGTCTTTAAAGGGATTTCTAAGGTGCTTGTACCATCTTTGGAAGAAGGTGAGTGCATCTTCAAATTGAATGAAATAGCCGTTCATAGCAACCTTTGGCAACCACTCAACCATATCGAGAATATTTTCAAAGCTGATAGCGCCCTCAATGCACATAATTCGGTGGCGGTGGTCGGCTTTTTCGTTTATATTAAGGTCGGGCGAGTGGGGATTTTCGGGGAAGTGGTCGCCGTTTGGACCGGGGCGAACCCAAGACATACCCCATTCTTCCAAAAGACGATATACACCAAAAAGCACACTGCGAGGGTTTGAACCCGCAATAAAGCCTTTGTTGTTGTGTACTTTTATAACGTAGGCATCGTCTAAGGTTTTATCTTGTAGTTCCATTTCCACGCCAAAATCTTCAAATAAACCAAGTTCAATTTCTGCTTTGGTGCCCATACCTTTCAGGTATTTCAGAAGTTCTTCTTTTGCAAATGCTAAACAATCATTTTTCATAGCAATCACTCCTTTATTGACTAAATTATAAAATATATAGAATTCAATTTCTTTAGTTTTTGTGTTCACTTTTTTTGAATTTGTGGTATTTTGGGGCAAATATAAGAGAAAATTTTAAAAATATTGACATTTGGGCGTTGGGTTTATATAATTTATTTAAACGAAACGAGGTGGAGATGTGGAAAGTATTTATGAATCGCATATTGATATGATGCAAAAAAACGACGTTGCGAATTTGTGGCTTTCTCATGCATATACCGACGGTGTTATTCATTGGCACGAAAATTTGGAAATTCTCTATTTTTTAAAGGGTGAGTGCAACGTTATAAGCGGTAGTGACGAGGTTCACGCAGTACCCGGGGATATTGTTGTTGTGAACAACGGTGACATCCATTCGGTCAAATGCAAAAACAATCCTGCTGATTTTATCATACTTCAAATCGATTTTGCTTTTTGCGAGGATATGGGCTTTGATTTGTCCTCAAACGTTATTAAAAAGATTTTCAAAGATGAAAAAATCGCTAAACTTATAACCGAGGCGCATCGTGAATTTATGGCAAAAGAGCAGTATTATCGCCCAAGCATCAGAATAAAAATTTTGTCGATTTTGCTCGAAATATTCAGAAAACATCTGTTGCCCGAAAATGAAAACGCCGAGTCTTCTACAAAGATGTTGCTTTCGAAAAAGATTGTCAAATATGTTCGCCATCATTTCGATGAGAATTTGAGCGTTGAGGACGTTGCGAAATATTGCGATTATTCAAGATTTTATATTTCAAAAACCTTTAAAGAAACTACGGGCAAAACCTTGGTGGATTATATCAACGTTTTGAAGATAAATAAGGCGAAATCTTTGCTTCAAAACAGTACACTCGGTATGAACGAGATTGCCCATCAGTGCGGGTTTACGAGCCAATCGTATTTTAGCAACGTGTTTAAAAAATACGAAAACCTCTCGCCATTTGAGTATAAAACGAATTGCAAGAAATCGAGTTGTATTTAAAAGAATAAATAATAAGGAATGTGTTACATTGCAAAAACCACCCACCAACCAAATGGTTAGTGAGTGGTTTTTTATTAGAATAGTGGTGGTGGGTCTAGTTCGGGGTTGAGGAAGTTGATACGTTCGTTTGTCATACGAGCGTAGAACATACAGTCGAGTACAGGTTGAATGATATCTTCTTTTTCGAAGGCAACCTGTTGTGATGCTTTTTTGAGTTCTTCAGCCTTTTCATATTCAGCATCAAGTCGAGCAATAAGCGACTGACCAAGGAGTGAATAAATCTCACGGTGAACGCTTAAGTATGTCCAAGAATCCTTTTGGCAAGGGTCTTCAACGTTAAGATGCGCTTCGATATAATCCTTCATATCGTCCATCGCTTTAACCGATGCCACAAGTCCTGCTCGGAATTCTTCTACGTTGAG
>JAZORM010000040.1:0-4398 GCA_045656585.1 Acutalibacteraceae bacterium
TGAATTTTTCATAGCAAAAGAAGGTTGTGTTTTGGTTGACGCCGACTATTCACAAATCGAACTTCGTGTTCTTGCGAGTATGGCAAATGACCAAAATATGATTTCCGCTTTCCAAAGCGGAACCGATATCCACACCGCAACCGCCGCGCAGGTTTTCGATATGCCAATAGATATGGTAACACCTGTTATGCGTAGCCGTGCGAAAGCGGTAAACTTTGGTATAGTTTACGGCATCGGCGCGTTTTCCCTTTCGAAAGATATCGGGGTTACAAGAAAAGAAGCCGACAATTATATCAAATCTTATTTAGCAACCTATCCTTCGGTTGCTTCATATATGGAAAACACCATCGCTGAAGCCAAGCAAACAGGCTACGTTACAACCCTTTTCGGAAGACGTCGCTATTTGCCCGAACTTTCAAGTTCCAACGGTATGCTTCGCGCATTTGGTGAACGTGTGGCGCGCAACGCTCCAATTCAAGGAACCGCCGCTGACATTATAAAACTTGCTATGATTAAAGTTTTTGAAAGACTCGAACGTGAAGTTCCGTCTGCCAACCTCATTTTGCAGGTGCACGACGAACTTATCGTAGAATGTGAAGAGTCGGATGCTCAAAAGGTTTCAAACATTTTAGCAACCGAAATGCAAAATGCGGCAAACCTTAAAGTAACCCTCACCGCCGATGCAAATTTCGGCAAAAATTGGTTAGAAAGTAAAGGCTAATGAACGTTTTATTTGTATGCACGGGTAACACCTGCCGCAGTCCTATGGCGGAAGGCTACCTTAACCATAAATTCAAAAATCACACCGCCTTAAGTTGCGGTCTTTGTGCCGATATATCCCCCGTAAGTCAAAAATCAAAAGAGGCTATGGCGGAAATCGGGATTGATATTTCTTCTCACAAATCCCAACCCATAACCCAAGAACTAATCTCTTGGGCAGACAAGATTATTTGTATGTCACACTCACATAAACAAATGCTCCAAAGTATTGGTGTTGATTCGATTGTTTTATCCGGCGGCATTGCTGACCCCTACGGTTGCGACCTGTCGGTTTACCGCAGTTGTCGTGACCAAATAATAGCCGACATCGACCGTATTTTCAGCGAGTTCGAGGTTGTGGCGATAGAGTATGACCATATTAAAGAAATCGCTTTGCTTGAAAAGGTTTGTTTTAGCACCCCTTGGAGCGAACAAGCCCTTGTTGATGCTCACAAAACGGGAACCCGATTTTTCGTAGCTACCAAAAATAAAAAGGTTTTAGGCTACGTTGGAATTTCGGCAATAATCGATGAAGGATATATCACAAACGTTGCGGTATTCCCCGAATATAGAAATATGGGGGTTGCAACCGCATTGCTTTTAAAACTTTTCGATTTCGCCAAAGAAAAAGAATTGGCTTTTATCTCTTTAGAGGTTAGAGAAAGCAACCAAACAGCCATCTCGCTTTACCAAAAACTCGGTTTCAAGCAAGAGGGCAAAAGAAGAAACTTCTACTCTTCCCCAACGGAAGATGCTCTTATTTTAACAAAAAGGTTTGATTGATTTGAAAATTTTAGCAATTGAAAGTTCTTGTGATGAAACTTCGGTAGCAATCGTCGAAGACCGCACCGTGCTTTCAAATGTAGTTTCAACCCAAGTACAAGAACATAAAATATATGGCGGTGTCGTTCCTGAAATTGCGTCTCGACGTCACGCCGAGGCAATATCGGCAGTTTGCGAACAAGCTCTTTCGGATGCAGGTCTTACATACGGCGATTTAGACGCTATCGCGGTGACCTTTGCTCCGGGTCTTATCGGTGCTTTGCTCGTTGGCGTAAACTTTGCCAAAGGTTTGGCATTAAGCCTTGGTATCCCGCTTATCCCTGTTCATCACTTACGCTCACACATTGCGGCAAACTATATTGCCCACCCCGATTTAAAACCGCCTTTTTTATGTCTTTTGGTTTCGGGTGGTAATACGGTTATTGCCGAGGTTACCGATTACACAAAATTCAATATAATCGGCGAAACATTGGACGACGCGGCAGGTGAATGTTTCGATAAAGCCGCGCGTTGTATGGGACTTTCCTACCCAGGTGGCGTAAACCTCGACAAAATCGCAACAAACTCGGATTCTAAAAAATATCCGCTCCCATATCCAAAAACAAGTACGGGAAAATACGATTTTAGTTTCTCGGGTCTTAAAACCGCTGTTTTAAACCTAGTTCACAACTCGAATCAAAAAGGCGAAGAAATCGACGTTCCTGTCATTTGCGCCACTGTTAGAGAACGTGTTTGCGATATGCTGATTAAAAACACAATCTGCGCCGCAAAAGAATTCGGATATAATTCGATTGTTTTGGCGGGTGGCGTTTCGGCTAATAGTGAACTTCGCGCTCGAATGGAAACCGAATGTCATAACAATGGTTTTTCTCTTTATTTTCCGCCGCTTCAATACTGTGGCGACAATGCCGCAATGGTCGGCGCTCAAGCAATTCACGAATACAACGACGGCAACATCGGTGACACTTCGCTTAACGCCACCGCAACCTTGCCGATAAACTATAGATAACTAAGGAAGGATACTATGTCGCAAAAACGGCTTCTTTTAATTGTAAACCCTTGTTCGGGAAGAGCGAAAATGCATACCGAACTTTTAAAGGTTGTCGAAATATTTTCAAACGCTGATTATCTAGTTACCGTATACCCAACAAAATATCAAGGTGACGTAACTGAACACTTATTAAAAGTTTCGCAAAACGACTATGATTTGATTGTTGTTTGCGGTGGTGACGGAACGCTCAACGAAGTGATTACAGGAATTATGCAATGCGGATTAAATATTCCGCTAGGATATATTCCATCGGGAACTTTGAACGAATGGTCAAGCGGTCTTAATATTTCGAAAAATATCGAAACCGCCGCCAAAGACATTATAAACGGCCAAAAAATTCAACTTGATATTGGTAAATTCGGTGATAAATATTTTTCATATACCGCATCTTTCGGCGCTTTTACCTCAGCTTCTTATTCAGCGCCCCAAGATATAAAAAACGTTTTAGGACAAGCGGCATATTTCTTTGAGGGAATCAAAAGTCTCTCTAGTATCAAACCAATTCATTTAAAATTCACCACCGAAGACAAGATGATAGAGGGAGATTACCTCTTTGGCGCAATTTCAAACTCGCTTTCGGTCGGTGGTATTGTTAAATACAGCAAAACCTCGGTCGAATTAAACGACGGTCAGTTTGAAGTTTTGCTTATCAAAAACCCTGATAACATCCTAAAACTTCAACCTATAATCGACGGTATCTTGAAAAGAGATTTCTCGCGCGAGGGCATCGAATTTTTTAGAACCAAATCGGTTTTGATTGAAACAGACCAACCCGTTTCATTTACGCTTGACGGTGAATTTGCCGAAATAACCGACCAATTAACCATCAATAACCTACACAATGCAATCACATTTATAATACCTCAAAATTAAGGACGGAGAATATTTATGTTTACAAGAGACATCGGTATCGACCTTGGTACCGCTAACACTTTAGTTTGCTTAAAGGGCAAAGGAATTTTTATGAGAGAGCCATCAGTTGTGGCTTACGACATTAGAAACGATGCTGTTCGCGCAGTTGGTAGCGAAGCAAAAGAAATGATCGGTCGCACACCCGGTTCAATCGTGGCGGTACGTCCTCTTAAAAACGGCGTTATTGCCGACTTTGACGTTACCGCGGCGATGCTTAAAAGATTTATCAAACAAGCGCTCAAAGGTTCTTTCTTTTCGCGCGTTAGAATGGTTATAACCATTCCGTCGGGAGTTACCGAAGTTGAAAGCCGTGCGGTTGACAATGCTGCAAGACTTGCAGGTGCATACGACGTTGACCTTATAGAAGAACCTATGGCGGCTGCCGTTGGTGCGGGATTACCCGTTTGGGATGCCGCAGGTAATATGATTGTTAATATCGGCGGCGGCACCAGTGAAGTTGCTGTGATTTCACTCGGCGACATCGTTACCGCTCAATCAATCCGTATAGCCGGCGACGATTTGGATGAATCTATCATCAACTATATACGTCGCAAACATAATCTTCTCATAGGTGAACGCACAGCCGAACAAATCAAAATCGAAATCGGCTCTGCAAAGCCTTATGAAGACGAAAAGAGTATCGAAATAAAGGGTAGAAACCAAATTGACGGTTTGCCCAAAAACGTTGTTATCTCATCCGAAGAAGTGAGAATTGCTATGGCGGATACCATTGGTCAAATTATCGATACAATCCGCGTAACACTTGAAAAAACTCCACCCGAACTCGCAGCCGACATTATCGACCGCGGTATCACTATGACAGGCGGTGGCGCATTGCTTCGCGGATTGCCTGAACTTATAGCCGAAGAAACCGGTATGCCTGTAACGGTTGC
>JAZORM010000041.1:0-2371 GCA_045656585.1 Acutalibacteraceae bacterium
AAAATGTACTCGCGTTTCAAAAACGCTAAAGAGACTGATATTAAAATTTCGCGCGAGGGTGAGAAAACCTTTATCACCTGTTCCGCTTTCGACAACGACACTCCTTTTATGAGTGTAAAACTCCTCGTGAGCGATGAAGAACAGGCTATTCACATTAAGGATAAATTCTTAAACAACCCCACCGAAATTTACTCAACCATCATCGAATTACTTACAAAATAACAAATTTTTAAGCGCCCGAAAAATTCGGGCGCATTTTTTAAAAATAATGCTTGACTTTATGATTCATTTTAGATATAATATTAAAGTCGCATAAACGACTTGCTGCTATGGCTCAGGAGGTAGAGCGCATCCTTGGTAAGGATGAGGTCACCAGTTCGACTCTGGTTAGCAGCTCCAAAAATCCGTTCTCTTATGAGGACGGATTTTTTTATATTATTCACCATTCGCTAAAGAACGAATTTTGAAATGAAAATTATTGCGCCCTTAGCGCTTTTATGCTATAATACACCCAAGGCGGTGATAATTTGGAACAAAAAGAAATATTAGTCAAATCTTCTCTCGATAGCACAATTCAGCCATCGTTGTTTTATAAATCTACATCTACTGATAAGCGTCCGTTATTGGTAGGGCTTCACACCTGGAGTTATGATAGATTTAATCAAATCGACAATTTTTTACCCATAGCCGAAAAATATCAATTCAACCTACTTTTGCCTGAGTTTCGCGGTACCAATTTAATTAGCAACACAAATCGCACCCTCGCTTGTGGCTCTGAATATGCAAAACAAGATATTAAAGATGCGATTGACTATATTTTGGAAAACGAAGAAATCGATAAGGATAACATTTTCTTGCTCGGTCTTAGCGGTGGCGGACATATGGCTTTACTTATGGCGGGTATGTGTCCCGAATACTTCAAAGCTATCGGCGCCTACGTACCAATAACCAATCTTTCCGATTGGGTCACCGAAAACCCAAACTATGCGCCGCACGTATTAGCATGTTGTAATAATAGCCATGACGAAATGCTCAAACGCTCTCCAATAAGCTATTTAGATAACATAGCAAAAGCTAATTTAAAGATTTTCCACGGCAAACGAGACCCTGTAGTCCCTGTTTCTCACAGTCTAAAGCTTTATAACGCTTTAATGGAAAAATATCCAAACGCTTCGGTTTATCTCGACATTTTTGACGGCGGTCACGAAATCGATATAGAAACCGCTACTTATTGGATTATGTCACAATACCAAAAAACTAAAAAAACACAAGTAACAGGATAAAACCTATTTTAAGGAGACGTTTTTTTGAATATTAAAACAGCGATATTTGATATGGACGGAACTCTGGTTGATTCTTTGATGTTGTGGGACGTAATGTGGTCAACCCTTGGCGAAAAATATTTAAACAATTCTAATTTTAAGCCTTCTATTGAGGTTGATAAAAAAGTACGTACACTCACTTTAAAAGACGCGATGCAGTTGATTCACGAAAAATACAATATCGGACAAAATGCCGACCAACTTTTAAGCCTTGCAAACCAGAGTATGACCAACTTCTATAAGAACAAAGTCGAACTCAAAAAAGGCGTCAAAGAGTTTTTAGACCATCTTAAAAATACAGGTGCCAAGATGTGTATCGTATCGGCTACGGCGCCCGAGTTTATTATAATGGCACTCGAGCATTGCGGAATAAAAGAATATTTCCAAACAGTCATTTCCTGCGCCGAAATCGGCAAAGGCAAAGAATTTCCCGATGCTTTTCTATCCGCTTGTAATTATTTTAATGTACCGCCCGAAAAAACTTGGGTTTTTGAGGATTCGCTAGTCGCAATCGAAACCGCCGTAAAGGCAGGTATGAAAACGGTTGGTATATACGATAAATATAATTTTGGACACGATAAGATGCAACAAATCGCCACAAAATATATCGCAAAAGGAGAAACCCTTTTAAAACTAATTGAACCCTAGGAGTGATTCTATGAAGCTGTTTGAACAATTTATAAAAACAAAACCCTTATTAGAAGAAACCGAGCATATTAAAGTATATAAACTTTTGCACAACGGCGAACATTATAAAATTATCATTCCGAAAAAACGCGCAAACCGCCACACAATTATACATTGTGTAGACGACTATATCGCTTGGGAACAAGCACCTCTATTCCCCCGTCTTGAAGGTAGAAGTTACGGCATAAAATCCCCTATTTACAAATTTCCCTCCGACAAAGATTGTTATACCATCTTTGCAATAAAAGGCAATCCTAACGGCGTTATAGGACTTGACAGCGGTATTTTCAAAAGCGGAAAACAATTCGACCGACATTTTATAAACATAATTAAATACAACACATTGAAGAAATTATAAAAAA
>JAZORM010000042.1:0-14592 GCA_045656585.1 Acutalibacteraceae bacterium
TTAAAACAATCAAAACCCCTAAAAGACATAAATCCAAAGGATATCCAACAACTTATTTTGTAAATTTTACGGCACAGTTTTGACTGTGTCGTTTTTATGTTTATAAACTCTTAAAAATGTTCATAATATTATCATTAGACACTTGACAAAAGAGTATAAAAAATAGTAATATATTATAAGATATATATTATAAGGGAAAATTTAACATAAATTCATTCACACGTTTACATATACATTTTAAAGGAGGAAATATATGAGCGAAAAAAACGTTAAAAAAGACGTTAAAAAGCCAACGAAAAATAAAAATTTCAAGAATTCTAATAAAAACCAAAAATCGAATAAACAAAAGACTAAAACCCCTAAATATCAACAAAACAAAAAACCTAAAACTCCTAAAAAGCCAATAAAGATTATTCCATTGGGCGGTCTTTTGGAGATTGGTAAAAATATCACTCTTTACGAATATGACGGTGATATGATTCTTGTTGACTGTGGCATGGCGTTTCCTGATGAAGAAATGCCGGGTATAGATATTGTTATTCCTGATTTTTCTTATGTTTTAGAAAACAAAGATAAAATAAAAGGTATGGTTGTGACTCACGGTCACGAAGACCATATCGGCGCAATCCCTTATTTACTACGTGATTTTAATTTGCCTATTTATTCAACAAGACTTACAATCGGTCTTATTGAAGGAAAACTTAAAGAACATCGTTTACTCGGTAGCGCAAATCTCAATACTGTAAAACCGGGCGAGGTTATAAAACTTGGAAAATTCCAGGTTGAGTTTATCCACGTTAACCACTCGATTCCCGATGCAGTAGCTTTTGCTATTAAAACCGAAGCGGGTACTGTTGTTCATATGGGCGACTTCAAGATTGATACAACCCCAATAGATGACAACGTTATAGATTTTAGCCGTTTTGCTGAGCTTGGAAGAGAGGGCGTTCTTGCAATGCTTTCCGATTCGACAAATGCCGAAAGACCGGGATACACTTCATCCGAAAGATTGGTTGGCGGTTCTTTTTCAAACCTTTTCAAAAAGGCCGAAGGCAGGAGAATTGTTGTTGCAACGTTTTCTTCAAATATCCACCGTATACAACAAATTATAGACGAAGCGGTTCGTTGTAATCGTAAGGTTGCGATTTCGGGAAAGAGTATGCTAAACGTTGTAAATGTAGCATCCGAACTTGGATATCTTAACGTTCCCGAAAACGTTTTAATTGAGATTGAAACTCTAAGAAATTATTCGCCCGAGCAAACTGTTATTATAACAACAGGCAGCCAAGGAGAGCCGCTTTCGGCACTTCATAGAATGGCGTTTTCCGAGCACCGTCAGGTTGCCATTATGCCGGGTGATATGATTATTATTTCGGCTACACCAATTCCCGGAAACGAAAAGTTTGTAGACAAGGTTGTAAACGAACTTATTAAACTTGGTGCCGAAGTGGTTTACGAGCGTATGTACGACGTTCACGTTTCGGGTCACGCTTGTCAAGAAGAATTAAAGCTTATGATGAGTATTGTGAAGCCCAAATACTTTATTCCCGTACACGGAGAACAAAAACATCTTGTTAAACATAAAGGTTTAGCCGAAGATATGGGTATTCCAAGCGAGAATATTATGCTTGGCGTCAACGGTGCTGTTTTCGAGATTTCGAAGAAGAATATTAAATGGAGCGAAACTGTAACCGCGGGTCGCGTATTTGTAGACGGTCTTGGCGTTGGTGACGTTGGAAGTATCGTTCTTCGTGACCGTAAACATTTATCAGACAACGGTATTATCGTTGTTGCGGTGTCTTTGGACCGTGTTACAAGAGAAGTTGTTTCGGGTCCGGATATTCTTTCGCGTGGTTTCGTCTACGTTAAAGAATCCGAAGACCTTATGAACGAAATCAATGAAATTGTGTGTGATATACTAGAGCGTTGTTATATTCATAACGTTCGCGATTGGACAACAATTAAAACTAAGATAAAAGATGGGGTTTCGAGATTTTTGTTCACTAAAACAAAACGAAGCCCAATGGTATTACCAATATTAATGGAGGTTTAAAAATGAAGGTTATTTTATTAGCAGATGTTAAAGGTCATGGAAAAAAAGGTCAGCTTTGTAACGTATCCGACGGATATGCGCGTAACTTTTTGTTTCCTAAAAAATTAGCGGTTGAAGCAGATAATACAGCTATGAACGATCTTAAAAACCGTGAAGCTGCAGCGGCTCATCACAAGCAAGAAGAAATCGACAATGCAAATGCTACCGCTAAAAAGCTTGAAGGCAAAACCGTTTCGATTTCGGCTAAAGCGGGTTCTAACGGCAAACTTTTCGGTTCGGTTACTTCTAAGGAAATTGCTGCTGAAATTAAAAAGAGCTTAGGTATTGAAATCGACCGCAAGAAAATGAGTGTGGCTGATATCAAGAATTTTGGCGAATATACTGCTGAAATTAAATTATATACAGGAATTACTGCAAAAATAACAGTAAAGGTTACGGAATAATATAATGAGTGACGATAAACTTATCTACAACCTTGACGGAGCGCGTTTGCCGTACTCCGTTGAGGCTGAACAGGCAGTTTTGGGTTCAATTATTGTTGATCCACAATGCCTTAATGAAGTTGCGGTTCAAATGAAGATTGACTACTTTTACATCCCACAACACAGGGAAATTTATACTGCGTTGTCTTCGATGTACGAATTAAGTCAAGCAATAGATTTTGTATCGCTTCTTGAAAAGCTAAAAAAAGACGGCGTTTACGATGATGCTGGAGGAAAGGCTTACCTTACACAGTTGGTACAAACTGTGCCTTCTTCAGCAAACGTTCTTACATACGTTGCCATAATTCGTGAACGTTATTATGCGAGAGCGCTTTTGACCGCGGCTCAAGGTATTATCAAGGATATCAACGACAATACTGAAGATTCGGGCAAACTTATTGACTCGGCGGAACAAAGAATTTATGAAATCCGTCAGGGTAGAGAGGTTAGTGGTCTTACCCACATTAAGAGCGTTATCGAAAACGAGACCTACGACCGTCTTGCAAAGATGTCCGACCCTGTGACACGTGAAGACTATATCGGTATTCCTTCGGGTATTGGCGACCTTGATAAAATGATAACAGGTCTTAACAAGTCCGACCTTATTATTCTTGGCGCCCGTCCTGGTATGGGTAAAACATCGTTTGCACTTAATATCGCGCGAAACGTTGCTTTTGGTGCGGGAAGAACCGTTTGTTTCTTCTCTTTGGAAATGACTCGCGACCAGTTGGCTCAACGTATGTTGTCAAGCGAAGCGGGTATAAAGAGTGAAAAACTTCGTACGGGTGAACTTACCCCTGATGAGTGGACACGTCTTGCTCAAGCAGGTGACAATCTTTCAAAAACCAATATATACTTCGATGAAACTTCGGCTATTACTGTTCCTGAAATGAAGGCTAAACTTCGCCGTATGCGTCAGGTTGACTTGGTTATTATCGACTACTTGGGTCTTATGAAATCGGCAAAAGCTACCGAAAACCGTGTTCAAGAAGTTTCGGAAATTACACGAAACCTTAAGATTATGGCAAAAGAACTTAAAATTCCCGTAATCGCTTGTGCTCAGTTGTCTCGTGGTACCGAAACAAAGGGTAAATCCCACAAACCTGCGCTTTCCGACCTTCGTGAATCGGGCTCTATCGAACAAGATGCTGATATCGTTTTATTCCTTTATCGTGACACCTATTACGATAACGAAAAAACTGATGAAGAAGATAGGTCTGACCCAAATAAAGCTGAATGTATCGTTGCTAAAAACCGTCACGGTGAAATTGGAACAATTGATATGCATTGGGATGGACAGTTTACAAGATTTACTTCGGTGGATGCGTTTAGATAATGAAAGATTTAGTTTTAAAAGCAATAAGTCAATTTTCGCTTTTGGAAAAAGGAGATGTTGTGACTGTGGCGCTTTCGGGCGGCGCAGATTCTATGGCGTTGCTTCATTCTTTGAATTCGTTAAAAAATGAATTGGGAATTGAAATTAATGCGGCTCACCTTAACCATTCTATAAGAGGGTTGGAAGCCGACCGCGACCAACAGTTTGTTACGGAATTTTGCGAAAAATACGAGATACCTCTTTTTTGCGAAAAACTTGACGTACCTAAATATGCAAAAGATAATCATTTGAGTTTAGAACTCGCGGCAAGGGAACTGCGCTATGATTTTTTGAGTAGAGTAGCAAAAGGCAAAATAGCCACCGCTCATACAGCGAGTGATAATCTCGAAACTTTGATTTTTAATTTAACTCGCGGAACCGCTTTAAAAGGTCTTTGCGGTATTCCGCCTGTACGAGATAATATAATCCGCCCTGTAATTTTTTGTACAAGGGAAGATATTGAAAAATATTGCTTGGATAATAATTTGTCATACGTTACCGATAGCACAAATTTGACCGATGATTATTCTCGAAATAAAATCAGACATAATGTTATTCCGATTTTAAAAGAAATAAATAATGCTGTTGAAGGTTTGGCGGTTAAAACAGCGGTTAGTTTATCGGAAGATAATTATTTTATAGAAAAAACTGCTAGTGAATTTTTATTTTCAAATTCAACTGAAAACGGTTTGAGTTTGGGTTGTTTTAAAAGTTTAGATAAAGCAGTTGCGAAACGAGCAATTGTTGATTTTTTTAATATTTGTTATCCCGATATCTCGCTTGAAAACTCACATATCACCGAATTATATACCGCTTGTCTTTGTAGTAAAGCAAAGGTAAATTTGCCGTGTGATTTGTTTGGTATTGTTGAGAACTTTGAACTTAAATTTACCGATGGTGTAATAACTCAAAAACAATTTACAGTGAATTTAAGCGAAATAGAAAATGTTAATAATTTGTTCTCAAATAACGAGATTGATTGTGATAAGATAGTAGGCAAGTTAGTTGTTAGAACTCGTTCCGAGGGCGATAAAATCCGTCTTTTTGGAAACGGTTATACTAAAACTCTCAAAAAACTTTATACTGAGTACAAAATCCCTTTGGATGAACGTGAGAACTTGCCTGTTATATCGGATGACAATGGTGTCGTTTGGGTTCATAAAATTGGTGTGTCAGCTAGATGTGCGGTCACTGATGCAACCAAAAGAATTATAAAAATTGAAGCTTTAAGCGGAGGAAGTAAAAATGAATAAAGATTTTAGAGAAATATTAGTTTCTGAAGAAGAAATCAAAGAAATTTGTCAAAGACTTGGCAAACAAATTTCCAAAGATTATGAAGGCAAAAAGTTGTTACTCGTAAGCGTACTCAAAGGTGCTGTTGTTTTCTTGGCTGACCTTATGCGTGAAATCACTTGCGACTGCCGAATTGATTTCTTGGCTGTTTCTTCTTACAACGGAGCGAAAACTTCAGGCCATGTTAATTTCAAAAAAGATTTAGACGTAAATCCTGAAGGATATGACATACTAATAGTTGAAGATATTTTGGATTCGGGTCTTACTCTTTCGTATCTTAAAAAGGTTCTTGAAGACCGAAAAGCAAACAGTATCAAAGTTTGTGCTTTCCTTGATAAACCAACCAACCACAAAACCGATATCACCGCTGAATATATCGGCAAGGTTGTTCCGGACGAGTTTGTTGTAGGATACGGACTTGATTATAACGAAAAATATAGAAATTTACCCTATGTTGCTATACTTTCTCCCGAAGTATACGCTTAATAGGAAAGGAGAAAACTTTTGAAAAAGAATTTTAAAAATTTCCTTTTGTATTTGGGAATTCCGATAATTTTAATTTTATCAATTACCGCGATTTCCTCTTTGAACAAAAATACAGCTGAGAAAAAATACTACGAAATCGTAAATCTTATTAAAGATAATCAGGTATCAGAGTATAAACTCAATTTGTACAGCGGACAATTGGTGTATAAACTTCGTGCCGACGGCAAAATCTACCGTTATACAGTAGCTGATACTACAATTTTCTACAACGACGTTAATACTGCCGTTAACGAAATAAACCAAGAAAATAAAGGCACTGAAAACATCATTAAGTTTGACTACGAACGTGGTAGCGGAGGAGCTTGGATTTCTCGCTTACTACCGACGGTTCTTATGACAGGCGGACTTATCTTGTTGCTTGTTATAATGACCAAACGTATGGGTGCTTCTATGGGCGCCGATAGAACAATGGGATTTGGTAAATCTCGCGCTAAAAAGGCTGATAAACGTAAGAAAACAACCTTTGCCGACGTAGCGGGTGCTGATGAAGAAAAGGAAGAAATGAGCGAAATTGTCGACTTCCTAAAAGACCCTAAAAAGTTCAATGAACTTGGCGCTCGTATTCCAAAGGGTGTGCTTTTGGTGGGCCCTCCCGGTACAGGTAAAACTCTTTTAGCTCGTGCGGTGGCAGGTGAAGCTGACGTTCCGTTCTTCTCAATCTCAGGTTCTGACTTTGTTGAATTATACGTTGGTGTTGGTGCTTCTCGTGTTAGAGACTTGTTTAACGAGGCTAAAAAAGAAGCTCCTGCAATTATTTTCATAGATGAAATTGATGCTGTTGGTCGTCAACGTGGCGCAGGTCTCGGCGGCGGTCACGACGAACGTGAACAAACCCTTAACCAATTGCTCGTTGAAATGGACGGCTTTGGCGTTAACGAAGGTGTTATTGTTATTGCGGCTACAAACCGCCCTGACATACTCGACAAAGCGCTTTTACGCCCCGGTCGATTTGATAGACAAATCACGGTTGGATATCCCGATGTAAAGGGTAGAGAAGAGATTTTGAAGGTACACTCTCGCGGTAAGCCACTAGGCCCCGACGTAAACCTTAAAACAATCGCCCACAACACAACAGGCTTTACAGGTGCTGACCTTGAAAATCTTCTTAATGAATCAGCGCTTTTGGCTGTTCGTAATGGCAAAAAAGCAATCACTCAAGAAGAAGTTGACGAAGCTACAATCAAGGTTGTAATGGGTACTGAGAAGAAATCACACGTTGTAACCGAAAAAGATAAAATGATTACCGCTTACCACGAAGCAGGTCATGCAATCGTGTCATACTTCTTGCCAACCCAAGACCCTGTTCACCAAATTTCTATTATTAAGCGTGGTATGGCTGCGGGTTATACAATGTATATGCCTGATGCCGAAAAAGGTCATGTTTCCAAGACTAAAATCTTGGAAGATATTTGTTCACTACTTGGCGGTCGCGCGGCTGAGCAATTAACCCAAGACGATATTTGTACAGGCGCATCAAACGATATTGAACGTGCTACAGATGCCGCTCGTGATATCGTGACTAGATACGGTATGAGTGATAAACTCGGTCTTGTAGTTTACGGAAACGACCAAAATGAAGTATTCTTAGGAAGAGATTTCGCTTCTAATCCTAACTATTCACAAAAAACAGCTGCGATTATTGATGAAGAAATTGAGAAAATTGTTATGACTCAATATGAAAAGGCGTTGAAACTTTTGGGTGATGCAATGCCTAAACTTCACGAAACCGCAAAGGTTCTTTTTGAAAAAGAAAAAATCACAGGCGACGAATTTAGAGCAATTATGGAGCAATAAATTATAAACTGTAAGGTGACGCGGTAGGCGATTTGTCTACCGCTTTTTCTTTGTTTTATTTTAAGATTAATCAAACAACATAATTTGATTTTTGTTATAACTCTTTAAAAATCGGGCATAATACTTAGGGTGATTTTATGCGTGAAAGTTATAGAGTGTTTTTTAAATCATTGATAATTAGCCTTATGTTTTGTGCAATTTTGGTTGGAATTGGTTATTATTTTATAAACAAGAATTTAAAACCGGTACAAACAGCCGAAGAAAAGGTTCCATATACCCAAGAATCACCACAAAATGCGGGTGTTATGCTTGAAATTGATAATGAAAAAACTTTCTTCTATCTAGATTTTGACAAACAAGAACTTTACGTTTCGTTAACTCCAAGTGAAGAAAAAGAAGGTAAAATTTACGGTTATGACGTTGATTTTAGGATAGATACAGATTATACTGTTTTGCGAGATATAGTAGATTACGTTGGTGGAATTGAACTTAAAACAAATGATTTAACTTTTAGATACACAGGAGTTCAAATTGTCGAACTTTATAATAAGAATTTAGAACAAAAACGTGAGATTATAAAGCAAGTGTGCAAAAGAATTGCCAATAGCAAGGTTGCACTCGACTTTTTTTCTAAAATAATCGAAAATTCAAATACCGATTTATCGATACCTGATTGTTATTTTTGGGAAAGAGAGTTTGATATTCTTTGCCGTAATCTAAAAATTATAGATTGATAGTTTATCAATTCGAAAATTTATGTTATAATCTATAAAAAGGAGTCGGCGTTATGAATATTGAAAAATGGTTAAAACTTAATACGTTTTCTCTAAATGGCAAGACTGTCGCCGTGACAGGAAGCACAGGCGGTATCGGGCGTGAACTTTGTTTATATTTAGCAAGACTTGGCGCCGATTTGGTGCTTGTTGACCGTAATTTTGAGCGTAGCAGTGCTTTTAGAGATGAATTAACTGAAAGATATAATGCCCGTTGCAAATGTGTTACCTGCGATTTAGAGGATTTTAAATCGGTAAAGGTAGCGGTTGATAATTTGAAACTTCAAAAAATAGATATCTTTATCCACAACGCAGGAGCTTATAGCATACCTCGAAAGACTTGCGAGACAGGTTTTGATAACGTTTTTCAAATAAATTTCGTTTCGCCTTATTACATAATAAAACAGTTAAAGCAAACGTTGAGCAGGGTAGTGGTGGTAGGAAGTATTGCCCATAATTACAGTAAACTCGATGTAAATGATATTGATTTTAAAACCCGAAAACAATCTTCGCTTGTATACGGAAATGCGAAACGTTTTTTGATGTTTTCGCTCTATGAGCTATACAAAAACCAAATCGGTCTTGCAGTAACCCATCCAGGAATTACATTCACTAATATTACCGCGCATTATCCAAAACTAGTTTTTTCAGTTATCAAACACCCAATGAAAGTGATTTTTATGAAGCCTAGAAAAGCGGCGCTTTCGATTTTAAATGGATGTTTCCAAAATACCGAATATCACTTTTGGATAGGACCGAGTATTTTTAACGTTTGGGGATATCCTAAAAAACAAAAGCTTAAAACCTGTACCAATTTGGAAAGCCAAAAAATAGGGGAAATAGCCGAAGAGATTTATAAAAAACTTAATGCAAGTTACAAAAGTTAAATAAAAAAAGGAGCCAATCGGCTCCTTTTTTTAATGGTGATGATGGTGGTGACAATGTGAATGTTCGTGGTGGTGAATATGGCACTCACGGTGGTGACAATGCTCATCGGATGTTTCAAGCTCGAGCGTTGCATGTCCTATACTGTGTTCTTCCAGTTCTTTACGAACTTTTTCCTTGATTTCGTGGTGGTCGGAATCGGTTACAATATGCATTGTAGCATAGTTGTTATGTCCATCGATACTTCTAATATGGATATGGTGAACGTCGATTACACCGTCAATTTCTAAAATATGTTCTTCAATTTCTTCGATATTTTCTGGTGTTTTTTCAAGGAACAGGTCTAAAACTTCTTTGATATTTTGAATAGCATTTATGAAAATAAAAATTGCCACAGCAATTGATAAAACAGGGTCGAGTAGACGGAAATTAGTAAACTTCATAACAACTGCGCCAATGAGTACCACAACCCATCCGAGCATATCTTCGAGCATATGAAGATTTACGGCTTTTTGGTTTATAGAGTCACCTTCTTTGGTAAAATACGCCGCACCCAAATTTACAATGGCACCGATTATTGCTAAAATAATCATACCATTGTAGTTAATTTCAACCGGATTTATAATTCTCAAAATTGCATTGTAAACAACGGCGATAGAGCCAATTAAGAGAATAAAGGTTGTGATTATTCCGCCCAAAACCGAAAAACGAAGATAACCGTAGGTATAGATTTCATCAGGTTGTTTACGGCTTTTGCGTTCTAAAAAATAGGAAATGCCGATGCTTACAGCATCGCCTAAATCATGTACCGAGTCGGATATGATTGCAACGCTTCCTGTAAACAATCCGCCAAAAAACTCAAATATACTGAAGGTTAAATTTAAAATAAATGCGATTAAAATGTTTCTTTCGGTTTTCATTTGTTCACCTATTTTTTAATAAAATTAAAACCGACAAATCCTTTAGACTTGTCGGTTTATGGCAGGGGTAGTAGGATTCGAACCCACACAAACGGTTTTGGAGACCGGTGTGCTACCATTGACACCATACCCCTAGGTATTTTGTATGTAAATTTTCATTTACATACATTTTTTGCTCTTTTTTGGTTACCAAATCGAGCAGTACACGTTTTGGTGGACCAGCAGGGACTCGAACCCCGGACCAACCGGTTATGAGCCGGTTGCTCTAACCAACTGAGCTACTGGTCCAAACGAGCAAGACCTATTATAACAACAAAAGGGTGGTTTGTCAATACAAAAATCAAATATTTTTTATTAAATTTTTTATCATCCAATAATAATGTTTTTTATAATTTGTAAACGCTATTTATCGCAATTTTTTATATTAGTATATATTATATAAATATTATAAAAGTTAAAAATAGTTACAAAGTGGGGAAAAGGTTGACATTTAGGGTGAAAATTTGGTAAAATATTATGAATTATTATGGAGAAGTGTCGAATTGAACTTATATAATAATTCGAGTTAAATTAAGCCTTAGGAGTGAAAAGAATGGTAAGAAGTATGACAGGCTTTGGCAGAGCGAAAGAAATGGTCGACGGTCTTGATATTACCGTTGAGATAAAATCCGTGAATCATCGTTATTTCGAATTCTCAAGCCGTATGCCGAGAGCGTATTCTTTCTTGGAGGAAAAAATCAAAAGCCGTCTTTCCGAATCGATTTCTCGCGGTAAGGTAGAGGTTAGTATTTTAATTGATGATAATACTGAAAATGCAACAATCGTTGAAATTAACCATGAATACGCAAATGCTTATCTAAAAGCGCTTAAAAATCTTTCTAAAGAATATCATTTAAAAAATGACGTTAAGATTTCGGACCTTGTTGGAAATAACGAAATGTTTAAAATCAAACGCCAAGTTCTAGATGATGAGATTGTTGAAAAAGCTGTATTTGTTGTTTTAGAGAAAGCGCTTGAAAACTTTATCGCAATGCGAACTGTTGAAGGTGAGAGACTATTAAATGACGTTACCAATAGAGCAAACTACATATTAGAAAAGGTTTCATTTATCGAAGAACGTTCACCCGAAACTGTTAAAAATTATCGCGAACGTATTGAGCAAAAGATTAAAGAGCTTTTGGGTGATAATACAATAGATGAACAACGCGTTTTAACCGAGGTTGCAATTTTTGCTGATAAAGTTGCGGTTGCTGAAGAAACTGTTCGTCTTCGCAGTCATATAAAACAGTTTGAAACCTTAATGTCTTCAAGCGATGCTATTGGTAGAAAGCTTGATTTCATTGTTCAGGAAATGAACCGTGAAGCTAATACAATTGGTTCTAAGGCTCAAGATATTGAGATTGCACACACTGTTGTAGATATTAAATCTGAAATTGAAAAAATCAGAGAACAAATTCAAAATATGGAGTAGTTTATGAAGCTTGTAAACATTGGCTCAGGTAATATGATTTCGGCAGAGCGTGTAGTAGCTGTTCTGACTCCCGATTCAGCACCAATAAAACGTATTATTCAAGATGCAAAGGAACAGGGGATTTTGGTCGACGCTACGGTAGGCAGAAAAACAAAAACTGTAATTATTACCGACAGTCATCACGTTATACTTTGTTATTTAACTTATGAGAAGTTGGCTTCACGACTTAGTGAAACTGATGTGAATTTTGAGGAGGAAAATGATGAATAAAGGTGGAATATTTATAATTTCGGGTCCTTCGGGTTCAGGCAAAGATACTTTGCTGGTTGAACTTTTTAAAAAACGCCCCGATATTAAGTTTTCAATTTCTTCTGTAACTCGCGGTATGCGAGAGGGTGAAAAAGAAGGCGAAAAGTACAACTTCATTACCCGTGAAAAATTTGAAGATATGCTCGAAAATGATTTGTTGCTTGAATATAACATATATGCAGGTAACTATTACGGCACACCAAAACTTCCTGTTGTAGAAGCAAGTTTAAACGGTTTTGATATGATTATTGAAGTTGATGTAAACGGTGCTGCTAATATTCGTAAAAAATTACCTGAAGCAATTAGTATCTTCATAATGCCGCCTTCTTATGAAGAGTTAAGGCGTCGTTTGAGTAATCGCGGAACCGAATCACAGGTTGTTATAGATGAACGTATGCATATTGCTCTTTCAGAAATCGCAAGAGCAAGCGAATATGACTACATTATTGTAAACGATGATATCAATACTGCTGTTGATGATATAATTTCAACTATTGAAAACAGCCGTTTGAATATAAAAAGACAAAAACAATTAATTAACGAGGTGCTTAGAAATGTTAAATCCTAATATTGGTAAACTTATTAAAACTTATGAGAACAGATATCGCTTAGTTCTTGACGTAGCAAATACTGCAAGAAAGATTTCAAAATCACAAGAAGAAAACGGCGAAATTTCTACTATTAAACCTGTTAGTATCGCTATCGATACATTGGCTAACGAAAACGAAGAAAACTAATTAATGTTTTGGAGGAATTTTTATGAAAGGAACGGTTGTTAAGGTTGCTTTACAAGGCGCAACTTATGCTTTTGACAAACTTTACAGTTATTCCGTTCCCGAAAATTCCAACATAAAATCAGGTTGTCGTGTTGTGGTACCTTTCGGCAAATCAAACCTTAAAAAACAAGCAATGGTTTTTGAAGTTTCGGCTGATGATACATCAAAACTAAAATCTATTCTTTCGATAATTGATAAAGACCCGATTTTAAACAGTGAATCGCTTTATATGTGTAAATTTATGCATGATAATTATTTTTGTAATTATTATGACGCGGTAGGTATTATGTTACCGTCGGGAATTACTCATAAACTTGTTGATTTCTATTCGGCAAACGATGAATTTATATCTATAAATCTTTTAAACGATACAGATAAAGAAATTTTTGAGTATTTAAAGAAAAAAGGAGAAATATCCGAATCGGATATTTTATCAATTTTCTCGGTTACGAAAGATGATTTAGAATCACTGGTTGATAGAGAAGTTTTGTTCAAAAATAGCGAAACACGACAAAAAATTTCCGACGCTACTCAAAAATGGGTAAGACTTTCGGAAAATTTCGCCGAAATTAAAGTTACACCAAGACAAAAAGAAGTAGTAGATTTACTTGTTGATATCGAAAGCGCAAGTGTTAAAGAAATCCGTTATTTTACAGGTGTGACAGTTTCGGTTATCGATAATTTGATTTCTAAGGGTGTTTTGGTGGCGTTTGAAAAACAGGTTTTTAGAAAACCTTATAAAACCGAATACTCACCAAAACCTAAGGATATAATTCTAACCGAAGAACAAGAAAAGGCTTTTAATGGTTTGCTTGTAGATTATGAAAACCCTGAAGCAAAGGTTTCGCTTTTATACGGAGTTACAGGTTCGGGTAAAACTCAAGTTTTCTTAAAGCTTGTTGACCGTGTTTGTGCTGATAATAAAGGTGTTATCGTGATGGTTCCTGAAATTGCGCTAACACCCCAAATAATAAATATTTTCACAAGTAGATACGGAAGCAAAATCGCGGTTTTCCATAGTGCAATGTCTCAAGGACAGCGTATGGATGAATGGAAACGTATTAAAAATGGTGATGCGATGATTGCTATCGGTACTCGTAGTGCGATTTTTGCTCCTTTTGAGAATTTGGGTCTTATTATTATTGATGAAGAACAAGAACACACCTATAAATCCGAAAAATCACCACGTTTTCATACACGAGACTTGGCTAAACTTAGAACCCTTTATCATAAAGGTCTTTTATGTTTAGCATCGGCGACTCCTTCTATCGAAACCTACACAAAGGCTAAACAAGGAAAATATTCGTTATATACCATTAAAAAGCGTTATAACGAGTCTAAACTACCGCCTGTAACGGTAGTGGATATGAAAAAAGAAATATTAAATGGAAATTCGGGCAGTATCAGTACTGTTTTATACGAAGAATTGGTACAAACGCTTGAAAATAAAAAACAAGCGATAATTCTTCTTAATCGCAGAGGACACAACACCTATATTTCTTGTCCTGATTGCGGATACGTTGCTACTTGTCCTAATTGCAGTATTTCTATGACCTATCATTCGGCAAATAAACGACTTATGTGTCATTATTGCGGTCATTCAATACCGCTAACTAATAAATGTCCCGAATGTGAAAAAGAACATTTGAAATTTTTGGGGCTTGGTACTCAAAAAGCCCAAGAAGAAATGGAACAACTTTTTCCGAATGCTCGTATATTAAGACTTGACGCCGATAGTACGGTCTCTCGTGATTCATATTCTAAATATCTTACAGATTTTGCAAACGGGGAATACGATATTCTTTTAGGAACTCAAATGGTTGCAAAAGGACTCGATTTTCCAAATGTTACTTTAGTCGGTGTTGTTGGTGCCGACGGTGCGCTTTATAGCGAAGATTTCAAGAGTTTTGAACGA
>JAZORM010000043.1:0-9168 GCA_045656585.1 Acutalibacteraceae bacterium
GCGAAAACTACAAAATCGATTTTTCCAACTGGTCAGAACACACCAACGGAAACATCTACTTTATTTATCTTGTCACTTTGCTGACTCTAAGCGTAATTTTTGCCATAATAACAATTTTCAAGAAACGGAGAAAAATATGAACCCAACAATCAGACCAATAACCAAAACCGACAAACAAGCCGTTCTTTCTATGATGGAAGTTTTCTACAACTCCCCCGCCGTTTTCACCAACGGTTCAAAAGAAATTTTCGAAGCCGATATAGATGCTTGTATTAGCGACAATCCATTTTTAGAGGGTTTCGTCATTGAAAACGAGGGCGAAATTTTAGGATATACTATGATTGCAAAAAGTTTTTCGACCGAGTTTGGAAAACAATGTATCTGGATTGAAGATTTGTATATCAAAAAAGATTTCCGCGGACTCGGTCTTGGGAATAAAGTTTTAAAATTTATAACCGAGAAATATACCAACTGCATTTTCCGTTTGGAAGTTGAAGAAGAAAACGAAGGTGCTGTAAGGCTTTATAAAAGCCATGGTTTCGATACTCTTCCCTATATGGAAATGAAAAAATAATTTTTGACTTTTAAAAATATAATTTGTATGATATACTTATATTGAGGTGAAACTCATGCGTTCCCACAAAAAGAAAATGGTAGCACCAATTGTAGTTACTGTGATTTTAATACTCTATTACATAGTTTATTTTGGCTTTTTAATCGCTCTAATTCCGGGATTTTGGAAATTTGTTTTTGCAATTTTTCCGCCCGTCTTTTCGGCGATAATAATAGGCGTTTGTATAGAAAGAATAAACGAAATTAAGAAAGGTGAAGAAGATGATATTAGTAAATACTGATTATATCAGCGGCAAAGAATTAGAAACTCTAACCCTTGTTAAAGGCAGCACAATTCAATCAAAACACATTGGCAACGATATTGCCCAAAGTTTCAAAACATTGGTAGGCGGCGAACTCAAAGCTTACAACGATATGATGAATAATGCCCGAGCACTTGCAACTAAACGAATGGTAGCCGAGGCCGAAGCTCTTGGTGCTGATGCCGTTGTTAATATTCGCTATGCTTCTTCTGCTGTTATGCAAGGTGCGGCTGAAGTTATTGCCTACGGCACCGCTGTTAAATTTGTAAATAAGTAATGGTTATTTTAATCGCAGGAGCCAGTCACACAGGCAAAACGGCCTTAGCGCAAAAGCTTTTAGAAAAATACAAATACCCTTATCTTTCAATCGACCACTTAAAAATGGGACTGATAAGAAGCGACAACACCGATTTATCCCCTTTAAGCGATGATAAAGACCTTACCGATTATCTTTGGCCGATTGTTCGCGAAATGATAAAAACCGCCATTGAAAATGAGCAAAACTTGGTGGTTGAGGGTTGTTATATTCCTTTCGCTTGGGCTGATGATTTCGAAAAAGAATACCTCGAAAATATTAAATACTACTGCCTTATAATGAGCGAAGAATATATTAAAAACAACTACGCCAACATATTAAAATATGAAAACGTAGTTGAAAAAAGGCTTCCCGACCCTGATTTTAATATTGAAGATATAATAAAAGACAATATAAAAAATTTGAAACTTGCAAAAAAACATAACCTAAACTATATGCTAATAGATAAAGAATACAAAATAGAAATTTAAGGAGAAAATTATGACAGCTTATATTGTCGCATTTGCTGTAGGTGTTTTGTGTGTTTTTTTAGGCATCAAAAATATGAAGGGCGATATTTCCTCGCTCCACTCCTACCACCGCCACCGTGTAGCCGAAGAGGACATTTTACCCTTTGGAAAACAAGTGGGACTCGGAACTATTATAATCGGCGTTAGCATAATGATACTAAGCGTTTTATCTATACTTTCGCTCAAACTCGAAAGTCCTATATTTCTAAACGTAGGTTACGTCATTTTAGTTTTGGGTCTTATAGCTGGACTTATAATAACCTTTAAAGCAATGATAAAATATAATAAAGGTATCTTCTAATTAAAAATACCACTCGCCGTAGCGAGTGGTATTTCATTTTACTACTTAATTTCAGGCAAACTTGCAGCCGCAACCGACTGACCAACTCTTCTCGATTTTTCATCAGGAATATGGAGTTCGCATTTTTGACTGAGTTCAGGGAATTCTTCTGCAAGAACCTTGTTAGCACGGTCAAGAATAATCACGCCGCCTTCACCGCTGGTAACACGACCCATAATAAGAACGTGTTTAATATCATAGAAAAGACTATAATAAGCGATTGCATAACCAAAATAAACGCCGATAGTATCATAAATCGCAGCAGCGCGTGGGTCTTTTTCTTCCATAAGACCTTGTACAACCTTAAGCTTTTCAGCAGGTGACAAGCTTTCATCAAGTTCAATTCCTGCCGCAGGAGCGAGTTTGATTACACCATCTTGCGAGAAGTATTTAACACCGCAACCATAATCGCCAGACCATTCATCAACCATTGCATCCTTCGAATAATCAACAGGAGCGAAAGCCAATTCGTTGAGCCAACCTGTGATATTACCTGCGGGGTCAACGTAACCGCCGGCCTCACTAGTACCCATAGCAATACCGAGAACGGCGTTGTCTTCAAGGTCCATAGCACCTGCCAAAGCAGTAACGTCACCATCGTTTGCAACTTCTAGCGGTACGTTTTCGCCAAATTCCTTAGCGATATCGATATACATATTCTTAACGTACTTTTCAAAATCTTCATCGGAAACCTTGATAAAGAGAGATGCGGTCATAATGCGGTTGTTAACGTAGCAACCCGCTGAAGAAACGCCGATAGCGTCAACGCGTGGCAAATGCTCAGCCGCCGACTTCATAGCCGCCATAATCCCTTCATATTGATATTTAGGATCGGAATTGAGTTTTGGGAACCAAACAACCTCTTCGGAATATACACTTTCACCATTGATAACAGCGCTAACCTTACGGTCAGAACCACCCGCGTCGAAACCGATACGGCAACCGTCGAGATGACGTCCAATAGGAGTAGCCGATTCTTGTGTTTTGGGAGCTTCTTCGATAGGCTTCCACTCAACCACCAAATCTTTTTCATAAATCTTTTTCATCATACCGCAGTCGAAAGCTCTTTCACCATCGGGGCTGTACGCCTTAGCGATACCTTCATAAATGAGCTTCGAACCCGCAATAATAACCTTGTAACCACCCTTAACCCAAAGGAGAGTTTTGATGATGCGCTCAACCAAGCTGAGATTTTCTTCATCATGGCCTGTACCGTCAGGGAAAACGGTCATTTCAAAGGTTGATACGAAACCGTTGTTACGCTCAATACCAATAACCAATTTTTCGCCGCCGGCTGCCTTCGCACGAGCAATAAAATCGTTGTAAACGAGTATCATCGGCTGAAAGCCTTTATCTAATTTCGCTTCAAATTTAAGATTCATATTTAATCTTGCCTCCTATAATTGTTTTTACAATATTGAAATCATCGTCCGTGATGATAATATCCGCATCTTTTCCTGCTTCCAAAGAGCC
Organism: Acutalibacteraceae bacterium; assembly: GCA_045656585.1. Classification (GTDB taxonomy): domain Bacteria; phylum Bacillota; class Clostridia; order Oscillospirales; family Acutalibacteraceae; genus UBA737. Next base: position 3,514 of record JAZORM010000043.1, read on the forward strand.
CTTGCGGTCATCGACACCAATCGCTTTTGCAGGGTTAAGACTAGCAGCAGCCACAACCTTCCAAAACGGCATTTGGGTATTATCGCGAACATTCTTAACCGCGTTGTTAAGTTTCAATACACTACCCGCGATTGTTCCGTCTTCTAAAAGACACTCAATTCCGTTTACGATAATTTTTTGACCGCCGAGAGTGTATTCACCGTCGGGCATACCGCCTGCGCGTGTACAGTCAGTAATAAGGACAAAGTTGTCGCCCTTAACCTTTGCGATAAGTTCAAAGAGACCTTTGTGTATATGGAAAGTGTCGCAAATAAGTTCGGTCGAAACGTCGCGAAGCAACGCCGCTCCAACAACACCCGGATTTCTATGTAACAAACCTGTTTGAGCATTGAAAAGGTGGGTAATATGACTGGCACCCGCATCAATACCCGCCATAGCATCTTCAAACGAAGCATCGGTATGACCGATAGAAACCTTTACATTGCTATTTTCAGTGATTTCTTTAATCGCATCTACACCGCCATCCATTTCGGGAGCCATAGTAGCCACCGAAATAATATCGGCATTGTCTAAAACAAACTTGGCATCGGGAGCTTTTATGTGTTCCTCAGCCTGTGCACCTTTTTTCTTAGGATTTATGAACGGACCTTCGAGATTGACACCCAAAATTTCGGCGCCGGTCCAACTTTTGCTCTTTTCTTTTAAAGAGCGTACAACCTCAAGCGCGGTATTGATTTCATCCATACTAACGGTCATAGTCGTAGGACACCAAGAGGTGACACCGTTTTTTATAATACCGTTTGCCATTTTTTCAATACCTTCAGCTTTGCCGTCGGAAGTATCTTCTCCAAGATAACCGTGGATATGAATATCAACTAAACCGGGGCTTACAAAACCGCCGTTTGCATCGATAATCTCAGCATCTTTCGGGATATCCTTATAATCAGTAATTCCAACTATCTTCTCTTGGAAAGCAATCGCGCTATCTTCGAGAATCCCGTCGGGCAAAATAATTTTACCATTTACAATGTATTTCATAGGCTCTCCCCCTTATAAACTTGTGTTTATATTATAGCATTTATAGTTTCATTTTTCAATGTTATAAAACATATTTCCTCTTTACTTTTGTATAATTTTTTGATACAATAAAGGCAAATAAACTCAAAGGTGATTGTATGTATTATTTAGGTGTCGACCTCGGCGGTACCAATATCGCTATCGGTCTTGTTAACGAAAATTATGAAATCGTTTTGAAGGATAAGGTTCCAACAGGTGCCGCTCGTCCGACAAACGAAATCATGGATGACATGGCAAATCTTTGCAAATCTATTGTTGAACGCGCAGGTATTTCTTTTGATGAAGTTGCCTCTGTGGGTATTGCCGCTCCCGGTTCAATCGACCCCAAGACCGGCTACGTTCGATATGCAAACAATATCAAAATGACCAACTACCCAATGGCTGACGAGCTCAAAAGCCGTCTCCCCGTTGAAAAGATTTATTTGGAAAACGACGCTAACGCTGCCGCTTTGGCAGAAGCTAAAGCAGGTGCGGGTAAAGGTTGTTCCGACGTTATAATGATCACCCTCGGTACAGGTGTTGGCGGCGGTATTGTTATTGGCGGTAAGCTTTATTCAGGCTTCAACTACTCGGGTGCCGAACTCGGCCACACTGTTATTGAGGTTGGCGGTAGACCCTGTACTTGCGGTCGCCACGGTTGTTTTGAAGCGTACAGTTCTGCCACAGGTCTTATCAATATGACCAAGGAAAAAATGATAGAAAAAATTGACTCTCTTATGTGGGAACTCGCAGACGATAATCTCGAAAATGTTAATGGCAGAACCGCTTTCGATGCTGCTAAAAAAGATGACAAAGCCGCTAAAGAAGTTGTTGATATGTATATTAAATATCTCGCTTGCGGTCTTACCAATATGGTTAACATTTTCCAACCCGAAGTTCTTTGTATCGGCGGCGGTGTTTGCGGTGAGGGCGACTATCTCTTGAAACCGCTTATTAAAACAATTCGTCGTTGGGAATACGGCGGTGCTACTCAAACCAATTTCTCACAAATCAAAATCGCCGAACTCGGCAACGATGCGGGTATCATCGGCGCGGCTATATTAGGATTATAATTAAAGCAAAAAGAAGCACGAAAATTTCGTGCTTCTTTTAATTTGTCTTATACCGTTAGGGTACGAACCATTTACATCTTATTTTTGTTTCATTTTATAAATTTCTTCGGCGGCGATCCTTGCTTTTGCCACAATATCTTTTTTGTCTTTTGGGATACAATAATACAAGACTTTCGGTGTACCAATCGATATCACATCGCCCTTCTCGTACCAATAAAAATCAGAATAAAGGCTATATGATAACTCGGGAGCTTGAGAATAATTCAACTGATTGTCGCAGCCAACAAGAGTAAAGCCCTCTTTTGTATGGGTTAAAACCCCATCGCCAACCTTATAAAGACACTTGGTATCAATTAGCATATAGATATCAACGTCACGCTCAATCTTATATTCACCGCTCAAAATTTCTTTTTTAACACATTCGCGTTGCCAAGAGTACCAATCGGGAATATGGGGATACTCGGTTTCGCCGTCTATCGCCTCCATAAAACCTTCCTCGCTCAAAACGTAAACCTTTCCGCAGTTTTTACAAGTGAGGGTTATGCCCTTACCCTCGGTCTCACCCTCAGCAAGACAGTTGGGGCATTTATAAAGTACGCGATTAAGACAATCCGCACGGAAGTTTTCGCGAATTTTAACCCCGTTTTCCTGTTGCCAACGGAAATTATCGAAGGTAAACTCCATTTTTAAAATTTGGTTTATTTCTTCAAACGGTTTCGAAGCGATTTCTTCGGGCGACAAAAGATATTTCATCTCTGCCGAGATTTTAACCTTGCGCTTTTGAAGATTGTTATAAAGCGGGTCGTAAGCAAACGCACCAAAGGTTTTTATCATCACAACGGGAATACCCAACTTTTTAACAAGTTTGCCAAGACTTTCGGGCAACGGCGTTGCCGTTCCGTCAAAACTATAACTCGCCTCGGGATACATCAATATCGAGGTGTTATTCTTTTTGACACAATGAAAAATATCCTTAACAAGCAAACTATCGCTTATAAACTTTTGGGTTGGGATGCAACCAATAAGTCGCATAAGCCAATTCTTGCCAACAAACCCATCCGAAGTCATTACGATATTATATTTTCTTGGGAACAAAAGCGTCGACACAATTTTAAGGTCGATAAAACTCGAGTGGTTCATCAAAATCAAACACGGCTCTTTTTTAGAGAGTTTTTCCATCCCGATTTTTTCGCACCTAAAACCTTTTCCAAACAACTCAAAAAAGGATAAAACCCTTATAACCAACGCCAATAGAAAGAACGGCTTTAGCGGTTTTTTGTGTTTTTTTGGTTTTAATTTTACAGCTTCGCTATAGGGAAGTATCTTCGTTTTTATTTTCATATTCTCCACCTAAAATCTTTATATCTCTAATATACCATTTCCTCGAATATTTTTCAACAAAAGTTTGTAATAATTGACTTATTGAAAACATTTTAAAAATATGATATTATAATGAAAGATTTAAAAAGAAGGCGAATTTGATGAAAAAAATACTCACAATTCAAGATTTTTCGTGTGTCGGAAAATGTTCCTTAACCGCCGCGTTACCAATAATTTCCGCATTTGGTATCGAAACTTGTGCGCTTCCTACGGCGCTTCTTTCGACCCATACTCAATTCAAGCATTGGACTTTTAAAAACCTTTGCGACCAAATCCCGTCTATCACTGACGCTTGGAAAAACGAAGGTATTCTGTTCGACGGCATTTGCACAGGATACTTGGGCGCTGTCGACCTTATCAAAGAAGTCAAAGAGATTATCAAAAACTTTGTAAAACCCGAAGGTATCGTTATGATTGACCCCGCTATGGGAGATAACGGACAGTTGTATTCGGGTTTTGACACAGAATATGTAAAAGCCTCAAAAAACTTTTGCAGTATTGGGGATATTATAACCCCAAACATAACCGAAGCGGCGTTTATGCTCGAGAAGGAATATAAAGAAAAGTATGATTACGATTATTTATTAAACCTTTGTGAAAAACTCCACCAAAACGGCGCTCGTGACGTTGTAATTACAGGCGTTAAAAAAGGCGATACCCAAATCGGCGTATTTTGTCTTTTAAACGGAGATGAGGTTTTCGAATATTATACCGAACGCGAACCGCAGGATTTCCACGGAACAGGCGACGTCTTTTCCTCGACCGTTTACGGCGGTTTGTGTTGTGGCAAAAGTTTGAAAGAAGCCCTAACTTTTGCTTGTAACTATACCAAACGTTGCATAGAACTAACCCTCGCCGACAAAAATCATTCTTTTTACAGCGTAAACTTTGAACAATGTCTTTGTGATATTACAAATTTTGCAAATAAATAAAAATCAACCCCGCTTGAGAAACACGTTTTAAAGTGTTCACCAAACGGGGTTTTAAATTTTAAAGTTTTGAGAATCCGTGGCTATTTATGAGCGCATCAATCTTTTGACCCGCTTTACACATTGGACATTCGTGGGCAGGATAGCTCTTATAATCGGGTAAATCCTTAGGATTAAATACCGAACGAACAGGATAACCGCCGATTTCTTCCTTTGTAGAGAAAATCGAAGCCACTCCCGAAACATGACCGCCATAATATTTAACAGCGTCTATCGCGCTTTCTACCGTTTTACCTGAAGCCACAGAAACCGCAAGTATCATAACGTGTTTTCCTTCAATCATAGGAACGATATTATCGCGGAATAAAAGCTGACTACCGTTTACAAACTCAGGTGTCACAACATAAATCGACTTGTGCGCATTCATATTTATAAAATCGGCTTTTGTAAGACTTTCCGCAAGGCAAGTGCCTATAACCTCGGTACCGTCAAGACAAAGAATTGTATCAACAACGGTGGTAGCATAGTAATACGAACGCAATTCTTCGGCAACAGCTTTTGCTTCAGTAAGACGTGTTTTTTGGCTAACCACGTCAATATAGTAATTGCTGTGGTTGTTGCTTGTGGCAAAATGTCCCATAGCAACACGCAAGTGCAAGTTATTGCCCTTTGTAGCGTATTTCATAATGTTTAAGGTTGGCATAGTTTCCTCCTTCGGACTTAAATTTAAGCCCTTTTCTTTTATTTTACATTAAAACCGACCGTTTATCAAGTATTTTATATATAAAATCTATATTGATTTTAACAATTGTTTCTTATATAATAAAAACATAAACTTGTTTATGGTGAGGAATATTTATGAAAACTTTATTTGTAGGCGACTTATCTCCCACTGATGTAACCAACCCGTTGTTTGAAAAAGGCGATATTGACAGCCTTTTTAGCGATACCGTTTCGCTTTTTGAAGGCAACGACGTTAACTTTGTAAATCTCGAATGTGCACTCACTGATTCTGATAAAGAAATACAAAAATTCGGTCCTTGCTTAAAGGCGCACCCCAACACCGCAAAAGTTTTAAAAGAAATCGGAATTAATTATTGCTCGGTTTCAAATAATCACTTTTTCGATTTCGGAAAACAAGGTGCTATGGACACCTTTAAATATTTAGACCAAGTCGGTATTATCCCAACAGGCTTTGGCGACAACTACGAAGACTC
>JAZORM010000044.1:0-8034 GCA_045656585.1 Acutalibacteraceae bacterium
AAAAGAAATCGGAATTAATTATTGCTCGGTTTCAAATAATCACTTTTTCGATTTCGGAAAACAAGGTGCTATGGACACCTTTAAATATTTAGACCAAGTCGGTATTATCCCAACAGGCTTTGGCGACAACTACGAAGACTCGAGAAAAGACCTTATAATTGAAAAAGACGGTGAGAAAATCGCCATCATCGCCGTTTGCGAACACGAATATTCCTATGCGCTCGACGACCGTATGGGTTGCCGCGCGATTTGTCCATTCGACACAATGGAGGACATCCGAAAAGCCAAACAAACCGCCGACCGTGTAATCGTTGTTTACCATGGCGGTAAAGAGCATTGTCAATATCCGTCGCCACGCCTTTTGAAACAAAGTCGCGCGATGATTAAAAACGGTGCCGACTTAGTTCTTTGTCAACACAGCCATTGCATTGGATGTTATGAAGAGTTCGAAGACGGTCATATTCTCTACGGCCAAGGAAATTTCCACTTCGTAAAACCCAACGGCATACCAACCCCTGATACTTGGGACACCCTTCTTGCCGTTAAATATGACACAAAGACAAACGAAATCGAATTTATCCCCATTGAAAACACCGATTGTGGCATAACTCTTGCAAAGGGCGAGAAAGCCGAAGAAATTATGGCGGATTTCAAAAAGCGTAACCAACAACTCAAAAACGGCGAGTGGAAACAAGGTTGGAGTGATTTTTGCCGTAAGAATATGAACAACTATTTGGACGTTATCCATACCGCTTGTGTTCCCCGCGCAACACTTCGCGACAACCACTTCTTCGCCCACTACCTCGATTGCGAGGCGCATACTGACGTATGGCGAGAACTCTTCCCAACCTATAACCAAACAAATGAAAAGTAAAAAAACTCCCTTCGATGAGGGAGTTTTTTAGTTCTTTTTCTATGCGGTAATCGTTTTTGTTTTTGATTTTTCGGCATACATCTTTCGGTCGGCCAAGATAAGCGCATGGTCCATTGGGTCATCGACACTCAAATCGACACACTCCCAACCAAAAGCAAAAGTACAACCAAAGCTTTCGCCAACGTCCGACGTTTTAATCATCATAATTTTTCTTTCGATTTCTTCTTTGGGAACGTCGATAGAAATTATCGCAAATTCATCTCCGCCCATACGGAAAACGAAATAATTATCCTTGTCAAATACTCGATTCAAAAGTTGCGCCGTCATTTGCAAGGTTTCATCGCCAACGTCATGACCGTAGGTATCGTTGATTTTTTTAAAATCGTTTATATCCATCACAACAACGTAGATTTCATCGTGTTCCTTAGCACCTGATTCAATCTCATCAGCGCAGGTGTTGAACGCCATTCGGTTTCTCAAGCCTGTAAGCGCATCAACATAGGCTATTTTATGCCACTTTTTTTCTTCGGCAAGTTGTTTTTTTATTTGATTGATTTTCTTGTGTTGTTTTGTAGCGATGATGGTTAAAAAAACAAACAAAGCAATAACGAATACATCTATCAAACACGCCAACAAAAACATCATTTCGTTGCTTAAATCTTCGAACATCAACCCACCACCTTTATTCACTGTTTCATTATATCACACAAATTTCGCAAATACAACAAAAACCGACAGAAAACTGTCGGTTTTTAAATTCAACTATTGCTTTCAACGAGTTTTCTTTGCTCGTTTGCTTTTGTCATAACGTATTGTAACACAACGAAAATAATACACATAGCACTTGCACAAGCTATAAATACACCCTTATAACTGCCAAAAATATCGTAACAACCGTTTATTACAACCGAGCCCAAAGCGTATCCCACCGAGTTAACCGAAACGAAAACGCCTAAGACTCTATCGAACGATTTATCGCCAAAAAGGTCTCCCGCATAAATCGGAAGCATAATCGTTTCCAAAGGCAATGCTAGCGACGAGAATACACCGTAAATCATAGCCATAATTTTGCCTAATGGGCTGTTGGTGACAAACGCCAACATAAACATTACTATAACAGCGGTTATACTACAAATATTTACAGTTGTCCTTAGTCCGCATTTATCATAAATAATACCTGTTCCAAACTTAAAGATCGCGAGGAAAATCGAGTGCACACTCAACACTAGTCCCACGTAAGTATCCGTGAGTCCAACGTCTTGAAGTTGTGCCGCAGCCGAACCTGTAATACCTTGCAATATAGCACCCGTTAGCATAATACAAACCGCCGCCATATAAAAATATGGCTTTTTAATCGCTTCCGAATAGGAAATACCCGTCCAGTTGTTTCCACGGCGTTTTTTCTTGTGAGCAGGTATATCTTCTTTGGTTTCGGGCGCATTTTTCGGATGTTCCCTAAAGAAAACAACGACAACCGTACCAACCACAGCCAACACAGCAGCGATGGTCCAATATGCTTTGCGATAGGCAAAAGGTCCGGTTCCGCCCTCGATAATATTTGTCACAATCATTGTCGCAACCGCGCCACCTAGACCGTTGGCAGCAAGAATCGCACCCATTATCGTGCCTTTGTTTTCCTTGCACCAATGATTTACAACACATCCAACCATTGTGGTTGTTGTCCAAGAAAATCCAACACCCAAAAGAATTCCCGCGATGTAAAACTGCCAAAACTTATTAGCCGAAGCGTATATCGACATTGAGGCTATAAGCGACAGGAACCCTGCGCCAATGAGTTTTCGAGTTCCGAATTTTGAAACCAAAACCCCAAAGAAAATGTTTATAACCGCAACCGCAATAAAACGGAAACTGTCGGTCAAAGCATATACTCCGCGCTTGATTTCAAGGGCGCTTGTGATAGGCTTTACAAACAAACTTCTTGTAGAACTACAAAATCCCAAACAGGTAAAAACCATTATAAAACAAAGACCTGCTATTATCCACTTGTAATCTAACTTCTTTTTCAATTTCAAGACCTTCTTAAATTATAAAATTTTATAATTAAAGTGTTAAAAATTCCTGTTTTATTTCTTCGGTCAAAGCCGAGCCATATTCACAAACTTGGAAAGCCTCGGCAAAACGGATACGGCTTCCCTTTTCTTCGCCATACTCCTCGATGAGTTTATCTCTAAAACGAGCCGCAGGTCTGGCAAAACGAACTCCGCGACTTATTGGCATTGGCTTTGACATAATCTCCTCATCCGAATACCAACGGTTAATATCCATACCGCAAAGCCACTCAAAACGACCTTCCTCATCCTCGGGGATTTCATCTAATTGACCGCTGGTATATGGAAGCCACTCGTAAACTTGGCAAACGTTGAGATGAGCCATACGAAGCTTCTTTTCAATAGCATCATCAATATTAACCACCAAATCGCCACGGAAAACAGGGTCGGTAAAATTATCTTCATTATACATTATAACGGGAGTTTTCTTCATTGCGGGGACGTCGGGACATTCGTGGGGAACGATAAGCATATACGAAGCATCCATCACAAGTTGACCCGAGGCACGATGGTCGGCGTGGTAATCGTTTGTTCTGTGAGCAATAATCACGTCGGGTGAAAACTTTCTTATATAGCGAATAAGTCTACGGCGAGTTTCAAGGTCGGCAACTAAAGCGCAGTCGGGTTGGTCATCCCAAACATCGTATGTAACACCCAAAAGTTTCGCAACCTCAGCCGACTCTTTAGCACGTGTGGCAGTAGTTTCGGCAGGGGTCAAAACGTGGTGACCGCCACAACCGTTACACATACTAAGAAAACGAACTTCGTGACCTTTTTGAACAAGTTTATAAGCGGTACCGCCGCAACGAAATTCATTATCGTCTTGGTGAGCACCAATCATTAAAACTTTCATAAATATTACTCCTTTTATTTAACTTCAAAATCAATACAACTGCGGGTTTCGGTGTAAGGACGAACAAAGGTATCCGCCACCCTTACGTGCTCGGGATGGATGGCGTAACCCTTAAGTGCTTCTTCACTTTCAAACACCGAATAAAGCATAACGTCGGCATTAGAGGATGGCAAATTCTCAATTTGTATTTCCATTTCCAAAAGACCGGGCACCACACCCAAAAGGCTTTCGAGATTTTCTTTCATTGCCTTTTTAATCTCAAAAGTATTGAATTCTTCTTTTAATTTCCAAAGTATAATATGCTTTACCATATTTTCACCCTCCGACTCAAATTTACGGATACATTATAACACTTAAAACTCACTCATACAACAAAACACCACATTTTTACCAAAACTGACCACTTTCGTACCAAAAACCACCACAAAATATGGTATATATGTGTTTTTGTGTGAAACTCATAAAAAAAGCCTCTCCCTATGGGAGAGGTGGCGCCATTAGGCGACGGAGAGGGTCACGAAGCAAACCTCTCACCCGCTAAAGTGGGAGTTCTCCCAAAGGGAGAGCCATTTATTGCTATATATAATCCATTAAAATCTTTTCTTTTTCATTGCCGCGCGAACATACTTAACCACACCCGCATGGAAGGTAGGGATTTCTTTCGAAACATTGTATATATCGCAAATACCTTGGTCATCGGTCTCAGGGTTTGCCAAAATGAGTTCCTTTAATTTAAGCAAAGGTTCACGGCAACCGTCTAAATAGCGGTCGATTTCTTCTTTGCCCTTTGCCTTATATCCGATTGGGTAATAATCGTGAGCAGTCAAGAGCAAATCAATATCCATTTTTCTTACCTTTTCAATATCGGCAAAATAGCAAACGGGGAAACGAATATTTGCCGCCCAATTTTGAGAACCTACAATACCCCAAACCTGTAAACAGTCCCCTGTTATAAAGGTTTTTGTACGGAGGTCATAAATAGCCGCGCAATCAGACGTATGACCCACAATGGTTACAACCTCAAGCACGTCCAAAAAGACCTCGTTTTCTTGCGGTGGAATTACGTCATACTCGGCGAAACGGTTGCGAAGCTCGGTCGAGCGCGACAAAACAACCGCGTTTGGATATTTTTCCAAAAGCGCCGAAAGTCCACCCGCATGGTCGGAATGGTCGTGAGAAATAAATATGTATTTTAAACTCTCAGGCGTAACCCCACATTCCTCCAAAAAAGGAACGGTATATTCTTCGGCATCACTATCAAAGCTCGCCGCATCAAAAAGCATATCTCCCTTTTCGGTTTTGATAATATACAACGTGGTCCAAATGTCTTTATACGGTGTTACTGTGCGAAAAATATTTTCATTGATTTTTTCAATTTTAATCATTTCAAAAACCTCTTTTCACTTGAATTATATCACACCGATTTTTCAGTTTCAACAAAAGACCAAAAATTTACCAACATTAGCCACTTTTGTTGCATTATTCAAAAGTGTACGAATATAAATGGCAGTCATCAAACTCAAATTTAAGGCTGATTTCTTTGCCAACAAGGTCGCTAAGCGGTTTCTCGAATTCTACGGGGCGGTTTGTGTTGTTACCAAACAACACTCCGCTCTCGTAACCCTCAATAGCGTTTCCCTTATTATCGAGAATTTGTATTTCAACTCCACCCGATGCCGAGGTTGCAAAATTGATAAACATATTCTCTTTTTCAAGTACAAACGGCTTTGTTACAACTTCGGTTTCATCATCACCGTACCAAGAGAAAAAACCGTCAATTCTAACAGTATATCTCCAAAAATCAACCTTTTTCACACGATAGCCTTTAGCAACATAACACGAAATTTCATTTGGACAATTAGACTCATCTGACGCAGTTTCAACCAATCCGTAAGCAGACATATTTCCGCCGTACCACCAGTCATTACCGCTATCGTACTCAGGGGTTACAAAGGCGGTTTTGCTCAAATTGAAATTGACCCCGTCACGCGACAGCATAATGCCAGCATCTGAAACTGCCGTGCCACCCCGTCCGTATTTTTCTATAATAGATTTGCGTTCTTTAGAAAGTGCCATTTTTTCAAAATTAAATTTTTCATTTGCTCGGTCACAGTATCTCATTGGAAATCCCACAAACACGCCTTTTTTGCGGTAATAATTTACCACTTGGTTTGTGTAGAGTTGAACATTTTCACCTTGGTTTTCAATATGAAGAAAATCAACAAACTCCCATTTTCTAAAATCACGGCTTACCGCCAAACGAATATCACGAATATCGTTAGTTTCGTCAACATCGCCTATGCCGTTGCAAAGAGAACCGTCAGGGTGGTGAAATCCGCGGAAATAAAGGCGGTAAAGTTTTTCTTCTTCTGACCAAAAAACAGCGTTAAACGAATCAAACGTTCCGTTTACGTCTACACGCTCTACATACTCGAAATCAAAACCATTTTCACTTATATAATAATCTAATATATCGGTCGCTTGGTCACGGACAAATACCTTGTATTTTTCACTCGGTTTACAATCGGGATTTTCATCATAATAAATTGTAAAAGTATCTATATTTCTACCATTGTCGCGGTAGAAAACAATGTTATTGTCCTTGGAACCCCCAAATTCGTATTTGCCAACATTGATTTTGGTGAATTCTTTGCCATCACAACTTTCCGCAACACAAATAAAGCTTTTATCCGGTATACTGTCATCTCTATCGACAAATCCATTTTGTCCCCAGGCACGATAATACATACGGTAACCGTTTTCCACCTTAATTATTTGAGGATAACCGTTATGCACACCATCCCAATCGCTATCACCCTTAAGGGCAATATTCGTCTTTTGAGGTTTGTGTTGATATATTGTTAAGTTTTTACTTTTTTCAATATTAAATTCATCCCAACATAAAAATCTTTGCATAGCTCTACTTCCCCTTTTTCTTACCCTTTTGAATCTTTCGCCGTATTTCAGAAAAGGTCATACCATACTGAGCCTTTATAATACGGCTGATTTGTCGCTTAGAATAGTTTGTGGCTTCGGCAATTTGGTTGATTGTGACACCGGATGAAAACATCATTAAATCAATTAGTATTTTTTGGTGTTTTTCTTCGTTTTTTATCGGTTTTTCGGGCATAATCTTTTTGAAAAGACTGTTGACCACCTGCGCCGCCGCACTTTTGAGCCGACAATTGCCAAGCAAGGTTTTATAGTTGTCCTCAAAATCCAAAACAAGCAAACTTTCTTTTATATTCTCAGGGATTTTAATAGGCTTTAACGCATTTTCTTTAAGCGCCGAAACAAAACTTTCATAGTTGCCATCGTTGGTTTGAAGTTTTTCTATATCAAGCGAAATTACCAAAAAATCTCGGCTTTGATAAGGCGCGATAATCGACTCGTGCTCCACCGAAGGCGGAATAATCAGCATCTCCCCCGCGTTCAAGGTTAGGTCTCTATCCAAAAACTTATAGTCTACCGTAGCCGAAAAGGAGAAATGCATTTCATAATAAATATGATTGTGCCACATCGGGTTCCAATCCTGCGATTCACCCTTTGAAAAATTAAAAAAAGATATCTTGGCGTCCCCAAACGAAAGGTCGACAAAATTTACATCAAACAAAAAATCCCCTTCTTTCGATACTAATATATCACCGCAAGAAAGGGAAATCAATACCAAAGAGGACATTTTGAGAGAATTTTGTCCTCTATATTGTTTTGCAATATTCATTTGACAATTTCGCACACACAAGAAAAAAGCACAAGGATAACCTTGTGCTTTTTGATTTAATACAATCTGATTTTCTTCGCCACTTGTTTGCCATCGAATTTTATATAACTATTTATACCGCCGTCAAATCCTGCAACTATTTCGTGACCGCCAACAACCGCTTTCAATTCGTGAGCAAATTCTACCAGCGCCTCATACTCGTCGTAAACGTAGCCGTTTATAACCAATTCGTTCACCTTACCTACTCGGCGGTATACGATAGTATAATTTTCAAACTGCGCTTCAGCCAAAAGACGATTTTTAACCCCAATTTCAGCGGTTCTCTTAAACGCGCTGTCAACCGCCTGAGATTGTGTTTGAACCGTTTCGGGTTCAACGTTTTCCAAAACCTCGTCTTCTTCGGGCAACTGCGCCAGTTTTGCCGAAGCATTTATACCCATTGAAAGCGATACGATTACCCAAACGTGAAATGCGATATCAATAATGTTTTCTACCATCACTCCGAAAAGCAAAAACA
>JAZORM010000045.1:0-21807 GCA_045656585.1 Acutalibacteraceae bacterium
GATTTTGCAAACGGGGAATACGATATTCTTTTAGGAACTCAAATGGTTGCAAAAGGACTCGATTTTCCAAATGTTACTTTAGTCGGTGTTGTTGGTGCCGACGGTGCGCTTTATAGCGAAGATTTCAAGAGTTTTGAACGAACTTTTTCCTTACTTACCCAAGTTATTGGTCGAGCGGGTAGAGGAGAAAACGAGGGCAAAGCAATTATTCAAACAGTCAATCCTGATACAAACATTATTGAACTTGCCAAAAATCAAGATTACGATAGTTTTTATGAAAGTGAAATAAAAACCCGCCAATTATTGACTTTTCCGCCGTATTGTGACCTGTGTTACATTTGCGCTAATTCTATATATCGTGAAGAAGCGTTATCGGCTATAAATGGCATTTTTGGTAATATTCGGGAAATGCTAAATAATGAATATAAAGATATTAAAATGATTATTTTAGGACCTACTGCATCAACTGTTGCAAAGGTTAATAATCGTTATAGATTTAGAATGTTGATTAAATGTAAAAACAACAAGCGCTTTAGAGAAATGCTCAAAAAAGCGATTGATATAAAACTTTCAAAAGATGTTTCGGTTTCGGTTGATTTCAACCCTGAAACTGTTATTTAGGAGGAATTTTAATGGCTATTAGAAATATTGTCACTTTAGGTGACGATGTTTTGAGAAAGGTTTGCCGTACTCAAATGCAGTTTGATGAAAAACTTTGGACTGTGCTTGATGATATGAAAGATACAATGTACAAAGCTGAGGGTGTTGGTCTTGCGGCACCGCAAATCGGTATTTTGAGAAGATATTGTGTTATTGACGTTGGCGATGGAATAATTGAACTTATCAATCCTGTTATTACCGAAATGAGTGGTAAACAAACCGATAGTGAAGGTTGTTTATCATTACCCGGTCGAAGCGCTGAGGTTACAAGACCTAAAAAGGTCAGCGTTAGAGCGCAGGATAGATTCGGAAACAATATCACGGTTACCGGTGAAGGTCTTTTAGCTCGTGCGCTTTGCCACGAAATCGACCATCTCGACGGTGTATTATATATAGATAGAGCAAATAAGGATAAATAATATGAAAATAGTTTTTATGGGAACTCCCGATTATGCGGCTGTAACCCTTAAATCACTTATAAATAGTGAACACGAAATTTGCGCGGTTTTTGCTCAACCTGATAAACCTGTTGGCAGAAAGCAAATTTTAACTCCGCCACCTGTCAAAGTTTTGGCGCTTGAAAATGATATCCCTGTCTATCAACCAAATTCGGTTAGAACAGGTGAGGCGCTTGAAATTTTAAAAGATATAGCGCCCGATGTTATAGTTGTTGTGGCATACGGTAAAATTTTACCAAAAGAAATACTTGATCTTCCAAAGTTTGGTTGTGTAAACGGTCACGCTTCACTTTTGCCGAAATACCGCGGAGCATCTCCGATTCAGTGGTGTATCGTTCAAGGGGAAACCGAAACCGGTGTTACAACAATGCTTATGGATGAAGGTATGGATACAGGCGATATTCTCGAGGTTGAAAAGGTTGATATACTTCCAAACGAAACCGCAGAGGAGCTTTTTGACCGCCTTTCCTTAATTAGCGCAAACTTAATGTTATCTACCATTGAAAAGTTAGAAAAAGGCGAAATAACCCCTAAAAAACAAACAGGGGAGCCATCATATGCGCCTATTATTAAAAAAGATATGGCTAAACTCGATTTTTCAAAAACTGCTCTTGAAATTCAAAATGCAGTTCGCGGTTATTACTCTTGGCCTTGCGCTTTTTTCTTCTTAGACGGTAAGAGAATAAAGGTGATAAAAACCGAAATCGGCGATAAAACATCCAAAGAATATGGTACTGTTATTGGCAATACAAACGATCTTCAAATCGCATGTGGCGACGGTTTTTCAATTTGTATTACCGAACTTCAACCCGAAGGCTCTAAAGCGATGACTGCAAAGCAAATGCTAAACGGTAAGCAAATTCCTATTGGTACTGTTGTCGGTGAATAATATGGTAAATTCTCGAAAATTAGCCGTAAAAGCCCTTTTAAAGATTGAAAATGACAATTCCTATTCTAATCTTACAATAAATTCGATTTTCAAGGATATTGAAATTTCGAAAAACGATAAAGCATTTGTTACAGCTTTAATTTATGGTGTTATTGAGCGTAAAATAACGCTTGATTACATTTTGGCTAAGCATATCAAAACTCCGCTCAAAAAGGTTTCAAGTTTTTCGCTTACTGTTTTGAGAGTTGCGCTTTATCAAATTTTATTTATGGATAAAATACCCGATAGCGCCGCTGTTAATGAAGCGGTAAAAATCGTAAAAAATTCAAAAGAAAGCCGTAACTCAGGCTTTGTAAACGCTGTACTTAGAAACGTACTAAGAAGCGATAAAGCCTTGCCAAACGGCGAAAATATCGAAGATTTGAGTGTTAGATACTCTTGTCCTGATGGCATTATTGAAAGTTTGATAAAAGACTACGGAAAAATAAACGCTATCGAACTTTTGAAAGCTAGTTTAGAACCTGCATCTTTGACCCTTAGGGTTAATACGGTTAAAACAGATATCGATACGTTTTTGAATGAAATTGATGTTAACGCCAAAATTTCAGAAGTTTCAGGCGGTGTTATTTTATCGAATGGCATTGACGTTGCAAATCATGAATTATATAAACAAGGGAAATTTTTTGTTCAAGATATAGCTTCGCAAAAAACTGTTGCTGTCTTGAATCCAAAACCCAATGAAAGAATGTTAGATATGTGTTCGGCGCCCGGTGGAAAAAGTTTTTCATCAGCAATTATGATGGAAAATAAGGGCGAAATCATATCTTGCGATTTATACGAGCATAAATGTAAGCTTATAAGCGACGGTGCAAAACGTTTAGGTCTTGATATTATTAAACCGAAAGTTCAGGATTCGACTGTTTATAATAAAGATTTAGGCGAATTCGACTGCATTTTATGCGACGTTTTGTGTTCCGGTCTTGGTATTATTAGAAGAAAACCTGAAATTAAGTATAAAGATATGTCGGAATTTGAAAATTTACCTCAAATTCAAATAAAAATTCTTGAAAATGCAAAAAATTATCTAAAAAAAGGCGGTAGAATCTTATATTCGACTTGTACTTTAAGAAAAGCGGAAAATGAGGACGTTGTTAATGAATTTTTGTCTCAAAACAAAGATTTTACACTTAAATATTCTCATACTTTTATGCCGCACATTGATGGTACGGATGGATTTTTCTGCGCTTTGATAGAAAGAAACTAGAAAAGGAGGGCTATTTTGGAAAAAATTGATATCCGTTCTTATTCCTTAGAAGAATTGAGTGAATTTTTAGAACAATTATCTCAACCTAAGTTTCGCGCTAAACAAATCTTTAAATGGCTTCAATCGGGTATTGAAGATTTTTCCGAAATGACCAATATACCAAACTCCTTGCGCGAAACATTAAATGAAAAATGTTATATTGCCAACGTTAAAATCGTTAAGAAATTAGTCTCTAAAATCGACGGAACTGTCAAATACGTTTACGAACTTTTCGACGGTGAATATATAGAGTCGGTTTTAATGAAATATGAACACGGATACACGGTTTGTATTTCTACACAGGTTGGTTGTCGGATGGGATGTTCGTTTTGCGCTTCGGGTCTTGACGGCTTGTTTAGAAATTTGACTCCTTCCGAAATGTTGGCGCAAATTATGAAAGCGGCAAGCGACAACAACATACGTGTTTCGAACGTTGTTATGATGGGTATGGGTGAACCACTTGA
The DNA here is from genome assembly GCA_045656585.1 of Acutalibacteraceae bacterium. Taxonomy (GTDB): domain Bacteria; phylum Bacillota; class Clostridia; order Oscillospirales; family Acutalibacteraceae; genus UBA737. The sequence continues at coordinate 3,775 of JAZORM010000045.1, forward strand.
TAATTTTGAAAATTCTATTAAATTTTTACAACTCGTTTCCCACGACGATGGTCTCAATATCGGTCTTAGACACATTTCTTTGTCTACGTCGGGCGTTGTAAAAGGAATTGAAAAACTTGCTACTTATAATTTCCCAATAACCCTTTCAATTTCGCTTCACGCGCCAAACGATAAAATTCGTGACAGTATGATGAAGGTGAATAAAAGATGGAATATCGATTCGCTTTTGTCCGCTTGTAAAAAATATCAATCGGTAACAACTCGTAGAATATCTTTTGAATACGCTTTGATAGAAGGCGTAAACGATAGTAACGAGTGTGCAGATGAATTAGCTAGAAGACTTAGAGGTATTATGTGTCACGTCAACTTGATACCTGCAAACCCTGTTAAAGAAAACAGTTTCAAAAAACCAAACCTTGATAAGATAATGCGTTTTAAAGAGCGCTTGATATATAATGGTGTAAATGCTACTGTCCGTCGAACTTTGGGGGCCGATATTGACGCCTCTTGCGGACAATTAAGAAGAAAAGCAAAGGAGGTTCTCCTAAATGATAATTCATTCTAAAATCGATAAAGGTATTGTCAGACATAGCAATCAAGATGCCTTTATCGCAGGGGAGATTGCCGGTAATTTTACGTTTGGTATTGTTTGTGATGGTATGGGTGGAGCTAATGCAGGTAACGTTGCAAGTGAAATTGCTGTTAAAACCGTTAGCGAATATTTATATAATTCACACCGTGAGAATATGACAACTACCGAAATTGAACGTGTCTTAAAAAACGCTATTCAAAGCGCAAACCTACAAATTTACAATAGAGCAACCACAAATGAAGCTCTTAAAGGGATGGGAACCACTATTGTTGTTGCAATCGTTAAAGACAACGAGGTTGTTATCGCCCACGTAGGCGATAGTAGAATCTATCTTGTCAACGACCAACTAACTCAATTAACTCGCGACCATTCAATAGTTCAATCCCTGATTGAATCAGGAAAAATCACTCCCGAAGATGCTAGTGTTCATCCTAGAAAAAACGTTATAACTCGTGCTTTGGGTGTTGAAAGCGAAGTTATTATTGATACCGATTTTCTACAAATTGGCTCAAACGAAACTTTGCTTTTGTGTAGTGACGGATTAACAAATTTTGTTAAAAGTGATATAATTCTAGACACTTTTAAAAACAATGATATTTCCAATGTGGCATCAAAATTAGTAGACCTTGCAAATGAAGGCGGCGGCGGTGACAATATAACCGTTGTAACCCTCACCGCAATTTAAGAAAGGACTGTTTTTTATGGATAAATATTTAGGAAAAAGAATTGACGGAAGATATGAAATTCGCGAAATTATCGGTGTTGGCGGTATGGCTGTTGTTTATAAAGCTTACGACAACGTTGAAAATCGTATGGTTGCCGTTAAAATTTTGAAAGAAGAATTTGTTACCAACCAAGAGTTTTTGCGTCGATTTAAAAATGAATCCAAAGCTATCGCAATGCTTTCTCACCCCAATATCGTAAACGTTTATGACGTAAGTTTCGGTGACCTTATTCAATATATCGTAATGGAATATATCGAAGGTATCACCTTGAAAGAGTTTATCGAACGCGAAGGAAGTCTACGTTGGACTGATGCTGTTCATTTCACAATCCAAATTTTAAAGGGTCTCCAACACGCTCATGATAAAGGTATCGTTCACCGTGACGTAAAACCCCAAAATATTATGGTATTGGAAGACGGAACAATCAAGGTTACCGACTTTGGTATCGCTCGTTTTGCGCGTAACGACCAAAGAACTATTACTGATAAAGCAATCGGTTCGGTTCATTATATTAGCCCTGAACAAGCAAGAGGCGAGAAGACCGATGAAAAGACCGATATATATTCCGTTGGTGTTATGCTTTACGAAATGCTCACAGGAAAACTTCCTTTCCAAGCAGAAAGCGCTGTTTCGGTTGCTATTATGCAGTTACAACGCGACCCACAATTACCAACCGAAATTAACGGTTCAATTCCACAAGGTCTTGAACAAATTACAATGCATGCGATGCAAAAAAGTCCTGAACGCCGTTATCAATCGGCTTCGGAAATTTTGTGCGATTTGTCGGCTTTTAGAAAAGATCCATCCTCTACTTTTGCTTATTCTTATTTTGTAGACGATGCGCCAACTCGCTACGTTGGTGACGTAATTTCTAATACCGAAGACGAAGAAGAAAATAAATCGGGTAAACAAAACAACAATATTATACCTATTTTAACAGGTGTTGCAATTGCTTTGATTGCTGCGTTGGTTACATTGGCTATAATATTTATTCCTCGTTTGTTCGCTAACACAGGAAGTGAAATTGAGTGTCCAAAGTTTGTTGGACAAAATATTTCCGAGATTGAAAGTAACCAAGAGTATAAAGATAAATTCGAGTTCGAAATTAAATATGATTTCAATAATGACTATGAAGCAAACGTTGTATACGAACAATCGATTCCCGAGGGTCAAATGCTTAAAAAAGATGCTTCGATTACTTTGTTTGTAAGTATCGGAGAAACTAGACTTGAAGTTCCGGATGTTTACGGAAAGTCGGAATCATACGCTATAACCGAACTTGAAAAATCAAACGGCTTTAAGGTTGTTATCGTTGAAGAGGCTAGTGACGAGGTTGATGAAGGCCTTGTTATTAAGACCGAACCACAACGTTCAACCGTTGTGCCTGACGGTGCTACAATCAAAGTTTTTGTATCAACAGGTAAAGCTGAAGTATTTGTTGACGTTCCAAACGTAATCGGCGAACCTTTATCCCAAGCTAAAGAAAAAATCGAAAATCTTAATCTTGTTCCTAAGGTTGAAAATGTGAATATTTCTCCTGCTGATAGCTATCAACCCAAGGATTATGTTTTAAGACAAGACCCACAAGGCGGTTCAAAAAAGGTTAACGAAGGTTCTGAAGTTGTAATTTACGTTAGCTCAGGTATGTTTGAGACCGATTTTGAGGTTGAATTACCTGAATATTACACCGAAAATATTGTTACTATTTCATTATGGCTTAACGGTAAGCAAATCAAATCAAGCGAAAAGCTCGATATCACAAAAGCTTCTAAATATACCTTTAAAGATATCACTAGCGAAACAAAAACCGAAAACTATACAATTATGATTAAGGGCGCTAGTGGTATAGAGGAAGATTTCCAAACAATATCAGTAGACTTTAAAGCTGAAAAGAATAACGTTAGAGTAATTAGTTCAAACACCTTTGAACCTTCTCATGATGATTCAAACTCAACCGCTCAATCTCAACCTAACGTTTCGGCAAATCCTTCTGATAACAATTCAAATTTGAATAATGTAAATCCAGGTAATACCGAATCTCAAGCTTCATCAAATTCACCGGTGGCTGCTGAATGATAGGAATTATTGTTAAAGCATTATCATCGTTTTATTACGTTGAAAGCGATGGTATTGTCTACGAATGTAAGGCTAGGGGGAATTTCCGCAAAAGCGGATTTTCTCCTTTGGTAGGCGACAGGGTAGAAGTTGAACTTTTAGACCAAACCCACGGTGTTGTCGATAAAATTTTGGAGCGTAAAAACGCTTTAAAACGTCCAAACGTTGCTAATATTGATAAATTATTTATCGTTTCATCATATTCTACACCCGCGCCAAACACTTATATTATCGATAAAATCACTGCTATCGCTCGATATAACAATATTGAGCCTATTATAGTTTTCAACAAGGCTGATATGGGCGATTTTTCGGAGTTTGTTCGAATTTATAAGAATTCAGGCTTCAAAACCTTTGTTGTATCGGCTCAAAACGGTAACGGTATAGAAGAACTTAAAGAAGAATTAAAAGGCTGTGTATGCGCGTTTACGGGTAATTCAGGCGTAGGCAAATCGAGTATATTAAACGCTCTGTTCGGTGAAGATTTCATACCAACAGGAAACGTCAGCGATAAACTCGGCCGAGGACGTCACACTACCCGTCATATCGAGGCTCATAGACTATCGTTTGGTGGATACGTTCTTGATACTCCCGGTTTTTCTTCTATTGAACACGATAATAACGATTATAATTTTAAAGAGTCTTTAGCTGAGTGTTTCCACGATTTCGGCGATAGAATATATGATTGTAAATTTACTTCTTGTACACATACTAAGGAAAATGGCTGTAAAATCCTTGATGCTGTTAAAAACGGCGAAATTGAAGCCACACGGCACGAATCATATATTAAAATATTAGAAGATTTAAAAGATTTAAAACCCTGGGAGACCCAAAAAAGATAATTTTTGTAACGTTTTCTGTTTTCCCTTATATAATGATATTGTAAGGGGGATTTAAAATGCGAAAAAGATTTAACTTTAACAAAGGGTTTGTTGGAATTGCCTTTGCGGGCGGTCTTTTGATTAGTTGCTTTTGTCCTCCTCGATTTTTAATTGCGGTGCTTGCGGTTTGGGTAATAATACTCGGCTGTTCTTGCTCCAAATGTTAACGGAGGTAATTTAATGAAAGTTGTAATTTTTAAAGGACCAAAATTTTTACAACCCTTTTTGAGAATGATTTTCGGCATAAAAAAACAAACAATAGATAATACATAAACCCCGCTTTATGCGGGGTTTTTTCTTTATGAATTCGTTACAACAGAGGACGGTTCCGTGTCTTGACTAACAATTGTTTTTTGACAAATAATACTCAAAAAAGATTCGTAAGGAACGACCAATGCATCGCCCTTTAAATTAATTCTATTTTTTATTGACATATTTTGCAAAAAAATATATAATATACATATATTGTGTAATAATATGTCGAAAGGGAGAAGATATGGATAAATTTATTAAAATTCTATCAGTTCTTTTGTCTTTCGTTTTATTATTTTCTTCATTAATTTTAAATGAAAATTCGTTTATTTTTGCCGAAGAAGAGTCTATTGGTTACATATCTAAAACCGACGTTAACGTTCGCGAAAAGTCTTCGGTTTCTTCTAAATCTTTAGCCGAAATTTCTGAAATTTACGTAAATGTTTTAGATTCTAAATCCGATTCTGACAAACAAAAAAATCCCGAAACCAACAAGGTTTACGTTTGGTATAAAATATCTTTTATCAAGGACAACAAAACTATTACGGGATACGTTAGAGAAGACCTTATTGAAATTACCGAAATTTCGGTGGATAGCGATTTTGAAAAGCTGTTGAAAGATTTTCCCGAAAGTTATCATTCGAATTTAAAAATCCTTCATAGTTTATATCCTAATTGGAAATTTACCGCTGATAAAGTTCCGCAAACTTTTTCACAAGCGGTAAATTCTCAAGACTATCTTTTTTATAAACTCGTTCAATCGAAATATAATTCTTTTCGTTCTATGAGAAAAGGTTGTTACAACTGGAACAAAAAAACCTTTGTTGAGACCGATAGCGGTGGTTGGTACGGTGCTTCTCGAGAGGTTATCGCGTATTATATGGACCCGAGAAATTTTTTGGATACCAACAATATTTATCAATACATGGTTCAAACCTACGACAAGAAATCCCAAGATTTGAACGGTGTTAAAAAGATTGTAAAAGACACCTTTTTAGATGCTAAAATAAATGATAAAAAAGATGAATTCAACGACAAACATTTTGCCGAAGTAATAATTGAAGCTGCTGATGAATCAAATGTAAATCCATATGTTTTAGCTTCAACAATTCTACAAGAACAAGGAACAAACGGAAGTTCGCTTTCAAAAGGTAAAACCTATAAAAACACAACGGTATACAATTTCTTTAACTATGGCGCAACAGGAAATACAAACGCTGAGGTTTTGGAAAACGGATTGAAATACGCTTATAATAAAGGTTGGAAAACCCGTTCAAAAGCGATTATTGACGGCGCGGTTCTTTATTCGAACGGTTATATTTCCGATGGTCAAGATACATATTTTTATAAAAATTACAACGTATTAAATCCCGAAGAAATATGGCATCAATACGCGCAAAACGTTGCCGATTCGCTCAATTCTTCGAAGTTTTTGAAGACCGCTTATTCCGAACAAAAGGATTTGATTTTGAATTTCAAAATTCCTGTTTATCGCTCTATACCGGATACAATAAGCGCTTTGCCAAGTAAAAACGATAAACTTAATAATTATTATTTTGAAAATATTTCGGTTAACGGATTGACACCCTCTTTCGATAAATACACATATGAATATTCTTTATCATTAAGCAAAAGCACAACAATCAAATTGACTCTGCCAAAGGGCGCCAAACTTTATAACGATGATAAAATTTCTCTTAAAAAAGGGGATAACGAAGTCAAAATAGGTATTATCTCTCAAACGGGTTACGTAAATATTTATACAATTAACGTTGATGCGGAGAAAAGCTGTAAATTAACCCTTAAAACCGACGAAAATGAGCAATCAAACTCAAGCTCTTTAGAAAGCAGTTCAAGTAGTAAAGACACCTCTTCTACAGAGAAAAAGATTGTTCTTGGCGATACCAATAGCGATAAAACGGTCGATATAATTGACCTTGCGAATATTAGGCTTCATCTTTTAGAAAAAATTGAGCTTAAAAAAGATAATTTTAACGGTGCTGATACAGATAAAGACAGTGAAATCACTATTATCGATTTGGCCAACTTAAGATTACATTTATTAGAAATAATTAAATTGAAATAACGGAGTGTAATTATGAAACTTTTAGGAAAACTTTCAATTATTTGTGTTGTTATATGCTTGATATTCAGCATTTGTTCAGTACAAACTTCTGCCGCTAGTAACGCAACCTTGTATTTTAGCAACAACCCTGTAAAAGTAGGTGACAAGGTAACTGTTTCGGTTGCTATTAATCCTAATGAAGCTATGTATGGTGTTGAATTCTATCTTCAATATAATGATTCAGTATTGAAATATGATAGTGGCAACGGAAACGAAAATTCGGCAGGTGTTTTGAAAATCGTTGAATCACCGTCGGGTGATAAGAGTGTTAAATACAGCTTTACCTTCAAAGCCGAAAAGAACGGCTCGAGCACTATATCGGTAACCGATTGTGTATTTGTAACAACAGGTGATAGCGGTTCTCAAAAGAAAAGCTTCGGCGGCGCTTCCGCAACTTTAACCGTTAAAGATGCAACACTTTCGAAAGATGCAACATTAAAATCTCTTAAGGTTTCGGGATATTCACTTTCTCCGTCTTTCTCTTCCTCTAAGACAAGTTATTCTCTCTCTGTTTCTAACGATACCAAAAAAATCAACGTTACTGCAAATCCCACCGATTCAAAAGCTAAGGTTGTAAGCGTTGAAGGAAACAAGGATTTAGAAGTTGGCAAAAATACAGTAACTGTAACTGTTGAGGCTGAAAACGGAACCCAAAAGAAATATAAAATAACAGTTACTCGCGAAAAAGAAGAAACCTCTTCGGTTGAATCTTCTCAAGAAGAGGAAACAAACTCCGAAACCGAGCAAGAAGAATCGCTCGATGAAGAACTTTCTGACGCTCCTTTGAAAACTACAATTTCTGGAAAAGACTACGTTATTTTATCAAAAATTCCTGAAAAATATTTAATTAAAGGTTTCTCGATCGAAAATAAAATTGTCAACGGTTTTGACGTTGAAACCGCAGTTGATGCAAATTCAAATTATCGACTATTTTATTTAAAATCCGAAAATTCCGATAAGCCAATTCCATATATTTACGATGAAGTTTTAGATCAATTCGAAAAATTGCAATATTTAGAAATTGACAATCGTTATTATATTTTCAGCGATATACCATCGGATATTACTGTTCCAAATAATCTTTATTCTTCTACATTGGATATTTTAGATTATTCGGTTGATTGTTTAACCTTTACTACTCCCGAACTTTCTGATTTAAGTGTTGTTTATTGCTACAGCAACAATGTATATAATTATTATCGTTATGATACCAAAGAGGGAACACTTCAAAGATATCCTGAATTCAATATGTCAATTATAGAAGCTCAACCTAAAGATACCGTTTTAACCCGTTTTTCTAGACTTTCACTTAACGGAAAAGTCATCGTTATATCAATGGTTGTCTTGATTCTTGGAATATTTACTCTACTTATTTTGTTAATTATATATTTGATTAGAAAATCGGGCAATAGATATGAATATGTTTCAGATGATTACGATGATTTCGATGTAATTGACGTAGAAACCGAAAGAAACGTTTTAAAATAAAATTATAAATGCTGTCTTGAATTCGGGACAGCATTTTTTAGAATTATTTTTCATAGTATTATTAGGTGATATTATGGGAAATATTAAATATGTTTTGTTGGGTTTATCTTTTTTATGCATCTTTATAATTTTAATTCTTAGTGTAAAAACAAAAAAAGCTTTTAGATTTATGTTTTTAAATTCTTTTTTGGGAGTATTTGTTTTTTTAAGTATTTATTTTACTAAAAAATTCACAGGTATTGAGATTTCACTTAATTATTATACTTTGTTTGGAAGTGCGATATATGGTATACCCGGCGTTGTTGGTTTATTGATTTTAAATTTAATTTTTTAATGTACCATATTTTGTACATTACTTGTGTTATATTTGTTATAAGAGGTGATATTAGTGTTACGATTTATAAACGGTCCTGCTCGTTCGGGAAAAACAACCAAGCTTTTGTCCTTGGCAAATGATTTTGTTAATAATGGTCAAGAGTGTGTCTTTATTGTTCCTGAGCAATCAACTTTCGAAACCGAAAAATCCGTTTTGGGCATTATGGGAGATAGATTGGCGCAAAAATGTGAGGTGCTTAGTTTTTCGCGTTTGTATGACAATATAACACATAAAATCGGCGGTATATCTTCAAAGGTTTTGAAGGACAGCGACAAGATTATATTTATGAGCAAAGCTTTAAAAAGTGTTTCTGCCGAACTTAGAGTTTGGGGTAAATATGCAAACTCGTTGAACTTTGCTAAAACTATTCTTGACACTATTGGCGAATTTAAAATTTGCGCTATTAGTTCAAACCAAATTAAAAATGCTGCCCTTTTATCAAATACCAAAAGTTTAACCGATAAATTGTTAGACATCGCGTTAATATATGATACCTACGATTTATTTATAAACGAGCGTTATCTTGACCCTGTGGACATGCTTACAAAGCTTTACGATAAACTTGATGATTATCATTACTTTAAAGGAAAAAATGTTTTTATCGATGATTTTAAAGGCTTTACGGGTCAACAATTCAAAATTCTTAATAGAATATTGTCCCAATCCGAAAACGTATATATTAGTTTTTGCAATAATACTGCGTCCGTTAGGCAATACGATATTTTTTCAAATATTAGAACCGCTATTTCTCGTATTGAAAAAATCGCTAAAAATAATAACGTAAGTATATCGGAACCTTTAAATTTAGAGCAAACTTATTATAATTGTGAAGGGTTAAGGAGTGTCGAAAAGTTGCTTTCGACTAATAGTTCAGCCAAAATCAATGATGATTCGGTTGTTATTTGTCGTGCCGATACAGTTTTTGACGAAGCTGAGTATGTCGCTCGAACTATTAGAAAACTTGTTAGGGAAGAAGGTTATCGTTATCGCGATTTCGCTATAATAGCACGTGATACTGAAACATATTCTACCGCTATTGAATACGCCTGTTCGAAAAATGATATAGCAATTTTTTGTGACAAAAAATTACCGTTGTCAAACTTCCCGTTATCGATAACAGTTCTATCGGCGATAAAAGCTTTGAATTTTTCGACCGAAAATATTCTTAAATTTTTAAAATCGGGAATTGAGATTTTAACCGATGATGAAATATCTCAACTTGAAAATTACACATATCTTTGGAATATAAACGGCGAACTTTGGCTTAATGAATGGGATATGGACGTTCGCGGATTTGTGACCGATGAAATGAGTGAATCATTTTTTGATGAACTAAAAAACATTAACGTTTTGCGAAAAAAAGCAATTGAGCCTTTAAGTGAATTCAAGAAAAATTTCAAAGGCGATGCTAAAGCGTTGTCAAAGGCGGTAATAAATCTTTTAGATACTTGCAACGCGCAACAAGTCCTTAAAAATTTGTCCTGCAAAATTTCTTCGTTCGATTCAATCACCGGCGAAGCCTTAAAACAAGGCTACGATATTTTTATGGGCGTATTTGATAGTTTGGTTACCTGTTTTGGAGATAAAAACCTATCTTCAACCGAATATTACGACGCTTTAAATCTTGCAGTTTCTCTCGAAGAAATAGGGGTGATTCCTCAAACTGTCGACCAAGTTATTTTTGGACAGGCTGATAGAATTAGAACCTCCAACGTAAAAGTTGCTTTTATTTTGGGAGCAAATCAAGGTGTATTCCCAAAATATTCTGAAAATAAGAGTGTTTTTGCAAACAAAGAACGCAAAAGTCTAATCAATTTAGGATTGGAAATGACTGACAATCAATTATATACTTCGATAGATGAAAACTTTTTGGTATATTCCAATCTTTGTGTGCCTTCGGACAAGCTTTACATTTCTTTTTGTGCGCAAACTTTAAAGGGTGAACCGCTTAGCGAAGCTTCTTTTGTAACATCTTTTTCAAAACAACTAGAGGTTAAAACGGTCATTGAACCCGACGTTCTTAGCAATGAAAATCTTCCCGAAACCGAAAAATCGGCATTTTCGGAACTTTGCCGCAAGAGTAATAACGATGATGATTTTGCCACTTTGCAATCGGTTTTCAACGAAAATAACACTATTGATTTTTTAAACATTTCTCAAGATAAGAACAAAGTTATCAAGAAGGAAAACGCTCAAAAATTATTCGGTAAAAATATTTATATGTCGGCTACAAAGTTCGACACTTTTAACCGTTGCAAATTTTCATATTTTTGTAAGTACGGTTTAAGACTGAAAAAACTTCAACCTGCCGATTTTGACGTATTACAACGCGGTACAATCGTTCACTACGTTTTGGAAAAGATAATTGATAAATACAAAGAAAATATCAAGGATTTTTCTCGTTCTGAACTAGATGAATTGTGCGATTTTTATATCGATGAATATCTTAACTCAGTAGTGGGTTATAATTCGGTAAAAACCGCGCGTCATGAGTTTTTAATTTCAAAAATTTCTCGTTCGTTAAAAGAGGTTATATATCATTTGTCACTCGAATTTGCTCAATCTGAATTCAAACCGACTCACTGTGAACTTAAAATTGGCACAAATGAGGGCATACCGCTCGATTTCGAGTACTCGGAAGGTAAAATCATTGTTAACGGTAGTATCGACCGTGTGGACGAATTTGGGGGATATATTCGTATCGTGGATTATAAGACCGGTTCAAAAACCTTTAAGCTTCCTGATATTCTTTTTGGTCTTAACCTTCAAATGCTCTTGTATTTATACGCTATAGTTCGTGGTCAAAACCTTTCGGATAAGACTGCTGCAGGAATATTTTATATGCCTTCTAAAAGAGATATATCGGGCGATGGTATGGCTATGAACGGTCTTATTAAAGCTGACATAGAACTTGTACGAGCTATGGAAAAAGATAATAACGGCGAATTTATACCGTCACTTTCATTAAATAAAGATGGCAGTGTTTCGAAAACGGCAACATCTTTTATCAGCGAAGATGAATTCACGAAAATTTTTGATTATATTGAAAATTTGATGAAGAAAACAGGGGATTCAATTTCACGCGGTGAAATATTTGTAGACCCTGTTGACGGTCGTGAATCATCTGCTTGTGATTATTGTGATTTTAAGGCTATTTGCGGCAACGAAGAAAACGTTTCACAAAAGGTTCCAAGCCTTAAAAACGCCGAAGTTTTCGAATATATGGAAAAGGGGGATATAGATGGCATTTAAACCTACAAAACCTCAAGAAAATGCAATAAATGAAGAAGGGAACATTTTGGTTTCCGCCGCTGCAGGTTCGGGTAAAACCGCGGTTTTGGTTGAAAGAGTTATCAAGAAACTTTGCGATAAAGAAAACCCCGTAAAAGCCGATGAGTTACTTATAGTTACCTTTACAAATGCTGCTGCGGCTGAGATGCGTTCACGTATTGAAGCGCGTCTTGATGAAGAGTGTCGTAAAAATCCTTTTGATGCGGGACTTTTGCTTCAAAAACACCTTTTGGCTAATGCAAAAATATGTACAATCGACTCTTTTTGTATCGATTTAGTTCGTGAAAACTTTGATAAACTCGATATATCTCCTGATTTCAAAATTGGCGATGCCTCAGCTTTAAAGGCTATTGATAACGAGATTCTTTTTTCCATTATAAATCGTTATTTCGAAGAAAAAGACCCGTTGTTTTTTGAACTTTTAGACGTTGTCGGCGCCGAATTTGATGAAGGAAATTTCGCCGAACTAATTTTTAATTTGTATGAATTTTCGCGCCAATTACCCTTTCCGAACGATTGGTTCGATTCATTAGTGGAATTCTATGACGGCGGTTGTTTTTCGAAAGATAATATTTGGTATAAACATGCCTTTTCGACGGCTAGAAGAACGGTTTCTTCAATGAAGCAACTCATAACTGCCGCTTTGGAAGATATAGAATCTATCGAAGAAGCTCAAAATGCCTATCAAAACGTTTTTCTCTGCGCGAAAGAACAAGTTTTGTCTTTAGAAGAAAAACTCGAAACAGGTGATTGGAACGAGTTTTATTATGCTTTAGAGGAATTTTCCTTCTCTCGTATGCCTTCGGTTAGAGGTCTTGGTGATTATCCAACCGTTGTTGCGGCTAAAGACACCTACAAATACATTAATACACGCGCTCTCGAAAATCTTAAAAAAATATTTTATAGTGATTTCGAATTCATATCAAAACAATTTGAAAAGTTATATAAACCAATGGAATTGTTGGTTAATATCTTAAAAGAATTCGACGACAAATTATTTGAAGCCTATAAAGAGCAAAATATCTTCACCTTCCATAATACTGAACATTTAGCGCTCAAACTTTTGTATAATAAGGAAACAAACCAAATTACCGACCAAGCAAAAGATTTAATCAGTACCTTTAAAGAGGTTATGGTCGATGAATTCCAAGATACAAACGACCTTCAAAATAAACTTTTCTCGGTACTTTCGGATAATGAAAAGAAATTATTTGTCGTAGGCGACGTAAAGCAAAGTATTTATGCATTTCGCGGCGCAAATCCTATCAATTTTCTTGAGAAAAAGAATAGATATATTGATATTGAATCAGCAAATAAAGATAGTGCGAAAAAGATAATACTTGGAAATAATTTCCGTTCTTGTGAAGGGGTTTGCAATTTTGTTAACTTCGTTTTCGAACTTTATATGCAGAAATTCAGCGGAAATATTGAGTATAATATGGAAGAAAAACTGATACCAACCGCCGAATTTCCCAAAGTTGTACAAAGCGCGGTTTCTTTTGATATTATCCATTGTAGCGAAACTGACCATAAGAAATTAATATTAGAAGCTCGTCAAATCGCTGAATTTATAAAGAAAACAATTGATGGAGAAAAATGTATTAAGGTTGATGCAAAAACGCTTAGAAAGGCTAAATACGGCGATTTCGCAATACTTTTACGTTCGGTATCGAACAAAGCACCTGAGCTTGTTAGCGAACTCAAAAAACAAGGTATTCCTGTCAATTTAAGTGTTGGCGAATATGCTGATAGTTTAGAGGTATCAACGTTTTTATCTCTTTTAAAGATTATCGATAATCCTCAAAGCGATATCGAACTTGCTACCGTTATGATGTCGGCGATGTTTAGATTTTCTCCCGATGATTTAGCAACAATCAGAGCAGAGAAGAAAGACGGAAATTTGTATTCCGCATTGATTTTCGCATCAAACAACGGCAACGTAAGAGTAAAAGAATTTTTGGAAAAAATCAAAGCTTTTCGAATTGATTCAGCTATTTTATCGCTTGATAAACTTATATCAAAACTTCTAATCGTTACTGATTATCTGAATATCGCATCTACCTTATCTGACGGAGAGAAGCGCCGTAATAATCTATTGCTTTTAAGCGATTATGCGCTTCAGTATATCTCTAATAACTCTTCATCTATTTCAGGATTTGTTGATTTTGTTTTGAAGCAATCTCAAAATTTGAGTGTAGGGGCCGGTTCTAATAAGTCCGATGCGGTTAAAATAATGAGTATTCACGCGTCAAAAGGTCTTCAGTTTCCTGTCACGATTATAGCTTCTTGCGCTACACGATTTAACGATATGGAATCTCGTTTTTCGGCGGCTTACTCGGTTAAACACGGACTTGGATTTAAATATTTTGATGAAGAATATAAAGAAAAATTCACTACAATATCCCGAGAAGTAATTCTCGACGATATCTCAAAATCCGCTTTGGAAGAAGAATTGCGACTTTTGTACGTTGCAATGACCAGAGCACAGGATAAACTTCATTTTGTGGCGTCTTATTCTAATTTTTCAAATGCGCTTACAGGATATAAAAATCTCATTATATCATCTCAAAACAATATCGACTACAGCCTTTTTGCTCGTACAAAATCGTATGCTGATTGGTTAATATGTGCTTTATTGCTCCATCCAAACGGTCATGTTTTACGTGAAGTAAACGACGGTATATTGTCGCTTGATGACGTTTCGAAAATCGATATTAATATTATTGATGGCAAAAAACTTTCGACCAAACAAATTGTCAAAAAAAATGATGATATAATTCCAAATACCGAATATAAAACCAATATTTTAAGTAATTTTGAGTTTAAATATCCATACGATAAACTTGTAGATATTCAATCGAAAATATCGGTTTCAGCGCTAACTAATAAAGCTGAAAATGATAAATTTGCCTTTTCGTCAAAACCGTCATTTATGAGTAAAGGTATGACTGCAACGAGTCGCGGTACCGCTATGCATAAGGTTATGGAATTTTTCGATTTTGATAAATTCGAGTCAATCGAAGATGAAATCGAGCGACTTTATGAATGGCAATTTATCACCGAAGAGGAGCGTGAATCGATAAATATCGACAGCTTAAAAGTATTCTTTGAAAGCGATATTTTTAAGAGAATAAAAAATTCTAAAAATATTAAACGAGAAATGCGATTTATGAGCGAAATACCCGTTAGTGAACTCGATTTTCAACTTGATGAATTTTATAAAAATGAAAAAATCATTGTTCAAGGTGCTGTTGACGTTTGTTTCGAGGAAGATGACGGTATTGTAGTGCTCGACTTTAAAACGGACAGGGTAGAGGATATTAACGAATTATCCGAAGCTTACGGCGGTCAACTTTCGGTTTATGCCAAGGCTTGTGAAAAGATTTTTAGAAAAAAGGTAAAAGAAAAGGTTATCTATTCTTTCGCAAAATCAGGTTATATATCCATATAAAAAAGGAGTGGCTTTTGCCACTCCTTATAATTTATTTGAAAGATTTGCAAGTTCTTCTATTGTTAATTGTTCGGCTCTTACGGTTTCACTAAGACCTAGTTCCAATAAAGCTGTTTTCAAATTTTCTTTTGAATAATTAGTTGTGTTTGAAACGGTGTTAACAAGTGTTTTTCTTCTTTGTGCAAAACAAGCTTTCACGAGAGAAAAGAATTTCTTTTCATCCAAAACCTCAACAGGCGGATTTGATCTTATATTTAGTTTTATTACAGCCGAATCAACGTTTGGTGGGGGCATAAAACTATCTCTGCCAACCTCGAACAAAATCTCAGCCTCGGCGTAATAATCAACCGCAACAGTTACCGCGCCGCTTTCACGGCTCCCAACCTTTGCGCAAAGGCGTTCAGCAGCTTCTTTTTGAACCATAACGGTAATATTATCAATAGGCAATTTACTCTCAAGCAACATCATAATTATTGGAGAGGTAATATAATAAGGAAGGTTAGCGCAAACACAAACCTTTTCACAGTCGCTAAACTTTTCTTCTATTATTGCCTTTAAATCGAGTTTCATAGCATCGCCAAAAATAACCTCAACGTTATCACACTCGGCGAGTGTTTTAGGCAAAATTTCTCGCAAACGTTCATCAAGCTCGATAGCAATAACACGTTTTGCCAATTTTGAAACTTCTTTTGTAAGTACGCCGATACCCGGACCGATTTCTAACACACCGTAGGTTTCATCACAAGCAAGTTCCGCCATACTCGGACAAACATCAGGGTCGATGAGAAAGTTTTGACCAAGCGATTTTTTAAATGAAAAACCGTGTTTTTTTAGTATAGATTCGATAGTTTTATAATCCCAAAGATTCATAAATTCAAACTCCTGTATATGATAAAATTATTATACTTTAAATTTCTTGAATTTACAATAAATTTTTGGTGACAAAATGAATTTTTTGTAGTATAATAAAATAAATATAATAATTGGATGTGAATTTTAAATTGGATATTAAGTATTTAGAAAAAGTTTTAGAGGAAATGGCTCCGTTTTTTGCGGAAAATAATATCGTTGAAAACGAAGGCGTTTATTCTAATGAAACAAAAAGTATTATCGTAAAATATGACGAAACAAGAACAATGTTCACTTTGTCGGTAGCCGACGTTGAAGAGGGAACTGTTGGTGAATACAACGAGATCAATGCTTGGCTTTTCGATGATTCACAAAATTTAAACGATGCTGTTTCGGTTGGTATCGACTTTACTAACTCCTTGAGAAAAGAATTTGGAATCAAACGCAAGAGAGCTGAAGTTCTAGTAGATTTGCCAACCGCTTCAAAAGACGGAAACTATAATATTTCATCTTTTGCAAAGAAGGTTTTGGACGTTTTTCCGGCACTAAAAGATGAGTATAAGAATCATATCTCAGCCTACGGCAATTTCCTTTATCTCAATTTCTTTGGCGAACACTTAGTTCCTCGTCTTGTTAGACTATTTGAAGAGGGAACAAAGAAGCAAATTAAAAAATTCTACGAAGTTGCAAACGTAGCTTATAACAAGGGTGACCGCGATACAGTAAATGCTGTTGTAACTGTTTTGGCGGCTGCGGCATATAATAACCAAAAGGTTGACGAAAATATTAAAGAAATGTTGACCGAAAACACTCATTTCTTAAATTCATACAGATGTTTCGTTCCTTTCTTTAATAAAAATAAAAAGCTTATAAAGGCTTTAATTAAAGGAGAATAATTATGTGGTTGGTTATTATTTTAGTTATCTTTTTCGCTATTGTTATTCCTAATATCCGCATTGTTCCTCAAGCAGCAGAATACGTTATCGAATTTTTAGGTAAATATAAGACAACATGGGGAGCAGGTCTTCATGTTAAGATTCCTGTACTTGAAAGAATCTCAAAGAAGGTTACTTTGAAAGAACAAGTTCTTGACTCTGCGCCACAACCAGTTATTACCAAAGATAATGTAACAATGCAAATTGATACGGTTGTTTATTACCACATTTACGACGCTAAACTTTATACATACGGTGTTGTAAATCCTATAAACGCTTTGGCAAACCTTACTGCAACCACCTTGCGTAATATCGTTGGTGAAATGGAACTTGACGGAACTCTTACTTCACGTGATACCATCAACGGTAAAATGACCTCAATTCTTGACGACGCTACTGATAAATGGGGTATCAAGGTTAACCGCGTTGAACTTAAAAACATTATTCCACCGCTTGAAATTCAAAATGCGATGGAAAAACAAATGAAGGCTGAACGCGACCGCCGTGAAACCTTGTTACAAGCCGAAGGTCATAAAGCTGCCGCTATTACTCGTGCCGAAGGTGACAAACAAGCAATGATTCTCGCCGCTGAAGGTGAGCGCGATGCTCGTATCGCTAGGGCAGAGGGTGAAGCAAAAGCTATCTATCTTTCAAAGAAGGCTGAAGCTGATGGTTTGATTGCTCTCCGTGAAGCAGGTGTTGACGCCGCTGTATTGGAACTTAAGAAATATGAAGCTCTTGTTAATATGTCAAACGGAACTGCTTCAAAACTTATAATTCCAACCGATGCTGTAACTGCTGTAACTAACAATACAATCTTTAGTGAAACAACAGGTCTTGGGGATACAACAAAACCCGCACCTAAAAAAGCACCGGCTCCTAAAAAAGACGAATGCTGTTACTAATTTCAAAAGACTTTAAGGATTTTTCCTTAAAGTCTTTTTGTTTTACTT
>JAZORM010000046.1:0-3593 GCA_045656585.1 Acutalibacteraceae bacterium
GACCGTCGCGGTCAACGTATTCCATACCAAACTTTTCAGCGAGCATTTGGTCGATTTGGATTGTGATAAGGGTGTCTTCCTTGCCATATACGTTCTTGATTTGTATATCAAGCTTAGGACCGTAGAAAGCAGCTTCACCAATACCAACTTTATAAGGAATTTCAAGGTTATCAAGGATTTTAGCCATCATATTTTGAGCTTCATCCCATTGTTCGGCAGTACCGATATACTTTTCGGTATCCTTTGGATCCCATTGTGAGAAACGATAAGATACGTCATCATAAAGACCCAAGGTCTTAAGCATATAGATAGCAAGTTCCAAACAAGACTTGAATTCTTCTTCTAATTGTTCGGGAGTACACATTAAGTGACCTTCCGAAATTGTAAACTGGCGAACGCGGATAAGACCGTGCATTTCGCCCGATTCTTCGTTTCTGAAGAGGGTTGAGGTTTCATCATAACGAAGTGGCAAATCACGGTAACTACGCGCACGGTTAAGATATGCTTGATATTGGAAAGGACATGTCATTGGACGAAGCGCGAAACATTCTTTTGTATAATCTTCGGGGTCGCCCATAACGAACATACCGTCTAAATAGTGGTCCCAGTGACCCGAAAGTTTAAAGAGTTCGCGTTTTGCCATCAAAGGAGTTTTAGTAAGTTGCCACCCGCGTTTTGCTTCCTCATCTTCAACAAAACGTTGCAAAATTTGGATGATTTTAGCACCCTTTGGAAGCATTACGGGAAGACCTTGACCGATAACGTCAACGGTTGTAAAGAGTTCCAATTCACGACCGAGTTTGTTATGATCGCGTTTCTTTGCTTCTTCAAGCATTGTAAGATGTTCTTCAAGCATTGAAGCCTTCGGGAAAGCGGTACCGTAAACACGGCAAAGCATCTTACGGGAAGAGTCGCCACGCCAGTAAGCACCTGTCGCTGAAGTTAATTTGAAGGCCTTAACGGCACCTGTTGACATAAGGTGAGCACCTGCGCAAAGGTCACAAAAGTCGCCTTGTGAATAGAAGCTAACCTCTTCACCTTCGGCGATACCTTCCGCGAGTTCAACTTTATAAGGCTCGCCTTCAGCTTGGAATTTTGCAACAGCTTCAGCTTGTGGCAATACAAAACGTTCGAGTTTAATATCTTCCTTTACGATTTTCTTCATCTCAGCCTCGATTTTCAACAAATCGTCAGGAGTGAATTTTTCATCGATATCGAAATCATAGTAAAAACCGTCTTCAACAGCAGGACCGATAGCCAATTTTGCATTCGGATAAAGTCTCTTAACTGCCTGAGCCAAAATGTGAGATGCGGTATGACGAAAAGCCCATCTGCCATATTCATCATCAAAGGTCAATATTTCAAGAGCGCAATCCTCTTTGAGTTCGGTTCTAAGGTCGGCTGTTTCGCCATTGATTTTAACAGCGCAAGCCGCTTTAGCAAGACCCATACTGATGTCCTTGGCAACTTCGTACGCTGTAATACCATTTTCATATTCCTTTACAACGTCGCCTTTTAATGTAATTTTAATCATAATTTTTTCTCCTTTTTATGATTTATTATATTTTTGTGGGATATCTTAAAAAATCCCCCGCGCTGTCGCGCGGCTTTCTCCCTTTAGGCAAAGTGAGCAATAAAAAAACTCCGTCCCAAAAGGGACGAAGTATAATCTCTCCGCGGTTCCACCCAAATTCCGTATTAAATACGGCGCTTGATACCTTTAACGCAGGTCTTACGGCTGTGTTGCTACCCACAACGCTATACGGTGGTCTCGCTCGAAAACTGTTTAGCGGATTTTCAGCCAACGGTCCGCACTCTCTAAAAACAGCCCTTTCAAGTTAATGTCCGTAATAATCACTTTAACACAAGTATTTTACACTTATTTTTAATCTATGTCAAGTCTTTTTTGACAAGCATAAAAAAACTCCCGTGTTTCCACGGGAGCCTAAAACTTTTAATCTAATATTAGATTTCAGCGAAGTACTTAATTGTACGAACCATTTGGCTTGTGTAGCTGTTTTCATTGTCATACCAAGAAACAACTTGTACTTCATAAAGGTCATCAGCAACCTTTGATACCATTGTTTGAGTAGCATCAAAGAGTGAACCGTAACGCATACCGATAACGTCAGAAGAAACGATTTGATCTTCGTTGTAACCGAATGATTCAGAAGCAGCAGCCTTCATAGCAGCGTTGATGCCTTCCTTAGTTACGTCTGTACCCTTAACAACAGCGGTAAGGATTGTTGTAGAACCGGTAGCAACAGGAACACGTTGAGCAGAACCGATAAGTTTGCCGTTGAGTTCAGGAATTACAAGACCGATAGCCTTAGCAGCACCTGTTGAGTTAGGAACGATGTTAGCAGCACCAGCACGTGCACGGCGAAGGTCACCCTTTCTGTGAGGACCGTCAAGGATCATTTGGTCGCCGGTGTAAGCGTGGATTGTGCTCATGATACCGCTTTGGATAGCAGCATAATCGTTAAGAGCTTTAGCCATTGGAGCCAAGCAGTTTGTTGTACAAGAAGCAGCAGAAATGATGTTGTCTTCTTTTGTAAGAGTGCCTTCGTTTACGCTGAAAACGATTGTGGGAAGGTCGTTACCTGCAGGAGCAGAAATAACAACTTTCTTAGCACCAGCATCGATGTGAGCTTGTGCCTTGTCCTTTGAGCAGTAGAAACCGGTGCATTCGAGAACTACGTCAACACCGAGGTCGCCCCAAGGAAGTTCAGCAGCGTTAGCCTTAGCATAGATTTTGAGAGTTTTGCCATCAACAGTGATGGTACCAGCTTCGTCATCAGCAGATACAGTGTGAAGATTTTCACCGATGTAACCGCAGTAACCGCCCTGTGCTGTGTCATACTTTAAAAGATTTGCGAGCATTGAGGGTTTTGTAAGGTCGTTGATAGCTACTACATCGTAACCTTCAGCGCCGAACATTTGACGAAATGCGAGACGACCGATACGGCCGAATCCGTTAATTGCAACTTTAACCATGAGAATATACCTCCTAAAATTTTTACCCATATATTTTACTCTATTTCAAATATAATTGCAAGTGATTTGTCAAAATTTTAACAACTTTTTTAATTTTTATATAATTTGGCATAATAAATTTATAATTAGGGGGTCAAATATGTGATAGTTTTGCCAAATTCTTTCGAACGTTATCTTGCCTCTTTGCGCATTTTGATAACTCGCCGCATTTTAAAATAC
Organism: Acutalibacteraceae bacterium; assembly: GCA_045656585.1. GTDB lineage: Bacteria > Bacillota > Clostridia > Oscillospirales > Acutalibacteraceae > UBA737. The sequence continues at coordinate 3,217 of JAZORM010000046.1, forward strand.
GGTCAAAGACCAAATTATATTAAAAACCTTAAAAAAATTATAATAGCCGAGGCTTTATACTATAAAAAATCCGTTCAAAACATCGATATAAAAAATCATTGTGAAAATCTTTTGTTTGCGATTTTTGCCCACAAACCATTTTTGAGTTTTTTAATAAATTCTGACAACAACCATATTATAAACCAACAACTTTTGTCTCTCCTTATTGTTAGTATATGCCGTTTCTCAAATTTTTTAAAAATCGAAAGCGACAAAAATTATTTATATTTCATCTTTTGCGGTAAACCAAAAAATATATCTAATATTATTTTTGCTTTAAAAGGCAAGTTGTTTTATGAAACCAAAACCTCAACCTCACTTTTGGTAATTCCCGCTCC
>JAZORM010000047.1:0-11326 GCA_045656585.1 Acutalibacteraceae bacterium
GCATAAATATTCCTATGGAATATAGTAAAATGTGAGAAAATATACAAAATACTTGCATAATTATTCATAATATGGTATGATTTATGCATAAAATACAAAAGCAAATGCATATTATGCATACGGAGGTAAATAAAATGGAAAAAAAAGAAATTAAGAAAGTTGTTTTAGCTTATTCGGGTGGTCTTGATACTTCAATCATCATCCCATGGCTTAAAGAAAATTATAATAACCCTGAAGTAATTGCAGTTTCGGGTAACGTTGGTCAAGCTGACGAACTTGAAGGTCTTGAAGAAAATGCGCTTAAGACTGGTGCTTCAAAACTTTATGTTGAAGACCTCACAAAAGAATTCTTGGATGATTACGTATTCCCTTGTCTTCAAGCAGGTGCGCTTTATGAAGATTATCTCTTGGGTACAGCTTTTGCTCGTCCTCCCATTGCAAAGAGAGTAGCTGAAATTGCTATCGCTGAAGGCGCAGACGCTATCTGCCACGGTTGTACAGGTAAGGGTAACGACCAAGTTCGTTTCGAACTTGCTATCAAGGCTTTTGCTCCTGATATGACAATTATCGCTCCTTGGAGAGAATGGGACATTAAGTCAAGAGAAGAAGAAATCGAATATGCTGAGGCTCACAATGTTCCTCTAAAGATTAACCGTGAGACCAACTATTCAAAGGATAAGAACATTTGGCACTTATCACACGAAGGTCTTGATTTGGAAGACCCTGCAAATGAACCTCTCTATAACAAACCCGGTTTCTTGGAAATGGGCGTTTCTCCTGAAATGGCTCCCGATAAGCCAACCTACGTTACAATTCACTTTGAAAAGGGCATCCCAACCGCAATCGACGGCAAAGAAATGGATTCAGTAGGTATTGTTACAACCCTTAATAAATTGGGTGGCGAAAACGGTATCGGTCTTCTCGATATCGTTGAAAACCGTCTTGTTGGTATGAAGTGTCGTGGCGTTTACGAAACTCCCGGTGGCGCAATTCTCTACAAGGCTCATAATGTTCTTGAAACAATCACTCTTGATAGAGATACAGCTCACTACAAGGCTTTAGTTGCTCAAAAGTTGGCTGAAAACGTATACAACGCTCTTTGGTTCACTCCTTTGACCGAAGCTATCTTGGCTTTCGTCAAGGAAACTCAAAAAACTGTTACAGGTGACGTTACCTTGAAGCTTTACAAGGGTAATATGATTAACGCAGGTGTTACATCACCTTACTCACTCTATGACCCTGAAATTGCAACATTTGACGAAGACGACGTTTATGATCAAAGCGATGCAACCGGCTTTATCAACCTTTATGGTCTTGCTACAGAGGTTAACGCTAAAATGAAGGCAAAAAACGGCCTTAAATAATTAGACTTTTAAAAATCGCTCACAGCACTTTTTGTGCTGTGAACGATTTTGTCGCTAATAATGAATGTATTTAGTCGAAACGCTCAAAAGCGTTTCGATAAGTCACTTGTTACGTGGCTTTAGCAAAATTAAATTCTAATATTTAATTTTGCACAACACTCATTATAGACAAATCGGTTTTTACTGAAAGGAAGACTCTTTAAATGGAAAAAATGTGGGCAGGAAGATTTGAAAAGGCTCTCGATAAGATGGCTGATGATTTTAATTCGTCAATTCATTTCGACCATAGAATGTATAAACAAGATATCACAGGCTCGATGGTACACGCTTTGATGTTATCTAATCAAGGTATTATCACAAAGGCTGAGTATGAAGATATACTCGGAGGTTTGACCTCTATTTTGGAAGATATCGAAAATGGTAGTCTTGCTATTGATATGGATGCTGAAGATATTCATATGTTCGTTGAAAGCGAACTTACCAAAAGAATAGGGGACAACGGCAAAAAACTTCACACCGCTCGTAGCCGTAACGATCAAGTAGCGCTTGACGTAAGACTTTATATGTTGGAAGAATGTGAAGAAATTTGCACCCAAATAATGAAGCTTATCGAAGTGATAAGAGATAAGGCCGAAGAAACCAAAGATGCTATTTTGCCCGGTTATACTCATCTTCAAAGAGCACAACCAATATCTTTTGCACACCACATTTTAAGTTATGCGTTTATGTTTAAGCGTGATTTCGAGAGAATAAGCGACGCTGTTAAGAGAATGTTATCGCAATGTCCGATTGGCTCTTGCGCATTGGCGGGTACTACATACAATACCGACCGTGAATTTGAGGCTGAGCGTTTGGGATTCTCGGGTATTTCGCTTAACAGTATAGACGGTGTATCCGACCGTGATTTTTGTCTTGAGCTTATGTCGGCTTTCTCGATTCTTATGATGCATCTTTCTCGTTTTTCGGAAGAAATTATCTTGTGGTCAAGTTGGGAATTTAAGTTTGTCGAACTTGATGACAGCTACACAACAGGCTCTAGTATTATGCCTCAAAAGAAAAATCCCGATATGGCGGAATTGGTGAGAGGTAAAACAGGTAGAGTATATGGCGACCTTATGGCGCTTCTTACAACCCTTAAAGGTTTGCCTTTGGCATATAACAAAGATATGCAAGAAGATAAAGAGGCAATTTTCGACGCGGTTGATACTGTTAAGATGTGCCTCGGAGTATTTACTCCAATGATTGCTACAATGACAATTCTTAAAGATAATATGTATAAAGCGGCAGGAAAAGGCTTTATAAACGCTACCGACTTAGCGGATTATCTCGTTAAAAAGGGTATGCCTTTTAGAACCGCTTATAAGCACGTTGGCGAAATCGTGGCTTATTGTATCAAAGAAGATTGCGTTTTAGACAATTTACCAATTGAAAAGTATAAGGAATTCGACCCTTCTTTTGAAGAAGATTTGTACAATGAAATTTCGCTTGAAACCTGTGTTGAAAAGCGTATTTCTCAAGGTGGCACAGGTCCGCAATCGATAAAAGCGCAAATAGATTATTTAACGGAGTTTTTAAATTGAAAAAGGTATTTATAGACGGTAGTGCGGGAACAACAGGCCTTCGCATCGCCGAAAGATTAGCAAATCGAAAAGATATAGAACTTATTAAACTTACCGAAGAAAACCGTAAGGATTTGGAAGCAAGACGCCAAGCGCTTAACAGCGCCGATGTGGCATTTCTTTGTTTGCCCGACAAGGCTTCTATTGAAGCGGTTGAGTTGACACAAAACGGCAATACTGTTTTGCTCGATACTTCCACTGCTCACCGTACAAATGATGATTGGGCTTATGGTTTCCCCGAACTTTCAAAGGAACACTTTGAAAAAATCGTAAATTCAAAGAGAATTGCGGTTCCCGGTTGTCACGCTAGTGGTTTTATTGCGCTTGTATATCCGCTTGTTGAAAGCGGTATTTTGCCAAAGGATTGTTTGCTTTCTGCTTTCTCGTTAACAGGCTATAGCGGTGGCGGTAAGACTATGATTGCCGAGTATGAAGATAATAATCGTGATAAACTTTTGGATGCTCCGCGTCAATACGGTATCACTCAATCTCATAAGCATTTGCCCGAAATGGTGAAGCTTTGCGGTATTGAGAATGCACCTGCTTTTATCCCCGTGGTATCGGATTTTTACAGCGGAATGGAAGTAACAATTCCGCTTTTTGCTTCAATGATAAACGGCGATATCGAAAAAATCAAAGATGTTTACAAGCAAAAATACCAAGGCCCCATTGTTAAATATGTTGAAGATTTTGTCGAGGGCAATTTTGTTTCGGCTAACAAACTTTCATTTAACGACGGTATGGAAATTTCGGTTTCGGGAAATGAAGATAGAATTTTGCTTATTGCTCGATATGACAACCTTGGAAAAGGCGCTTCGGGTGCGGCAATTCAGTGTATGAACTTGGTGTTGGGAACCGAACAAACAACAGGTCTTGATTTATAATAACAGGAGAATTTTATGAATATGATTTCAGGCGGTGTTTGTGCCGCAAAAGGATTTAAAGCAAACGGAATACATTGTGGTATTCGTAAGAACAAAACAAAAAAAGATTTAAGCCTTATTTATAGTGAAACTGTGGCTAATGCCGCTGCGGTTTATACTACAAATCTTGTAAAAGGCGCACCGTTGCTCGTTACAAAGAAAAACATCTCTAACGGTAAAGCACGAGCAATTATTTGTAACAGCGGTATCGCTAACACCTGCAATGCCAATGGTGAAGAAGTTGCTGAGCTTACTTGTGAATTACTTGCTAATGAATTGAATATTGCAAAATCGGACGTTGTTGTAGCGTCTACAGGTGTTATCGGACAACCTCTTGATATAAACCCAATCAAAAAAGGACTTCCTGCTTTGATTGAAGGATTGGGCGATGATAACAGCATTGGCGCCGCTGAAGGCATTATGACTACCGATACAAAACTTAAAGAAGTGGCTGTAAGTTTTGAAATTGACGGTAAAACCTGCAAAATCGGCGGTATTGCCAAGGGTTCGGGCATGATACATCCCACCATGGCTTCAATGCTTGTGTTTATCACACCCGACTGCGCTATAAGCAGTGAAATGCTTCAAAAAGCGCTTTCAACCGATATCCAAACAACCTTTAATATGGTTAGTATTGACGGTGATACCTCGACTAATGATATGGTTGTTGTTCTTGCGAACGGCAAGGCTGAAAATGCGGAAATTACAACCGATGGCGAAGAATTCGGCGTGTTTATGAAAGCGCTTAATACCGTTTGTGTAAACCTTTGCAGAAAAATCGCTGCTGACGGTGAGGGTGCTACGAAACTTTTGGAATGTAACGTTTCGGGTGCTAGTACATTGGAAACTGCAAAAACTGTTGCAAAATCAGTTGTTTGTTCAGCTCTTACAAAGGCGGCAATGTTTGGCGCCGACGCTAACTGGGGTAGAGTTCTTTGTGCTATCGGTTATTCGGGCGCGAAGGTTGACGTAAATAAAATTGACGTTTCGTTTAAATCACAAAAAGGCGAAATCTTGGTTTGTAAAGATGGCGCAGGTGTTGATTTCTCTGAAGAAAAGGCAAAAGAAATTTTGCTCGAAAGTGAAATCGAAATAATCGTAAAACTAGGCGACGGCGAATTTTCTTCGACCGCTTGGGGTTGCGACCTAACATACGATTATGTAAAGATAAATGGAGATTACAGAACTTAAAAGGAGTACCTTATGTCTTTAAATATTACCAACGCTCAAAGAGCTGAAGTGCTTACCCAAGCGCTTCCGTACATACAAAAATATTATGGTAAAACCGTTGTGATTAAATACGGCGGAAACGCTATGATTAACGAGGAACTCAAGCAACAGGTTATGCAAGATACCGTTCTTTTACATCTTATCGGTGTGAAGGTTGTGCTGGTTCACGGCGGCGGTCCCGAAATTACTGACACCCTTAAAAAAATCGGCAAGGAATCGGTTTTTGTTGACGGACTTCGTGTGACAGATAAAGAAACCGCCGAGGTTGTTCAAATGGTTTTGGCGGGTAAAATCAATAAAACTCTTGTTAATATGCTTGAAATTCGCGGTGGTAAGGCCATGGGTATTTCGGGCCTTGACGGGCATATGATTTCGGCTGTGCCAAAGGATGAAAGATTGGGCTATGTTGGAAAGATTACAGGCGTCAATATTGAGCCTATAACCGACCTTTTGAAGCATCATTATATTCCCGTAGTTTCAACCGTTGGTTGTGATAACGAGGGCAACGTTTATAATATCAACGCCGACACAGCGGCGGCTTATATTGCGGGTGCGCTTGAGGCTGAGTGTCTTATTTCTATGACCGATATTGCGGGTCTCTTGGCTGACAAGGATGACCCAACTACCTTGATTCCAAAGGTTACTGTATCCCAAGCGCAAAAGCTTTTCGCCGACGGCACAATTTCGGGCGGTATGATACCAAAAATTGAATGTTGCCTTGAAGCGATTGAAAAGGGCGTTAAAAAGGTATTTATAATGGATGGCAGAGTGCCACATTCGTTGCTTATCGAAACCCTTACCGACGAGGGTGCAGGTACAATGGTTGTGAGGGATTAGTATGAATATTTTTGAAAAAGACAGTCAGTATATCGCAAACACCTATGCTCGTTTTCCCGTTGAATTGGTATCGGGCAAAGGGTCTTTGGTTTATGACCAAAACGGCAAAGAATATATCGATTTGTCAACAGGTATAGCGGTAAATACTTTTGGTATTGCAGACAGTGTTTGGATTTCGGCTGTAACAAAGCAGCTTTCGAAAATTCAACATGCTTCCAACTTGTATTATACCGAGCCTTGCGCTAAATTGGCTGAAATTTTATGCCAACGAACAGGGCTTAAAAAGGTGTTTTTTTCGAATTCGGGAGCCGAGGCTAACGAGTGTGCTATCAAGACCGCTCGTAAGTATGCTGCCGAGAAAAAGGGAAAAGAATATAACACAATAATCACCCTTAAAAACAGTTTCCACGGTAGAACAATCACAACTCTTGCCGCAACCGGACAAGACGTTTTCCACACCGATTTTCTACCGCTTACGGAAGGCTTTGTCTACTGCGAAGCAAACAATATAGTCGAACTTGAAAGCTTGGTTGAAAATAACAAGGTTTGCGCTATTATGTTTGAAGTAGTGCAAGGTGAGGGCGGTGTTTTACCGCTTGGAAAAGAGTTTGTAAACGCTATCTTCGAAATCGCAAACAAGAATGATATTCTCACAATTTGCGATGAAGTACAAACAGGCAACGGTAGAACCGGTGCTCTTTACGGATATATGAAGTACGGCGTTTTGCCTGATATCGTATCAACCGCAAAAGGTCTTGGAAACGGTTTGCCTTTGGGTGCTACAATGCTGGGTGTTAAGGTGAAAGACATTTTGACTCCGTCTTCCCACGGTTCAACATTTGGTGGCAACCCTGTAGCTTGTGCGGGTGCGGTTAGTGTTGTTGAACGCATTGATGATGATTTGCTTTGTGAAGTTAATAAAAAGAGCGAATTTATTGTGAACTCACTTAAAGATATAAACGGTGTTAAATCGGTCAGCGGTATGGGGCTTATGCTTGGTATCGAAACCGAAAAGGACGCCGGTGAAGTTATAAAATATTGTATGGATAACGGCGTGTTAGTAATTAAAGCCAAAAACAAAGTCAGACTTTTACCTGCTTTAAACATTCCGTTTGAACTTTTGGAAAAAGCAGTAGAAGTAATTAAGAAAGGTTGCGCTTTATAATGGATTTTAAAGGTAAGAGTTTTTTAAAGTTGCTCGATTTTTCCAGAGCCGAAATCGAATGTCTTATCGATTTGGCGGGCGAACTTAAAAATAAGAAGAAAATGGGTATACCACATCGCCTTTGCGAAGGCAAAAATATTGCCCTTATTTTTGAAAAAACAAGTACTCGTACTCGTTGTAGCTTTGAAGTTGCGGCTTATGATTTGGGTATGGGTGTGACATACTTAGACCCCCAAGGCTCACAAATCGGCAAAAAAGAAAGCATTGCCGATACTGCGAGAGTTCTTGGTCGTATGTATGACGGTATTGAATACCGTGGCTACGGTCAAGAAATCGTTGAAGAATTGGCGAAATACGCAGGTGTTCCTGTTTGGAACGGTCTTACAAATGAATTTCACCCAACACAAATGTTGGCTGACTTTTTGACTATTAAAGAGCATTTCGGTCGCACCGAGGGTATAAATTTCGTATATATGGGTGATGCTCGTTACAATATGGGCAATTCATATATGGTAGCTTGTGCGAAGCTTGGTGTGAACTTCACCGCTTGTGCACCTGAAAAATATTTCCCCGATAAAGCGCTCGTGGAAGAATGTCAAAAAATCGCCGAACAAAACGGCGCAACGCTTAGATTTGAAACCGACCCAATGAAAGCAACAAAGGGCGCGGACGTTATTGCTACCGACGTTTGGGTTTCTATGGGCGAACCGGCGGAAGTTTGGGAAGAAAGAATTCGTGAACTCTCACCCTATCAAGTTAATAAAAAGATTATGCAAAATGCAGGAGAGAAGGCTGTGTTTATGCATTGCTTACCTTCTTTCCACGACCTTAAAACAGTAGTTGGCAAGGAAATAGGCGAAAAGTTTGGTATTAGTGAAATGGAAGTTACCGACGAAGTTTTTGAAAGCGAACAATCAATCGTTTTCGATGAGGCTGAAAACCGTATGCACACTATTAAAGCTATTATGGTGGCAACTTTAGTATAAGGTAGAAAAATATGCGAGTAGTAATTAAGATTGGAACTTCGACCTTAGCGCATAAAACAGGTCTTCTAAATATCTTGCGCGTTGAAGAACTTTGCAAGGTTATGAGCGACCTTAAAAATGCGGGAAATGAAGTGATTTTGGTATCTTCGGGTGCTATTGGTATGGGCGTTGGTAAATTGAGCCTTGCCGAAAAGCCGAAAGATATCCCCACAAAACAAGCAGCAGCGGCGGTCGGTCAATGTGAACTTATGTATACGTACGACCGCTTGTTCTCGGAATATAATCATACTGTGGCGCAAATTCTTTTGACAGGTGAAGATATTGCTCATAGCGACCGCAAACAAAATTTTATCAACACTATGAGAAGACTTTTGGAATTGTCGGCGCTACCGATTATAAACGAAAACGATTCGATTTCTACAACTGAAATTGAAATTGGCGACAACGATACCTTGGGTGCTATTGTGGCAACCGCGGTAGAGGCCGATTTGCTTATACTTCTTTCGGATATCGAGGGTCTTTATACTGCCGACCCAAGACAAGATGAAAACGCGAAACTTCTTCATACAGTTGAAGAAATTACCCCCGAGATTGAAAATATGGTGGGTGGTGCCGGTAGTGGACTAGGGACTGGTGGTATGATTACAAAACTAAAGGCGGCAAAAATCGTTACAGAAAAGGGTATTGATATGGTTATTGCCAACGGCGAAAATCCGCATTTGCTATATGATATTGTGGCGGGTAAAAACGTTGGAACACGCTTTTTAGGAAAGGCTTGATTTAATGACAACTTTTGAGATTTTGGCTTCGGCTAAAAAGTTATCACATCACAGTTTTTTGGATACAAAAACTAAAAACGACGCCCTTTTAAAAATGGCAAAGGCGCTTTTAGATAATAGTGATAAAATTTTGGCGGCTAATAAAATTGATATAGAAAATGCCAAAGGAAAAATCAGCGACGTAATGATTGATAGATTGACCTTAAACCAAAGCCGTATTGACGGTATGGCGAAAGGTATTATAGACGTGGCTAATTTGCCCGACGGTGTGGGCAAGATTTTATCGAGTCATACTTTAGAAAACGGTCTTGAGGTATCGAAGGTTTCGGTGCCTTTTGGCGTTGTGGCTATTATTTATGAAAGCCGTCCAAACGTTACTTCCGACGCGGCGGCACTTTCTTTTAAAAGCGGCAACGTGTGTGTGCTTCGTGGTGGTAAAGAGGCTTATAATTCTTCTAAAGCCATTGTTGATGCGTTGAAACAGGGGCTTAGAAATTGTGGGCTAGACGAGAATTATGTTAATTTGGTTGAAGATACTACTAGACAAAGCGCAAACGAGCTTATGACAGCGGTAGGCTACGTTGATTTGCTTATCCCGCGCGGTGGCAAAGGTCTTATAAAGGCTTGTACTGAAAATGCAAAGGTTCCTTGTATCGAAACCGGAACAGGTATTTGTCATATATTTGTCGAAAAGGATGCCGATTTGGATAAGGCGTTGAGAATTATTGATAACGCAAAAACAAGCAGACCTTCGGTTTGTAATGCGGCGGAAGTTTTACTTGTTGATAAAGAAATTGCAAACGAGTTTTTACCAAAACTTTATGACTTGTTCAAAGACAGAGTTGAACTTCGTGGCGACAGTAAGGTTTGCGAGATTATAGATTGCAAACCGGCATCTTCCGAAGATTTCGATACCGAGTTTTTGGATTATATTATGGCACTTCGCGTGGTTGACGGTGTGGAAGATGCGGTTAAGCATATATCGGCTCACTCAACCCACCATAGCGAAAGCATTATTTCAAATGATGCAAAAGCGCAAGAGTATTTTACAACCTATGTTGATTCGGCGGCGGTATACGTTAACGCTTCAACCCGATTTACCGATGGCGGTGAGTTTGGTCTTGGCTGTGAAATGGGTATTTCTACCCAAAAGCTCCACGCAAGAGGTCCTATGGGACTTATGGAACTTAATACATATAAATATGTTATTAAAGGCAACGGACAGGTGAGATAATGGAAAAAATAAAGGTTGGATTTATCGGTTGCGGTAATATGGGCGGCGCTTTGGCAAAGGCTGTGGCAAAATCGGGCTTGGCAGAGGTGTTGCTTACCGATGTCGATACCGATAAAGCGCAAGATTTAGCCGATTTGACAAATGGTCAAGTGGTTTCGCTTTTGGAATTGGTGGCTAATGCGAAGTACATTTTTTTGGGTGTAAAGCCTCAAATGATGGCTGAACTAATTGATAGTATAGCTCCTACATTAAAGGAAAGAACCGATAGATTTATACTTGTTACTATGGCGGCTGGAATTAAAATCCAAAGTTTCAACGATATGCTCGGAGCAAAATTCCCGATAATTCGTATAATGCCAAACACACCCGTAGCGGTTGGCGAGGGAATGATACTTTATTCACTTTGTAAGGCTATTACCGAGTGTGAAGAAAACGAATTTTTAAAGGTGCTTGAATTTTCGGGCAAACTTGATAAACTTGATGAAGAACTAATAGATGCGGGTTGTGTAGTTTCGGGCTGCGGTCCGGCTTTTGTATATATGTTTTTGGAAAGTATAGCAAAAGCGGGAAATGAGTTTGGTCTTCCCAAGGAAAAAGCGATAGAATATGCGGCACAAACTCTTGTTGGCGCGGCAAAACTCGTTCAAACAAGCGGTAAAACCCCCGAAACCTTAAGACAAGAGGTTTGCAGTCCAAAGGGCTCTACTATTGAGGGAGTTATGTCACTTCAGAATTCCGATTTTGATAAAAATGTAAACGAGGCTTTGTCGGCTTCTTTCAAGCGTACAAAGGAATTGGGAAAATAAGGAGAAGTAAAATGAAAAACTCTACCAATACGATATTAGGAGCTTTAATTGTAATCGCAGGTATTATAATTGCTATTAAAGCGATTGGAATTTTTATTAAAATTTTTATTCCCGTTGTGGTGGCTTTAATAGTGTTAAAGCTTGTGTTTTCTTCGAAAAAGAAAAATCATGCCGAAAATATTAAGAAAAGCACTGCAATCTTTTCGGGTTCTGAGCTTGATTTCGGTGGCGAAGAATTTTCGGGCGGAAAGTTCACTGCAATCTTTGGCGGAATAGAATGTAATTTGCGCGGTGCTTTGTTGCAGGAGGACTGCGTTATCGATGCTACCGCAATATTTGGTGGTGTTGATATCATTGTGCCAGACGGTGTTAATGTTAAGGTT
>JAZORM010000048.1:0-4341 GCA_045656585.1 Acutalibacteraceae bacterium
TAAAAGGGCTTTAAAACGTCTTATTAAAAAGACGTTTGGTCTGTGCTAATATAATAAACGCTATCCTTTTACCGCACCTGCGGCGACGCCTTTTATTATATACTTTTGGCAAAACAAATAAAATACCACAACAGGAATAATTGAAAGTACCAACATCGCCATCATAGCGCCCATATCAACCGAACCGTAACCGCCTTTTAGATACTGAATCGCAATCGGGATGGTTTTATAATCGTTGCCGATTACGAGATAGGGCAAAAGGTAGTCGTTCCAAATCCACATAGCGTTTAGAATCGCAACGGTTATTGTGGTTGGCTTCAAAATCGGGAAAACAATCTTAAAAAAGGTCCCAAGCGGTGAGCAACCGTCGATTGTCGCCGCTTCCTCGACACCTTTTGGCACCGATTTCACAAACCCCGTAAACATAAAGGTTGCAAGTCCCGCGCCAAATCCCAAATAAATTAAAATTATTCCAATCGGATTATCAAGACCCAAGATATTTGCAATCTTCGACAGTGTGAACATAACCATTTGGAAGGGGACTATCATCGAAAAAACAAGCGCATAATAAAAAATCGAAGTAAAAATCGATTTAACCCTCACGATATACCAAGCCGTCATCGAAGTAAACAAAACAATCGCCGCAACCGAGAAAACAGTAATAAAAAGCGACCACCAAAACGCCGAAAGAAAATTTGTGGTATTAAGACCTTGGGTATAGTTCGAAACACCAATAAAAGTCTCGGCGTTCGGAAGCAAAAACGGCTCGGTCGCTATTGAAAACTTCAGTTTAAAAGAGTTTATAACAACGATAAGCACAGGCGCGATAAAAACCGCCGACAAAACCAAAAGCAAAACAAAAATCAGCAAATCGTTAATTCTTTTCGCCACTAAATTTCAACCTCTTTTCGCCTTGTTAGTATAAGTTGAGTGAGCGAAATTGCCGCCAATACCAAAAAGAAAATCACCGATTTCGCCTGACCTATTCCCTCAAAGCCGATTCTTCCGTAAAACGTTTCGTAAATATCAAGCGCCAACATTCTCGTTCTACCGCCCGGAGCCCCTGCGGTGAGGGCTAGGTTTTGGTCGAAAAGTTTGAAAGAATTGGTTATTGTCAAAAACAAACAAATCGTAATTGAGGGCATACAGGAAGGTATTGTTATCTTGAAAAGGGTTGTAAAATATCCCGCGCCGTCAACCTTTGAAGCCTCTATAACATCGGTTGGGATATTATTAAGACCGGCAATATAAATTATCATCATATAACCTATCATTTGCCAGTTCATCAGAACCACCAAACCCCAAAAGCCAAACGAGGCGTCACTCGTAATCGCGTAGCCAAATCTATATAAAACACCGTTTATAATCAGCTGCCAAATATAGCCAAGCACAATTCCGCCAATAAGATTCGGCATAAAGAAGACAGTTCTGAAAATCCGTGTTCCAACAACGTCGCGAGTCAGAAGCATAGCCAAAATAAAGGCGAAAAGATTGATGGTCACAACCGAAACTACCGAAAAACGAATCGTAAACCATAGCGAGTCGATAAAGGTTTTGTCCTCGCTAAAAATCCTGATATAATTTGAAAGCCCCACAAACTCGGCATCGCTTACGGTTCTAAACTCGGTAAACGACAAATAAAGACCCAATCCAAAAGGTACCGCGAAAGCAATAACAAACGCCACCAAGGTTGGCATTACGAATATTGGAAAATATCGTTTGAGCGTTTTCACTATTTTCTTTCACTCTTCCATTTTTCTATAACGGTTTTCTTCACTTCATCCCAAGATTTCGCGCCCTGAACGTAATCAAGCAAAGCGCTTCCTGTTTCCTTTTTGAAATTTTCGCTTGGAAAAGCGGTAAAAATCCAAGGAACAACTTCCGTTTTATCGTCGTTTAGATATCGGTTAATTTCTTTTGCCAATGGGTCGTTGGGCATTTCGCTTTCCTTAAAGGTGTTAAACGGAGTGATAAATCCAAGTTTTTCGGTCACATATTTTTTACCCGTATTACTCGAAAACAACCAATCAAGAAACTCAAGAGAAGCCTTTTGTTTTTCTTCACTCACATTCTTGTTTACCGCGAAATAATTCTCGGTCCCAACGCAAATACCCTGTTTTTCTTCACCTTCGACACCGATATACAAAGGAAGCATTTTTATATCGTTTTCATCTACCTTATTGCCCTCAACACCTGAAATTTGCGACCAAGCCCAGTTGCCGTTTTGAACCATAGCCACTTTCGAAAGCGCAAATTCCGCCATTGAATCCGCAACCGACTTCGACCCCAAAAGGTTTTTGGCGGTTACAGAGTTTTCGGTATAAAGGTCAAAAAGCTTTTTATAATTTTGCTCATACTTAAAACCGATTTCTTGACTCTCCATAAGCGAGAGTGTCGCGTCCTTGTCCGCGGTTTTGTGTTCATAAAAGAGCGGTACATTTAAGAGATGGGTTGTAAATCGCCAATCCTCACCGCTCGAAAGCGAAGTCGAAGCAAAAACGCCCTCAATACCGAGTTCTTTTTTGTGTTTGGTCATATCTTCAACCACAATTTTAAGGGTTTCGAAATTCTTAATTTCCTCAACACTCGAAACCTTTTGTTGACGGTTTTCGAGCCCGAAATATTTATCCATAACAGCATTATTGTAAATTATTCCGTAGCCCTCAACAACGTAGGGCACACCGTAAACCCCGTCACCGTCTTTTATCGCTAAAGACTTATCCGAAAGATAGGAATAAATTTTGCTGTTTTTTATATCTAAGCAATAATCTTTCCAAGAATTGTATCCGATAGGACCGTTTACTTGGAAAATAGTTGGTGCTTCGGTTTTTGCAATTTCAGATTTTAAGGTTTGTTCGTAGGTGTTTGCCGCCGCAGTCACAACCTTGACCTTAACACCCTTTTCTTCCTCATATTTTTTCGCAATTTCCTCATAAATTGCCGCCGATTCGGGCTTGAAATTGAGAAAATATATCAACGCATTTTCCTTTTTTTCGCCGCAACCCGCAAATAAAAGCGACATTGTGACAATCGTTAAAAACAATGAAATTATTCGTTTCATTTTAATACCTCCAAATTTCTATTAATAATACTTTTCCACAAATATCGCAATTTATGATTTAATTTTTTCAAGCGCACCCTTTTCGAGCCTTGAAACCTGCGCTTGAGATATACCGATTTCTTCCGACACTTCCATTTGTGTTTTGCCCTGCATAAACCGAAGCGAAAGTATATTTTTTTCGCGTTCACTTAAATCCTTGATAGCCTGTTTAAAGGCGATTTCCTGAAGCCAATTTTTATCATCGTTATTGTCTCCCAACTGGTCAAGCACGTAAATCGTATCACCCCCATCGGAATAAACGGGGTCGTAAATCGACATTGGTGACACTATGCTCTCAAGTGCCACGACAACGTCCGCCACAGGCAAATCTAACTCTTTTGCAATTTGAGAAACGGTAGGTTCCTCAACTCCGTTCGCCATCATATTTTCTTTAACCTGCATAGCGCGATAAGCCGTATCCTTAATCGAACGGCTAACCCTAATCAAATTATTGTCACGAAGGTATCGCCTGATCTCACCAATAATCATAGGCACCGCATAGGAGGAAAATTTTACGTTTTGGGTGATATCAAAATTGTCAATTGCCTTAATGAGCCCTATACAACCTATTTGAAACAAATCGTCGAGGTTTTCTCCTCGGCTTGTGAAACGCTGAATCACACTCAGCACAAGCCTTAAATTTCCGTTTATCAGTTCATCTCGCGCTCTGTTTTCACCCGCTCTCATTTCCTTTAAAAGTCTCATCTTTTCCGCTTCTTTAAGCACAGGTAATTTCCCTGTATCTACTCCGCAAATCGAAACCTTGTTATACATAAAGCCAACTCCATTCATAAACATTATTGCCTTTATATACCGCCGTTACACTATAAAAATATTTTTTATTTCGACAAATTTCACTTGCATTTTCAAAAATATATAAGCATAAAAAAACGCTCGGAGCTTTACTCCAAGCGTTTTCGTTTTATTAAAAGACTGTAACAATTCCCGCAAAGGTCGAAAGAATAAGCGACACTATTTCGGTCGGGGTTGATTTTTCTTTAAAGATAAACCTCGAAATATAGAAAAGAACTATACTCTCAGTGGCTTTTGTAAAAATCATAAACTGTGTTAAATCCATATTAGCCATACAGTAAGGATTGAACACGCAAGGGATATTCGCGATAATACCCGTAACGGGCACCAATATATAATAAGGTAGCCTTACCTTTTGGACCGCGCCCTTGAAACCAATTCCGCCATGTTTTTTCGATGTCATAAAATACACCGAAACGATAAGGGTT
>JAZORM010000049.1:0-21270 GCA_045656585.1 Acutalibacteraceae bacterium
TCAGTACCGTTTGCAGTACAAGTAGCATCGTTGTTAGATACATAGTTTTCATATGTATGGTCTAACTTAGAATCAGCGTCTTCACGTGTATCGGTTAAGCCGCATACGCAAGTACCTGTTTCAGTACCGTTTGCAGTACAAGTAGCATCGTTGTTAGATACATAGTTTTCGTATGTATGGTCTAACTTAGAATCAGTAACTTCGAGTGTTTCAGTTTTACCACAAACGTCGAAACGGATACATTGAGCGGTTTTAGTACCGTTTGCAGTACAGGTCGCATCGTTGTTGTATACGTATTCGTCAAATTTATGACCGAGAGCTTCGCCTTGTGTCTTACCGCAAACCTTACATATTGCAGGAGCGTCACAAGTAGCATCTGTCAAATTACAATTTACGCATGTAACGTCGATTGTATAGAAGCCGGGTTCTTCGACAACGATGTAACCGTCTTCTGGGGGATATTCCTCACCTGCTTCATCAAATGCTGTAACAACTGTTGTTGCAGGGTCGGCAGTAATTTCGAAGTAGCCGAGGTATTCTGTTTCTTTAAGAACTTCAGTACCAAATGCGTTATTGAGAACCCACTTGTCAGCTGCGATGTCTGCAAAGCCCTCAACTTCATTGGTAAATGCGTTCTTGGTGTTGTTGATTATTGTCAAACCACCATTGATTGTTGCATTTGTAAATTGTCCGAATGAAGAAATCTTAGCGCCATTATTAAGTTTAATAATAATGTTTTCGTAGGTTGTAGTGCGGCCTGTTTCACCTTCATCCAAATATGAAGCATTCAAATTGATAACAGGAGTAGAACCCGCGCCATTGAGTTCAAGAACAACGTCAGCAGTATAGGTTCTCTTTGACCAGATTGCTGCAGAGAGTGAAATGTGAGTAGGAGCCTTACAATTAAATACTACCTTTTGTCCATTTACGGTATGAGCCGCACCGTCATCATTACCGTAACCGTATTCAACAGAAGTACCAAATTCTGTTGTAAACTTAACAGTTTCTTCAAATACAGCGTTTGCACCGCACAATCCCATTGTTTTCCATTGCTCGGATTTATAAATTTCAACATTTCTAAATGTTGTGGTAGCGCCCTCATTGTTAGCGATTTTTTGAATTCCGTCAGTGTTAAGTCTTGTAGGCTTGGTTGCACCTTCACCAGCATCAATTGTTTCACCAACAAAGATAGCATCAAAGGTGTATACAGGGAGAGTGCCTACTGCAATTTCTTCACCCTTGAGGTTAAAGGTGATTGTATCGCCTGCGATATAATTATCAGCATTAGCAGCAGCTATTGCATCTGCCAATGTAGCGTAGGTTGTACCGTCAACGTCGTAAGATGCAGTTTCAGGGTTCTTAGCAAGTTTAACTGTATATTCGCCGGGTTCAAGAGTAATCATACCGTCAACAGGCTTTGTGATATTTCCTTTGCTGTCAATAACTTCTACCCAGTATTTTGAATCGCCTGTGTAATTGATTTTATAAACGCCAACAGTTTCGGTTAATTCAACCAATCCTGCCAATTCTTTGCAAGTTTTAATAATATAGTAATTTTCGGTTAAGCTCTTGAAGTTAGCTATGCTTGTGTCACTAATTGTTGCATTTGCAGGTACAATAAGCTGTGCCGCACCGGCAACAGTAGCAGCGCCGCTTCTTTGACCGTTATTATAAGCACCACTACCTTCTTCTACAACCTTAGTTGTAGTTTCAAAACCTACGGAAGCAGCATTTTTGATAACAATATTAAGATTCTTTTCGAAATTAAGTGCTCTACCATAATAAGCCATAAAGCTGAATTTTGGATTCGCTTTAGCATTATCAACAATAACGTTTAGGTCATCTTTATAGGTGACACCATTTGAATTATAATGACCTAAATGAATACCACCAATTGCATTATTGAATACAAAATCAAGTTTATTTGTAAAAGTTGCACTTGTAGCAGCAAGACTCACTTGAGAGCTTGTTGAAACACTGTCACTCATGGTTATTTCATGTCCGGCTGCAACAAATGTGGGATCTGATGTTGTTGAACTTGTGATTGCGATATTATCAAAATCAACTGTGCCGGTCATTGGTTGTACATAATACTTGCTTTTTTGAGCATCCCAGTATTTTGCGCTAACAGTTGCTTTAGCAGCTTGTGTTTCATCCGATTGCACTTTCAAAGAGAATGAGTATGTATCGGCTTTTTCCCACACAACTTCTTTAGTGCCCATTACTTTAACAATAACAGTATCAACATCGATACAACCATATGCTTTTGCAGCCTTTATGGCAGCTGCAACTGTAAGGAATGGTGCTTCTTTTGTGCCTTCTGCGCTATCAGAACCTGCTGCACTTACATAGTATGTAACAGTTTCAGGATTCTTTGTAGCGGTTACGTTATATTCACCGGCAGCAACTTGCAAGAAACCGTCTTTTGCTGCGATAGCCTCGCCACCTGCAACAGGTGTAGCAGTTACGTTGTATCTGTTTGTATCAACAGCGTATTTACCTGCAGTATCGGTAAATTTGAGAAGGTTAGCATTACCTGATTTGTTGTTAATGATATACTTGGTTACAGATTCTTCAGTAGTTGTGGATTCACCTGTTTCCTCATCCTTGGTAGTAACAGTATTTACAATACTATCAAGACCAGTTAAGGTAGCACCTGCAGAATTGATGATTTGAATTGCAGCATTTTCCTTAAAGTAAAGCGGATTTGTTGCTACGGCTTTTGCAAATGTAATTGTAGAAGCGTTCTTAATATCAAAGTTGATTAAATTTTCGTATTGAGTATAAAGAGCTCCGGCATCGGTACGTCCGGTACCAAAAGAGAACTTTTGGCTAGCGCCGGCAGCATCAACAACGATATTAAATCTATTCTTATAAACACCTGTATATGTAGCAGAACCTATTTTAATATCATTACCAGATGCTTTTTTAATAGTAACGTTTTGAACGTCTGCTGCATTTTGGTTACCCTGATTAGCGTTGGTTCCGATATGGAATGCACCGCCGTTAAAATAAACGTTAGAACCTGCATCTATGTAAAGGTCTTTGTTATTCAAACGCAATTCACCATAAATAATAAGCGGTTGAATATCAACGTTTTGCAAAGTCAAAGAGCCTTTACCCAAAAATCCACCGTCAGAATCTTGCAAGTAGTAACCCTTAGTCGAAGGAACTCGTGTCTTAGCTGTATCAGCTTTTAATACGAGATCACAGTCAAATTTAATGGTGTCATTACCGCTTGTGCTTGTTGTCCACATATTTACAGTAGTACTACCTGCCAAAACGTGAATAACAACGGTTTTACCAACTGCGTCAAATCCGTCGGTTGCAGCTTGTTCAAGCGCACGTTTTACAGTCGCAAAAGGTGCGTCAGCTTTACCTGTACCATTAGTATCGTCACCTGGCAACTCTGTTGCATCAGATGGGCTGATATAGTATGTAACTTCCTTAACCTCAGGAACTTCGGGTGATTCAGGTTCGTTTAATGCCAAACCATAGTCTGCGAGCTTGTTAAAATCGGTATCAGCATCATCTGCTGCCTTAACTTCAATTCTGAAGTATGTAGCGCCTGCAGGAGCATCTGTAAAGGCGTATTTAGCAGGACCGTTTACGCTAGCTTTTGTACCGGTGTAACCGGAGAAATCAGCTGCATTTGAATTATAGTATGCAACACCTAAAACATAACCTTCGCCAATAGAAATACTGCCATAATCAGCCAACGCAATAAAATCAGCCGAAGCGATTCTATTGCTTCTGATGTCAGTTGTGTTCTTTCCGTCTTGACCTGTTATACCACGGGAAATAAATTTAACACCTTGGTATTCAACAAATGGGTCTTCTTCTTTGGGTAATGTGAAATAGAAGCCGTCGGTAGAAGGCACAGAAGTGTCCGGACCGGTTGCTTCACTATAAGTTACCTTGAAAACTTCAGTACCTGCAGCCACTTTAGTACTTAAAACATATGAGCCTGCAGACATCCAAGAGCTTCCATTTGCTCCACCTATATATGTGCCGTCAGCTTTGTAACATTGCACGTAAGCACGAGCGCCTGTAGGAATTACAATAGATACATAGTCTGCCACATTATATGTATTAACTGTGTAAAGGCGAGTTGCATGTGTGCCTATTGAGTTAGAAGCGGATAAGTTCGCACCATTAACTGTACCAGAAGCCATCACAGGATACAATTTGCCGTCAACAATGGTATCTTCTTTTACTTCAGGAGTTTCCGCTAAGGTTAATGTAAAACCATCAGCCGGCAAAGTAGAAGGACTAAGCTCCTCACTACCTGTAGGACCAACAACAACCTTAAAATGTGTTGCAGCCTTTGGTAGATCTTTCATTGTGGCTACGTCGTATGTCTTAGCCTCCATCCAAGTACCACAACTTGAGAGCCAAGTTCCCTGGGAATCGTAATAATGGAACCAAGCCTTGTAGCCCGAGCCGACTGTTAATGTTTCATAATCGGCCACAGCAAGTAAATCTTGTGTGTGAATACGGGTTTTAACCGTAGTATTGACTGCGCCGCTTTGACCGGCGTCAATAGTACCTTGAGTCATAGTAGGTACTACCGCAGTCGAGGCTGATACTGTAGTCATTGCGCTGATGCATGTTGATAAAATCATTGCCAACGCGAGAACTACGCTCATCAGTTTGTAGATTTTGTTTTTCATAAAATCTTCCTTTCATTTTGTTTTTTATTAGCAGCCTAATTTTCACAACAGGATAGTTAGGCAAATTACCATTATCAGTTTACCTCTTTTTCAAATATTTGTCAAGATTATTTTATCATATACAGCTCTTTTTGTGCAATATGTATAAAAAATAAGCAAAAACTTTTCCACTTTAATATGCTAAATTCTTTTTACGACAAAATAACGCAAGAAATAACGCGTATACGAAAGTTTACGGAACGACACACGGGTCATTCCCTACAAACCGTAATGCAATTTTTTAAAACGATGACCACAAACGATTACATAAAAAACGTAAAAACAAATAATTTTCGTCCTTTTAAAAACAAATTATGGCAAAAATCTTATTACGACCATATAATTCGTAATCAGGATGATTACAATGAGGCGTGAGAATACATTGACCAAAACCCTAAAAAATGGCTATTAACGCACAAAACCCAAGACACATAATGTCTTGGGTTTTATTGATTTATTTACGGAACGACACTCAGGGCGTTCCCTACAATTATTATTTTATCTCTCAATCTTGGCTTCGCCGCCTTCGACGGTTTTAGCGGTGATTGTGATTTTTTTAATGGTATTATCCGAAGGTGTTTCAAACATCAAGGGTTGCAAAATGCCTTCGATTATTGAACGAAGACCGCGGGCACCCGTTTTGCGCTCGATTGTGAGCTCGGCAATTTGTTCAAGCGCCTTTTTATCAAACTTCAATTCAACACCATCAAGAGAAAACAGGGTTTCATACTGTTTCACGATTGAATTCTTAGGTTCCAACATAATTCGAACCAAAGTTTCTTTATCCATACCATTTAGAGCGGTGATAACCGGCATTCTTCCCACAAGCTCAGGGATTATGCCAAACTTCACAAGGTCTTGGTGGGTCGCTTTTTGGCTCAAAGCTTCGCTTTCTTTACTCTTTGGCGACTTAACGTCGGCGCCAAAGCCCAAGCTACTGCCACCCATACGGCGCTCGATAACCTTTTCTATTCCGTCAAACGCACCTGCGCATATAAACAAAATATTGGAAGTGTCGATTTGGATAAACTCTTGTTGGGGATGCTTTCTGCCGCCTTGGGGCGGAACGTTCGCAACAGTTCCCTCTAAAATTTTCAAAAGCGCTTGTTGTACACCTTCACCACTAACGTCACGGGTAATCGACGCGTTTTCACTCTTGCGGGCGATTTTATCAATCTCGTCGATATAAATAATACCGCGTTGCGCTTTTTCGATATCGTAATCAGCCGCTTGGATAAGGCGCAAAAGGATATTTTCAACGTCTTCGCCAACGTAACCCGCTTCGGTGAGGGTTGTAGCATCGGTAAGCGCAATCGGAACGTCCAAAACCTTTGCCAAGGTTTGCGCCAACAAGGTTTTACCAACACCTGTAGGACCAAGCATCAAAACGTTGCTCTTTCCAAGTTCAACGTCGCCGTTAACATTTTTGAAAATTCGCTTATAATGGTTATAAACCGCAACAGCAAGAGTTTTCTTTGCTTGGTCTTGACCAATAACGTATTGGTCGAGTTTTTCTTTGATTTCTTGCGGCTTTGGAAGAACGAATTCTTTTTCAGGGCTTTTCTTTTTGTTTCTTTTCGGGGCTTCGTCATCGAAAAGCAAGGTGCTGCAAAATTCGATACATCTATCGCAAATATAAACTCCTGGACCTTCTACAAGGCGGGTTACTTCGTCCTGACTCTTGCCACAAAAGGAACAACAAATTTCCATTTCGTTATTTTTAGGCATTATTTTACCTCTTTGTAATTACTTTATCAATAAGACCGTATTCTTGAGCTTCAAAGGCGCTCATAAAGTTGTCGCGTTCGGTATCACGAGCGATTTCTTCCAAAGATTTGCCTGTATTTTCAGCCAAAATCTTGTTCAAATTCTCACGGGTTTTTTCAATGTGCTTAGCGTGAATCAAAATTTCGGTTGCTTGACCTTGGGTGCCACCAAGTGGTTGGTGAATCATGATTTCACTGTTCGGGAGAGCATATCTCTTGCCCTTTGTACCTGCGGACAAAAGGAACGCACCCATACTTGCCGCCATACCCATACAAATTGTGCTAACGTCGCACTTGATGTATTGCATTGTATCGTAAATAGCCATACCTGCGGTTACTGAACCACCGGGGCTGTTGATGTAGAAATTGATATCTTTATCAGGGTCTTGACCTTCAAGATAAAGCATTTGAGCGATAACGATGCTCGCGGTTGTGTTATTAACCTCTTCGTTGAGCATAATTATACGGTCGTTAAGTAAGCGAGAGAAAATATCATATGAACGTTCTCCGCGACTTGTTTGTTCTAATACGTAAGGTACTAAACTCATAATAAATCTCCTTGAAAATATTTTTAAAGCCTTACACAAACCTTCAAGAAAAAGGCACCTTTGTGTAAAGGGGGCTCCGCGTCAGCAGTGGGGGATTGTCTTTTAAACAATACTTCGCCAATAAAAATCCCTCCACCAACCTTGCGGTTGGTCCCCCTCCCTAAAGACTTGGGAGGCTTTCAGATGAAAATAATATAAAAGGTGTCGGCACCGTTAGTGCCGGCACCCATATACCGTATTATTAACTAATCGAGAAAATTATAATCAATTATTCTTCTGTCTTTTCTACTTTTTTAGTAGTTGTCTTTTTTGTTGTAGTTTTCTTTGCAGTAGAAGTTGTCTTTTTTGTTGTAGAAGCGGTCTTCTTAGCAGTTGAAGCCTTTTTAGCAGGAGCTTTCTTTTCAGTCTTTGCTTCTACTTCGGTGATAACTGCATTTTCTTTGATAAAGTCGATAGCCTTACCAACTGCAACGTCTTTAGCTAATTCTTCAGCAGGGATAGCCTTCTTAACTGCTTCAACTTCCATGTTGTATTGCTTAGCCATTTCTTCGAAACGAGCGTTGAGGTCTTCTTCAGTAGCTTCAATCTTTTCGAGTTCTACAATCTTTTCAAGAGCTAAACGGAACTTAACTTGACCTTCAGCTTGTGGACGGAAGGTAGCCTTGAAATCTTCCATAGAAGTATTTGAATACTTGAGATATGTTTGAAGGTCTAAACCTTGCATTTGTAAACGATAGCCAAATTCTTCAACGCTTTGGTTAAGACGGCTTTCGAACATTGCTTCAGGGATTTCGCCCTTAATGCTATCAACGATTTGTTGTACGAGGTCATTTTCAGCTTCTTCATCAGCAATCTTAGCCTTTTGAGCGAGAGCCTTTTCTTTAAGGTCAGCTTTCAAAGCTTCGAGTGTGTCAAATTCGCTAACGTCTTTTGCAAATTCATCGTCGATTTCAGGAAGTTCGCGGAACTTGATTTCGTGGAGCTTAATCTTGAATACAACAGCCTTACCTGCGAGGTCTTCTGCGCCGTATTCTTCAGGGAAAGTTACGTCGATATCAAATTCTTCGCCGATGTTCTTGCCAACGATTTGTTCTTCAAAACCGGGGATGAAAGCACCTGAACCGAGTTCAAGAGTATGGCCTTCAGCCTTGCCGCCGTCGAAAGCAACGCCATCTTTGAAACCTTCAAAGTCGATAACAACGCTGTCGCCCATTTGAGCAGCACGGTCTTCAACAGAAACCATACGTGAATTACGTTCAGCCATAGCCTTAACTTGAGCGTCGATTTCGCTGTCTTCAACCTTTGCGATTACCTTTTCAGCCTTGAGGCCTTTATATTCGCCGATTTCGATTTCAGGATAGGTTGTAACTGCAACCTTGAAGTCTACGCCTTCTGCTACAGAGATAGAAACCATTTCGAAATCCATCTTGTCGTTGATTACGTTAAGACCTGCTTCTTTGATTGCGCCATCTACAGCATCAGGATAGAGGATGTTGAGAGCTTCTTCGAAGAAAGCTTCTTCACCGTACATCTTCATAACCATAGCATAAGGAGCTTTACCCTTTCTAAAGCCGGGGATGTTGATTTTATCCTTTTGTTGATTGTAAGCTTCTTTAATAGCTTCGCCAAATTTTTCGGCATCGATTACGATTTCAAGCTCGTATCTGTTAGCGCCAATTTTTTTTGTTTCTTTTAAACTCATTTTTATACCTCCGCATAAAATGCTATTTTATCATTTCATAACATTATAACATACTAAAACAATTTTTTCCACTATTTTTTGAAAATTTTTAAAATTTGTCACTTACGCTATAATGATTGTAGTTAGGCGAAACGCCTTTGTGCGTTTCGGCAAGCCACTTTTTAAGCGGCTTTAGCAAAATTAAATTTTAATATTTAATTTTGCACGACACTCATTGCAACGGAAAAAGACAAATTTTTGTGAAAAATTTGTCGCAAAATCAAAGATTTTGTGGCGAAACAATCTTGTTTCGCCCAAGCTATTCCGTTATAAAAAGGGGCGTAAAATCTATACGATCACAAGAAATAAGCCTAAATTCAACACCTTCAAACTCTTTTACGGCGTTATTAAAGCCACTACCGTGAATGTGCCCGTGGTAAACAGTCTTAATATTATGTTTTTTTATTACGTCGAAAATCTCTCGGCAAACCTCGTTTCCGTAAACGGGAGGATAATGCAAAAACAGTAAAATCGGCAGTCCTGTTTGCTCAGCTTCCGAAAGCGATTTTTCTAGCCTTCCAACTTCTCTTGCTATAATTTTATCCTCTGCCGCCGCATCGTAAAACCAACCGCGAGTTCCGGCTATTGCATACCCTTCAGCAACAACGGTATTGTTAAACAAAACCTCAACGTCGTCAATCTCGTTATCCAAGAAAAATTCGCGAAGCTTTTTAACGGTCGACCACCATAAATCGTGGTTGCCTTTTAAAATGATTTTTTTACCGTTAAGTTTCTTCAAAAATTCGAAATCAGCTTTTGTATCCTCAAGCTTTAGCGCCCAAGAAAAATCTCCGGGGAGAATAACGGTATCACTAGGCCTTACAAGTCGGTTCCAATTAGCGAAAATTCGGTCGGTATGATTATCCCAACCGCGAAAAATATCCATCGGTTTATCGGTGCCAAAAGATAAATGCAAATCCGAAATGGCAAAAATGCTCATTTTCCTCCCCCTTTACATAATTTTTAAAACTTTACACAAACTATATTCGACCCAAAGGTCAGAAAGGATGATTATTTTGTCAGATTGTAAATGTGAAACCAATTATTGTATTTCTTGCAACGTTAAAAACTGTGTACACCACGCCGAAAACGATACCTGTTCAGCAGGTAAAATTCAGGTTGGTAACAGCAGCGCAACAACCGTAAAAGACACCTGTTGCGACACATTCAAATCACGATAAAATCACTAAAACAACGTAGGGGACGATGCTAACATCGTCCCGTGAAATTTACAAAGCGGGCTGATTGAGCATCAGCCCCTACATAAAATCTTTAATGTTTATATTCCAAGCGCGTCATAAACCGCCGCTAACATATCGTCTTTTTCGCGAAGTTCTTTAAAACGCACATCTGCATTTTCGAGCGCCAATAATGGTGCAGGAATTTGAGTTTTGGTTTCTTCAGCCAAAAGGCGTACAACCTCAAACTCGCCGTCAGCTTTCTTATCGCTTACTGCTTCCAAAACGCTATTTGCAAACTTATAAGGAGAAGCGGTTGAAGCGATAACTGTTGCACGGTCGTCACCTGTAGTTTTTACATATTGCTTATAAACATTCATAGCAACCGCAGTATGTGTATCGCAAAGATAACCATACTCTTGGAACAATTCTTTAATGGTTTCGAGGGTTGCTTCATCATCACAGCAACCGCCAAAGAAAAGTTCTCCCATTTTTTCTTTTACTTCAGCACTTACGGTAAATGTTCCGCTCTCAGCCAAATCGCCTTGCATTTTAGCTACTGCCTTATCATCATTGCCCGAAAGTTCGAAAAGCATTCTTTCGAGGTTTGAAGAAATGAGGATATCCATTGACGGAGAAATTGTTGTAAAGAAAGAACGGTTACGGTCGTATTTACCGGTATTGATAAAATCGGTGAGTACGTTATTAGCATTTGACGCACAAATTAGTTTATTAACCGGAACGCCCATTTTCTTAGCATAATAAGCCGCCAAAATATTACCAAAGTTACCTGTAGGAACAACAACGTTGAAGCCGTCTTTCAAATCTTCGCCACGCGCGAGCATATCGCAATAAGCCGAAACGTAGTAAACGATTTGAGGAGCCAATCTACCCCAGTTAATAGAGTTAGCCGAAGAGAATTGCATATTATTTTCTTCAAGTTTTTCTTTAACGCTATTATCTGTGAAAATCTTTTTAACGCCTGACTGAGCATCGTCAAAATTGCCCTTAATAGCGCAAACGTGAACATTTTCACCCTTTTGAGAATCCATTTGAAGTTTTTGCATTGGGCTTACGCCGTCACTTGGATAGAATACCAAAATTTCGGTATTAGGAACATCGCAAAAACCTTCCAAAGCGGCTTTTCCTGTATCGCCTGAAGTTGCAACCAAGATAACAATCTTTTTACCGTCCGAAACCTTTTTAGCCGAAGTGGTCAAAAGATATGGCAAAAGTTGAAGCGCCAAGTCTTTAAATGCACAAGTTGGTCCATGCCACAACTCAAGCACATTTGCATTTTTACCGATAAGCGAAATCGGCGCAGGACGGTCTTCATCAAAACTTCCCTTGTAAGCACCATTTACACAGTAATCAATTTCTTCTTCTGAAAAATCGTTAAGAAAACTGCTCAAAATATACTTAGCTCTGCCAACATAGTCTAGTTTTGCGATTTCTGCAAAATCTTTCTCGTCAAACTTAGGGAAAGTATCGGGCACAAAAAGTCCGCCCTCAACCGAAATACCCTGAGAAATCGCCTTGGCAGCAGTAACTTTTATAGACTTATCTCTTGTACTAATATAATTCATACTATTTTTCCTTCCAATCCATCATTACATCATCGCTTATATTTTAATACCGAAACACCTTTTTGTCAAACAATTTTACCAAGCACTTTTGACATAACGAAGTTTATATCCCATACCGCCGTTTTCCTTTTTTGAAACCGTCACTTCGGCAATATCAAAACGTGGTTGTTTTTCACATTCGGTTTTAACAATATAATCATTGGCTGTAAGGGTTATTCGCCTTTGCTTAAAGGCGTCAACCGCCTCTATCCCCGAAACCAAACTGTTTTCCTTTCGGGTTTTAACCTCTACAAAAAGTATGTACTCTTCATTTTCGGCAATTATATCAATTTCACCGTATTTAGACTGAAAATTGCGCTTTACAATTTGAAAACCTTGCTTTCGCAAAAAATTTGCAACTCGTTTTTCACCCTCAGCGCCTGTTTTTCCTATATTCATTATTTACCACCCAAAATATTCTTAAGGAATGATAAACGGTGAATTTCACAAGGTCCATGTTGTTTTATAAGGTCGGTATGGAGCTTTGTGCCGTAACCTTTATGCTTTTTAAATTCATAAAGCGGATATTTTTGATCATATTCCAAAAGCAAACGGTCTCTCGTCACCTTTGCCAAAATTGAAGCCGCCGCAATAGACATAGACTTTGAGTCGCCCTTGACAATTGTAGCACATTGAACCTTGATATCTTTTGGTATTCTATTGCCGTCTATGAGAGCAAAATCGACTTTTTTCAGACCATCAATTGCTCTATTCATAGCAAAATAAGTAGCATTTAGAATATTGTGTTCTTCAATTTCTTCAACACTGGCAAAAGCAATATGATAATCGATTGCCTTTTCAATTATAACGTCATAAAGAGCTTCTCGTTTCTTTTCGCTTATTTTTTTAGAATCGTTAAGACCCTCTATTTCAAGACCCTCCGGCAATATTACCGCCGCCGCGCAAACAGGACCTGCCAACGGGCCGCGACCCGCCTCATCAACACCGCAAATATATTCAAAACCACTTGTTTTTGCCGCTTGTTCAAAACTGTAATCAGGCATCTTTTTCTACCCTTTCCAACGAAATATTACCAAGTTTTTGGTTTCTATATTCTTCCAAAAGCATATTCGCCGCTCTTTCGGTATCTGTTTCGCCGCCTCTTATCACCATGCCTCGTTTTTTGCCTATAAGACAAAGTAAATCATATGGGTCAAGCGAAAAATCAAGCTCTCCAAAGCGGTCGGTTAAGCGCTCAGGATATATTTCGCTCATTATTTCAAGCAATCTCACCGCCAAAAGCTCGGTGTCCAAAATATTGTCCTTAACCGCTCCCGTAAAGGCAAGTCTCTCACCTACGGTTTGGTCATCGAACTTAGGCCATAAAACACCCGGAGTGTCAAGAAGTTCAAGTTGCTTATCGATTGTAAACCATTGATTTCCACGGGTAACACCGGGGCGGTTTTCAGCCTTTGCTTTTGTTTTTCCCGCAATCTTATTTATAAACGAAGATTTACCGACGTTTGGAATACCAACAACCATAACACGAAGCGGTTTTCCAACCATTCCCTTTTCGGCATAAGCCTCGAGTTTATAGGATAATGCAGATTTCACTGTATCTTTAAACTGGTTTATACCCTTTCCGCTCTTACAGTCGAGCGCGATTGCAGTTATACCGTTTTTCTTATAATATTCTATCCACTCTTTTGTGATACGGTTATCCGCCATATCACACTTATTTAGCAAAATTATATGTGGTTTATTTTCAATAATCTCTTTCAAATCGGGGTTTCGGCTGCTTTGAGGAATTCTCGCATCCACAACTTCCGCCACAGCGTCTATAAGGGGCAAAATCTCCTTAATTTTACGCTTAGTTTTGGCCATATGCCCCGGAAACCATTGTATATTTTGTTTGTTATCCATTTATTTCTTCCATTTCAAGTTATTTATCGGTCAAACTTCCCATTAGTTCAAAAGGAAGAATTCTATAAACCGCGTGACCCAAAACATAACGTTTATCAATCATACCGTTATTTCCTATATTAGCCGAACGGCTATCAAGCGATACCGCGCGATTATCGCCAAGTACAAAAATATGACCTTCGGGAACCGTCACGGGAAAATCCACACTACTTTTAGAGGTGGTAGGCGTACTTGTATAATCCTCTTGCAAAGCCTCACCGTCAACGTAAACAATACCCTGTTCAAAATCTATATCAACAGTTTGATTTTCAGTTGCGATAACACGCTTTATTATAGGACCTTCGCTCTCGTTTATATCTTCGGTTGAGTTAAAAGTGTTTCGCGAAATAACAACGATATCGCCCTGTTTTGGTTCATAAAAAAGATTGGTTATAATAACCTTTTCGTTATGGTGCAAGGTGTCAAGCATTGAAGTGCCCGAAATTGTGGCAATTCTAAAAACAAAACCAAAAAGAATAATAACCGTTATAAGCGCTACCGAGACAACGTCAAGCCACTCGAAAAATTCTTTTTTCCCGCTCGACGACTTCTCTGATTGTTTTATATTTTCAAAGTTGTCGTTGTTCATTTTCTTCTCCAACTCATTTCAAAAAAATTCAAGGGGACAAGTTTTCCAACCTGTCCCCCTTTAAGATTAAATCTTTTCTTTAACCTTTGCAGCCTTACCAACTCTATCACGGAGATAGTAAAGTTTTGCTCTGCGAACTTGACCCTTACGTACGAGTTCAACCTTAGCAACTGAAGGTGAATGTACAGGGAATACACGTTCAACGCCTACACCATAAGATACACGACGAACAGTAAATGTTTCAGCGATGCCACTGTTGTTCTTAGCGATTACAGTACCTTCGAAAACCTGAATTCTTTCTTTTTCGCCTTCCTTGATGCGAACGTGAACTTTAACGGTGCTACCGATTAAAATTTCGGGAACATCTTTCTTAAGTTGTTCAGCAGTTAATTCCTTAATTACGTCCATGGTTTTTCCTCCTTAATTTTTTACCAGATGTTCATGCGTTTAAAACCAGAGGACCATCTGCTTCAATGTCGATTTTTCGGCAAGAAGACACCCGTAAAGGTTCGGGTGAAATCAAATGCTCATATATTCTACCACAAGAGCCTCAAAAAAGCAAGTATTTTTTCACTTTTTTGGCAATTTTTTTAAAATTCAATCCAACCATACCCTAGAGTGTGGTTAGCAGTATCCAAAGCCGCTATATCTGCTATTTTTTCCACGCAACTTTCATATCATAAGCTCCTTCAAAAAGGAAGGCTTGTAGCCGTAATTGATTTGTACTATATTGTCAAAATGCCTAAAAATTATAACATTTTACTTAAAATTATCCACCATTTGTTGTTAATAAATATTTTTTTGTGAAAATTGCACAAAAATTTCACATATTTTGACCATACTAAATACTTGAAATTTTTCTGTAAATAATGTATTATATAATATATTAATATACAGGGAGATGTAAATATGGCAAAGATTACTCCGGCTAGTCTTTCAGCACTTATTGAAAAGAAGCTTTCTCATAACCTCGGCGTACTACCCGAACAAGCTTCTGATAAACTTTATTATAACGCCTGTGTTTTGGCGCTTTTAGACCTTATGAACGAGCGCCGCGCAGCATTTAAAAAAGAACGCAACGAAAAGGAAGCAAAAACCGTATACTATATGAGTATGGAATTCCTTATGGGTCGCAGTCTTAAAACCAACCTTTACAATATGGACCTTACCGACACAATGGCAAAGGCTCTTAAAAAGTTTGGCGTAAAGCTCGACAACCTTTACGATTTCGAGCCCGACGCAGGTCTTGGCAACGGCGGTCTTGGTCGTCTTGCGGCTTGTTTCTTGGAAGCCCTCTCAAGCGGCGGTTACTCTTCTATGGGTTACTGTATCCGCTACGAGCTCGGTATCTTCCGTCAAAAGCTCGTTGAAGGTTGGCAAACTGAAATGCCTGATTTTTGGCTTCCCGGCGGTGGCGTTTGGCTTCAACCCAAACCCGAAAGCGCAGTTAATGTAAACTTTGACGGTGAAATCAACGATTGGTGGGCTGACGGTATTCACCACGTTGAACACAAAAACTACCAAACCGTTCGCGCTATGCCCTACGACCTTTGCGTTGCAGGTAAAGACGGCAAAACCGTAAACACTCTCCGTCTTTGGAGCGCTGAATGTGAAGAATTCGATATGTCAGCATTTAACCAAGGTGAATACGTTCGCGCTATTGAACAACGCGCTATGGCAGAAAACATTTCAAAAATTCTCTACCCTGCCGACAACCACTACGAAGGTAAATCATTACGTCTTCGTCAACAATACTTCTTGGTATCGGCTTCTATTCAAGATATTCTCAACCGCCACTTACGTCATTATAAGACACTCGACAATCTTCCCGAAAAAGTGGCTATCCATATCAACGATACCCATCCAACACTCGCAATCCCCGAACTTATGCGTTTCCTTTTGGACGAATGTGGTTACAGTTGGGAAAAGGCTTGGAGTATCGTCAAGGGCACAGTGGCTTACACCAATCACACAATCCTTCCCGAAGCGCTTGAATGTTGGAGCGAAAGCCTTGTAAAAGAAAGAATTCCCCGCGTTCACCAAATCATTAAAGAAATCGACCGCCGTTACAGAGATGAAGTTGT
This sequence comes from Acutalibacteraceae bacterium, assembly GCA_045656585.1. Classification (GTDB taxonomy): domain Bacteria; phylum Bacillota; class Clostridia; order Oscillospirales; family Acutalibacteraceae; genus UBA737. Next base: position 16,146 of record JAZORM010000049.1, read on the forward strand.
TGCTAAAACAGGTGACTTCGCACTCGCTGAAAAACTTTCGGTTATTTCAAACGGTGTTGTTCGTATGGCTAATCTTTGTGTTGCAACCTGCCACGCAGTAAACGGCGTTTCAAAGCTTCACAGTGAAATCATTGCCGACGAACTCTTTAAAGATTATGCGAAACTCACTCCCGACAAATTCAAGAACGTTACAAACGGTATCGCTCATCGCCGTTGGCTCTGTTGTGCAAACCCTGAGCTTACAAAACTTTTGAGCGAGACTATCGGCGACGGCTTTATCACCAACGCCGCAGAACTCGAAAAGTTTATGGACTTTAAGGATGATGCCGCTGTTCTTAAAAAGTTAGAACAAATCAAGCGCCACAACAAAGAACGTTTCGCAAAATTCATCGAAAAACACAATGGTGTTAAACTCAATCCTGACTCTATCTTTGATATGCAGGTCAAGAGACTCCACGAGTACAAACGTCAACACCTCAACGTTTTCAATATCATTAGCGACTACCTCTTTATAAAGAACAATCCAAATGCAGACTTTACACCAAAAACCTATATCTTTGGCGCTAAAGCCGCTCCCGGATATTTACTTGCAAAGCAAATTATCCAAATGATTTACAAATTATCACAAGTTATCGAAAACGACCCCATCGCACGTGATAAAATCAAAATTGTCTTCCTTGAAGACTACCGCGTAACAATGGCTGAACTTATGATTCCTGCCGCTGACCTTAGCGAACAAATCTCACTCGCTTCTACCGAGGCTTCGGGTACAGGTAATATGAAGCTTATGATGAACGGTGCTATCACAATCGGTACCGAAGACGGCGCAAACGTTGAAATTCACTCGGCTGTTGGCGATGATAACATCATTATCTTCGGTATGCAAACTCCTGAAGTTTTGCATCTCCAAAAGAACGGCTACAACCCAAGCGAATACTACAACAACAACGAAACCATTCGCAGTGTGCTCGACTTTATCGGCGCAGGTTTTGGCGGTCAATCATTCGATGACCTTTACAACACCTTTAGATATCACGATACCTATATGGCTCTTGCCGACTTTGCTGATTATAAGAACGCTCAAGCAAAAGCCAGTGCTCTTTATAACGACCGCGAAACATGGCAAAAGATGTCGCTCACAAATATTGCAAAATCAGGTATTTTCTCAGCCGACCGTTCTATTGCTGACTATGCAGGAGACATTTGGAACGCTGAGCCTATTAAGTAATTATGAATAACTATCCTTTTGATTCAAGAAATCCATTATACCGAACACCGCAGGGTGCTATAGCCGAGGGCGAAAGCCTTCGGCTAAGAGTTCTACTCCACAAAGATACCGCGGCTCGTTCGGTATTTTTGTTGCTCAAAAACGACAATGACCAAAATTTCGGCGAAATCGAAATGACCCCTTGCGAAGAGGTTGGAAATTCTCGCTATTTCGAGTGTGAATTAAAACTTCCCGAGGGTCTTTATTGGTATAGTTTCAAATATCGCGGCGACTATGGCGAATACCTTATCAAAAAAGGTGAACATTCACTCGGGTTTATTTGCCCCGAAGGAGACGATTGGCAACTTACCGTCTACAAAAAAGATTTCGAGACTCCCGATTGGCTCGACGGCGGTATTATCTATCAAATCTTCCCCGACCGTTTTTATAATTCAGGCAAGAAGAAAACCCGTATTCCAAAAGACCGCTATATCGTAGATGATTGGGAAAAGCAACCTGAATATACCCAAGAAGACGATTTCAAATGCCTTTGCAACGACTATTACGGCGGCGACCTTAAGGGTATTGAAGAAAAACTCCCCTATTTGAAATCATTGGGGGTTAGTTGTATCTATCTAAACCCAATTTTTGAGGCTCACCAAAACCACCGTTATAACACAGCCGACTATATGAAGGTTGACCCCTCACTCGGGACAAAGGCTGACCTTGAGAATCTTGTAAAAGAAGCCAAGAAACTTGGGATTTATATTATTCTTGACGGTGTATTCTCTCACACAGGCGACGATAGCATTTATTTCAACAAGAAAAAACGCTACAACTCGGTTGGCGCATTCGAAAACGCCGATTCCCCCTATCGCAGTTGGTACACATTCAACGATAGCAAGGTTGGATACGAGGCTTGGTGGGGTGTCCCCTCGCTTCCCGAGGTCAACGAAAACGACCCTGCTTTCACCGAATTTATCACAGGCGAAAAGGGTGTTATCCGTTATTGGCTCGATAAGGGTGTAAAAGGCTTCCGTTTGGACGTTGCCGATGAGTTGCCCGATCAATTTTTAGACAATATCAGAAAAGCAATCAAAACCGACTCAAAGGACAACTATCTTTTGGGTGAGGTTTGGGAAGACGCGACAAATAAAATCAGTTATGAGAAACGCCGTAAATTTTTGCGCGGCGACCAACTCGACTCGGTTATGAACTACCCCTTCGCAAATGCTATTATAAATTATTTGCAGGGTGGAAACTCGCGCGAACTTATCGATATTGTGCTTGAAATTTTGGAAAACTATCCGCCACAATCGGTGAAACTTCTAATGAACCATATCGGCACCCACGACACACCTAGAATTTTAACAAGACTAGGTAAGGGTCACGCCGACAACACCGACCGCGAATGGCAATCTAAACAAACCCTTACAAAAGAAGAATATAAAAAAGCTGCCTCACTTTTGAAAGTGGGCGCACTTATTCAATACTCTTTGCCCGGTGTTCCCTCGCTGTATTACGGTGATGAAGCAGGTATGCAAGGCTATGGCGATCCCTTCTGTCGCGGAACTTATCCTTGGGGCAAGGAAGACAAAACACTATTAACATTTTATAAAAAACTAGGCAAAATCAGACGCGAGAACTCGGTTTTTGCATCGGGTGAATTTATACCCGTTCACGCAAACTTTGGCGAGATAGCATATATCCGCCAAAACAAAAATGAAAAAGTCCTAATTGCAGTAACCCGTTGGCACGAGGGCGCCGAGATTGAAATTCCAAAAGAATTCCAATCTGCCAAATGCCTATTAGGAGAAAAACCGCAAGGCACAAGTCTTAAACTTCCGCCTTACGGTTATTCGGTACTAAAAATATAAGCCTACTCTATCCCGAGCAATTTTTCGGCATTTTTATAAGTGATTTTATCAAAATCGTCCTTTGAAAGACCAAGACTTTTAACAAGTCTCATCTCCATCTCGGCATTATGCCACGGAGTATCGGTGCCAAAAAGGATTTTATCGGGAGTGTGGGTCTCGATAATCTTTTGAACATAAGGTTTTGGTATTGTTCCAAAACTAAAAGCGGTATCGAAATAGATATCCTTTTTGCAAAGGCGTTTCAAAACCTCTTCCTCATAACCCTTACCGCCAAGGTGAGCGGCTACAACGGGAGACTCAAACCACGAAAGCGCTTTTTCCATTCTTTCGGGTGTCGCGCCATAAGGCGGCGGAAAACCATAATCCTGACCCGCATGAAAAAGGGTTATAAGTCCCAACTGTCCAATCTTTTTATAAATAGGTTTCATTTTTTCGTCATCGACAAAAAACCTTTGATAATCAGGGTGAAGTTTCACGCCCAAAAGCCCCATATCTTTTATACGCTCAAGTTCATAAAGCGCATCGGGACTATCGGGAAAAACCGAACCGAAACTAAAAATGGTTTCATTATCATTTATAAAAGCGGCAAAATCGTTTACGTTCTTTTGCTGTGTGGCATTTGTCGCAATATTTAAAACCACCGCTTTATCAATTCCGCTTTGCGCTAAAAGACGTTTTAAATCAGAAAAGGTTCCGTTTGTATAAGGAATTAAACCACCCGACACAAAACTAAGCTTTTCCAACGCTTTTTCGGCGATTTTTTCGGGGAAAGCGTGGGTATGAAAATCTATCAGCATTTAATCACTCCTAAGACTTATAAAGTTATTATAACCCCATTTTTTAAAAATTCAATCTCTTTTAACTGTTTTGAAAGGAGAAAATAATGAATAAAAATTTTATTTTTGATTTCGGATGGGTTTTAGTACAATTCGAGCCTGAATATATGACCCGAAAATATATACAAGACCCCGAAGACTGCAAACTTGTTCAAGACGTGATTTTCGACCGTCTTTATTGGGACAAGCTCGACCGTGGAGACATTAGCGAAGAAGAAGTCAAGGAAGCTTTTCGCGAAAGAATTCCTGCGCATCTTTACAAAAATGCTTGTAAAGCGCTCGATAATTGGTATCACAATCTTCCATTTATCGACGGTATGGTTGATTTGGTTAAAGAAATCAAAGCAAAAGGCGGAAAACTTTTTATTCTCTCGAATATCAGCCGTGAATTTGCAAACGGATATAAAAACGTTCCCGAAATAAACGAACTTTTCTCACTTTTTGACGGACTCGTTTTTTCAGCTGTTGCAGGTCATACAAAGCCTAATGCCGATATTTTCGAACACCTTCTATCGACCTATTCGCTCGACCGAACCGAAACAATGTTTATCGACGACAGCGAGAAAAATATAAAGGGCGCTATCGCAGTTGGTATCGACGGATACCTCTTCGACGGCAACGCCCAAAAACTTCGCGAATATATATTTGAATAAAAACGAATAACAGTTATATACGTGCCGAAGGCACACCGAATTTATTATTTCTTATTTATTCTTTAAAAAATCCCCGACTTTTGTCGGGGATTTTACCTTTATTATACCTTCTTAACGCCGATTGTAACCTTTTGGTCATTGATATCCCATTCTTTAGCAAAGCCTAAAACTTCACCAACTGTCAAGGAATCAGCCAATGTGTCACCTGCAATGTCAGCGGTCTTGCGAGTAGCAATATCACAAACAACGTCACTACCTGTGAGAGTGATTTCAATATGGTCAGTCACGTTGAAATCAGCTTCCTTACGCATTGTTTGAATCTTGCTTATAAGTTCGCGAACAAAACCTTCTTCAATAAGTTCTTCGGTAAGAACGGTATCAAGAGCTACTGTAACACCCTTGTCACTTACTGTGAAGAAGCCTTCTTTTTGAGCCGCATCAATAAGCAAATCTTCCACTTCGAGTTCAATGTCACCTGTTGAAAGGGTAAGACTAAGTTTTCCGCTCTCATCAAGTTGTTTCTTAGCAGCATTGCCGTCGATAGTAGCCAAA
>JAZORM010000050.1:0-25113 GCA_045656585.1 Acutalibacteraceae bacterium
TATCGCCGACCAAAAACAAGCTTTCCATTGTGGCAAAATATTCTTTTTTAATTTTCCAAACAATTCTTCCGGCAAAATTACCACTCCAACCATTTAAACCTATGCAAAAATTTTCCATAAAGTTTATTATACATTTTAAGCCCGATAATTCTTTTGATTCGGGTTGTCCTTTTCGTTACGTCAGAAGTCCACGAAGCAGAATAATGATGTATTGAATAAGTATTCTTTGTAATATTTTTCTTGCCTGTGTAATAATCCATAGGGCAAAGATATTCGTCAGGGAGAAAAACCGTATCCATAAAGGTTTGATTCGTGTTGGCAGTATCCATACCAAGTCTTTCGAGGGTTGCGGTATTTCTATCAGGACAAGGGGTCAAATCCAAACTTCCGTCTTCCAAAACAAAAGGAATATCCTCATAGTCTTTCAAAAATTCGCCTATTATCTTATTTCCTTTTTCGGCGCCAAAGCCAAGACCCGTCGCCACAATTCCCTTTTCATCAAAACCCATAAAGCCCGACTTTTCAAGCAGGTCGTCAATCGGTTTTATAATCTCAACGTCGGTATCGAGATATATACCGCCGTTGTCGTATATTATTTTAAGTCTCGCAACGTCGCTAACAAAAGCCCACTTGCCTGAATCGTAGGCTTCTTTCATATAGCGGTTTTGCGATAAATCGAAATTGTCCTCGTTCCAACAAACAATCTCATAATCGGGACAATATTTTTTCCAACTTTTTATACATTTCTTTGCAAGTTTGGGCATTTCGCCTTTCCCAAACCAACAATAGTGAATCACCTTTGGAATACTCATTTCTTTTCCCTCCAAAGTGTAATCAAATTTTTAAACGCGCCACTAAAGAAAACAAGGTTGGCAACGATATAAAGCGGTACAATCCAAAGACTGTGGATAATTCCTTTAAGCACCAATTCAAAGAAACCAAGACCGCTGAAACTATCTACAAAGAATATCGCCATAATAAGTCCAAACACAGCGCCGTTCACAAGCCAAAGCTTGTACGTATTAAAAGTTCCGCGTTCCAAAACCTTTTTGTTGGAATAATAAATCATCATACTGCCGCGATACAAAAGCGCTACAATCGTTCCGACAATCGCGCCGCAAATCCCATATTTCAATATTGCCACAACCGATACGGCAATATTTATCACCATTTCCCAAATAGCGTGGGAACGGGTTTCTTGGAATTTACCCGAAAATTCAAGCACGTGATTCGAAGGAAGTTTACCGTTTGCCAAAAGATTCATTATTACAAAAAGAATCACCAAATAAACGTTTGTATACTCAGCATCGTTTATACCTTGGGTATAGATTTGGATAATTGGCAATAAAAACACCGCCATCAAGGTATAGATAATAAAAGTTGCCATTATGTAAAAAGTTTCGTAAACGTTATATACCTTCAAAAACTTCTCCCTGTCGGTATGGAACATTTGACCAAGCGCAAAGCTAAATCCCGAAATAACACTTGTAATAAAGGTTTGGATTTGTGAGAAGAAGATGTTGTAAATTGTATAAACGCTAACCACCTTAAAGTCGCACAAGAATGAAAGCAACAAAACGTCGGTATTGTTAAATACCATACTCGAAATTTGATGAACCAAAACCGACTTTCTTTGCGAAATTGCTTCATGGTCGGGCTCGGCTTTTACATCGAGCCACTTATATCGACGCTTCGCGTGAATATAAACGTATCCCAACTGCATAATCGACAAAATGCAATACACAAGTTGGATAAGCAACAAACTGTCGGTCAAAAGTAGAACGAGTATTTTACCAACGTTTGAAAAAATTTGTAACACTATTTCCGAGTTGTTTATTATGTACTTTCTACCGTCAACCTCTAAAAGTATTCTATATTTAGCTTGTAAAAAATAGCCAAACAAAGAAGGAACCGCTGTCAAAACAACGATACCGAAAATAACTCCCGAATTCACGTTTGTAGGAATAACAAACGCATACACCGAAGCTATTATCAAAGAGATTGCCAAATAAATAAAACCGATTTTTTTGTAATAATTATTTGTTGCCGATATAATCGAACTGACTTTATTATGACTTTTTTCGGCAACAGGTTTATAAAGAGCTTGGGTTGTAGCGAGTCCTACTCCCGACTCCAGCAAAAACATATAAACAAAAATTTGTTTTATAGTTGAAAGAACGCCGTTAACCTCTGACCCGAAATTTTCAAGATAAAGTCTTGGAAGAATAAAACTCAAAGCAATCAGGACAACCTGATACACCACACCCGACACTACGTTGTACTTAATTCGGTTATCTTTTTTTGCCATCCTGATCACCTCCTGTTTAAAATTCTTTATACTTTGTTGCAAATATAATCTTGAGTGGCGTTTTCTTTTGCAATTATTTTTGCGGGGTTGCCGATAACAACACTATGCGGCGGAACATCGAAATTGACAAAGGTAAGCGGCGCTATCAAAACGTCTTCACCGATTTTAACATTGCCGACAATGACCGAATTCGCGCCAATCCAACAGTTGCCGTCAAATTTAGGCGCACCCTTTCGTTTGCCGCGGTTTTCATAACCTATAACCACACCCGTACTCAAATTCATATTCTTTCCAAGTTCGGCTTCAGGATTTATGATAACTCTACCGCTATGGCCTATATAAAACCCTTCCCCTATTTTTGTTCTCGCGGGAATTTGTATATGGGTTTTGTAAGACATCAACTTTAACCTAACGGTATAATAAAGTTTCAAAAGCGGAATTCGACAATTATTCGCCTTTCTAAAAAGGGCGATATATTTTAGCTCCACAGGACGAAGCAATCTTTTTGAAAAAGATTCTCCGCTCTCACCGTAGTATCTATATAAATCTTTTGAAAAAAGACAACTCATACAAACTTCTCCATATATTCTTGGGCTTTTTCTTCAGCCGCTGTTTCGGGTAGCGCTTTAGAGTAATACCAACCTTGGATATAGTCGCAATCAGTTTCGCTAACCATACTGTTTTGACCCTCGGTCTCAACACCCTCGCACACAACCTTCAAGTCAAGATAATGTGCCAAAGAGATAATACCCTCAAACAAACGTCTTCCTCTTTCTTCGTTCGACATAAGAAGAACTTCTCTATCAATCTTTACGACGTCGATTGGATATTCGCACAAACTCATCAAAGAAGTATAACCACGACCGATATCATCAAGCGCAATGCGGAAACCGAGTCCTTTTATTTTCAAAACGTTTTCTCTCGCAAGACCCAAATTCTTTTCGGCTGTATCTTCGGTAATTTCAATTAGCAATTTCGATTTATCAAAATCATACTTGCTCGAAATTTGTTTAATTTTTTCAACAAAATCCTTTTCAGAGATTGTGATTCTTGTAAAATTACAAGAAATAGTAACGTCGCCAAACTCCGATTCTTTCCACTTGGAAAGTTTTTGACAAGCCTTCTCGAACATATAGTAATCGAGTTCGACAATAAGACCCGACTTTTCCATAACTCCGTGATAGGCACCAGGAGAGACAATCTCACCCGAAGCATTTTCCCATCTTGACAAAGCTTCCGCCGACGCAATCTTTTTGTTCTTGTTGTCCACAATAAACTGAAGATGCATCTTAAACTCGCCGTCTTTAAGACCATTTTCAATTTTCTTTAAATACGCTTTTTCATCAGACGCTTTCGATTTGTTACATTTGAAAAAATCAATAATCTTACCCATTTGTTTGTTCCTCACAATTCTTATATTTCTAATCATATAATATGTGCGGGGGAAAGTTTTTGTTTCAAAAAACTTATATTTAAAGAGTTACCTGCGCTTTTGCAAAAACCCAAAGTGTATCTAAGTTGTGTATATTAGAATCATCCAATCTATACACACTTAAAACAACGCTCTCACCGTTATTCTTTTTGTAGGTGATTTTAGGAATTTTGCCTTCGAATAACTGACGCTTTAAAGCCTCATAGTTAAAGAAATTCATAACCGCTCTACGATATTGAGCGTCAACCGACTCGGTGACGTATTTCGCAAACAAATCCGAGAAGTGTTCTTCGTTTTCGTTATACTTCAAATACGCCGGCATCAAAATTCTTCTCGCTGTGTCGTTATCTAGCGAAACACGATAAATACCGTTGTAATGTTCTTTCAAAACCGAGAGCATTGTATCAATCTCGGATATACCCGTTTTAACCTGAACGTATTCTTTTTCTTTTTCTAAAGCGATATTTTTTTCTTCTTTGTTTTGGTAATAAAGCGATTTTGCCTCATACATTCTAACTTCGGCTTCTTTTACCATTTCTTCGGTATTGGTATTTTGGCTTCTAAAAGACATACCTATCGCAACGTTATAATCTCGAAGTTTCAATTGTTCCACAAAAACTTCAATGCCTTTTTTCACAAGCTTTGTATCGGTGTTTTGACAAAATACCAAGAATTCGTCGCCACCCATTCTATAAACCTTGTGACCATAGAAAACTTCTTTCAAAGTATTTGCGATATACAAAAGCATCTCATCACCGGCAGCATGTCCGTATTTGTTATTGATAAAATGCAATTCATTAACATCGATATAAAGACAAGAGAAATCCAAAGGTTTCTCGCGGTCAAATATCAACAAATCGCTCTTATAAGCCACTCGATTCATAGTTCCTGTCAACGAATCGGTCGTTGCAGCAAGTTGGGTTTTGTTGAGATGGCTTTTATTATACATCGCCATCGAGAAACAAGCCGCAATCTTTTCCTCAAGTTTCAAAGCAGCATTTTTATTCTTAGGATTAACAACCGCCAAAATCGCGGCATGGTTGTTATTATCTACGGTTGCCGAGAAAGCAATCAAATCTATGTTATACTTTTTCAAGAAATCATAAAATTCAAGGTTCGTTTTTTGGAGTTTCTTATTCGCTCTCAAAGTGACCATGTTAAAGGTCGTTTCGTTAAGTTTATAAATCTCTGCCGCATAACGAAATACTTCAGCCTTGAAATATTCTCTGTCCTTTTTAAAGCCTATGACATCCTTATTATCGTGACGGGAATAAGCGCTTTCCTCATTTTCCGCATCGAAGAACAACGCGCTTCTTGATTTTGCAAACTCGCTCACCTGTTTTAGCGCTTCGCCGATATTATTTTTATCACCCGAAGTTTCCAAAAGAATTCTTCTAACCTCGGAAGCACAATTGGTCACCTCATTTAATTTTCTTTCGTTCATCATCATCATTACAACATACACAACAATGACAACAAGCATAACAAAAAATACCAAGAATAAGGTTAATGTCAATTTTTTGGTCAAGGCGAAAACCTGAGAGTCATATCTTGCCAAAGCAATCATCCAACCGATATCTTCGATGACTGAATAGTGCATATGCATATTCTCATCCTTGTAAGCTGATGCAAAAGAAGTAAAGCCTTTATCGGACGAAGCCATTTCCTCGTAAGAATAACCGTCATTGTACTTCCTATCCTTCAAAAAGGAAATATTGCCGAGTTCTTGATGTATGGTATCAACAACAAGATTTCCGTCTTCTTTGTCGTACACAAAAAGCTGAGCATCAAGTTCTTTTGCCATAGCGTTATATCTTTCGCCGATTTTATCGAGCTTAATAACGCCGTAAAGCATTCCCACAGTTTGTCCGTCCACCACAATCGGAACCGCAGACCTAATTATTTGGTAATTATCTCTTGTGAGGTCATTTATTCTTCCGCTTATGTATACTCCCTTTTTCGCTTCCTCACTAAACTCAATCTTCCCGTCAAGGTCGATAGAACCCGCACGGGTCGAAAAAGTGTTGTCAGGATTTAATATGCCAATATTTTCAATCAAACCAATAGCTTTAAAAGATTCAAACATCAAATCATAATCTTCGCCGTCTTTATAAAGCTTTGAAGCAAAGTTCGCCATTGTCGTAAGATTTTCACGGTCGGATATTAGTTGGAGTGTTATATCATCTTTGATTTGTTTTGTTTGAATATGTAGGTTTTCATATGCCTCAGCCTCGGCGTCATTATACAAAAACGCAATCATACTCAAAAATATCGAACATAACAAAATGGCAGTCACTATCGTATATGAAATTTTGTGGTATTGTCTTTTAACGTCTTTAGATTTTATTGCCACCTTTTTTCACCCTCTTCGTACCACTAATTCTTGACTACAATTATACACTGTACATTATAACACGATATACTACAATTTTCAACAATTCACTCAAAAAATATATAAATATATTATATATTTATATATCACCAAAAAGCAGGGTGAAAACGGTTTGTTCCCACCCTGCTTTTTAAAGTACAAACAATTAGACAAAATTTGATTTTTTATATAAAATCATCACACACCGAAAATCTTCAGTTCTTATTATAAACACTAAAACTCGAAACCGAATAATCTAAATGTTTTTAAGCTTATCCAATACCTAAAGCCCTATTATATGAAAGATATTTGTTTATATAATTATACAAACTGCTCTGTTATTTATCTCGCTAAAATAGGCAATAAAAAAAGAGCCTTTCGGCTCTTTTTTTATGATATAACAGTATTTTTCTTTTTAGTCAAAATTTGATATATTAAAACCGCTCCAACCAACGCAATACCAATCACATCGGTCACGATTCCGGGATAGATTAAAAGCAATCCGCCGACAACGCTCACAAGACGTTCATACCAACGCATATTATGGACAAAATAGCCCTCAAGCGAGGCTGAAACCGCAAAAATACCTATAAATGAAGTTACACAAATCAGTATAACCTCAGGGATTGTTGTTTCAATAAACAACATTGCGGGGTTGAGCGCAAACACGTACGGAACTATAAATGCGCCGATAGCAAGTTTGGTAGCGGTAATTGCGGTCTTCATCGGATTTGCTTGAGCAATAGCCGCACCCGCATAAGCCGCAAGGGCAACAGGCGGTGTGAGGTCAGCCACGATACCGAAATAGAAAACGAAGAAATGCGCCGCAATATCAGGCACACCCATCTTAATAAGAATGGGAGCGCAGGTTGCCGCCATAATGCAATAGTTTGCAGTTGTGGGAACACCCATACCAAGAACAATACAACAAAGCATTGTAAGGAACAACGCGATTATTACGGTATCACCCGCAAGAGTTACAATACCGTTGATAATAAGAGTTGCAAGACCTGTCATTGTGATAGTACCTGCGATAATACCCGCAACACCACAAGCCACTGCAACAGTAATCATACCTTGACCACCTGCCGCCAAAGCCTCAAAAATACGCTTTGGTGTTATACGATCTTCTTTATTGAAGATACCAACAACAATAGTAGTGATAATCGCGATAGCCGCTGCATAAGCGATTGAACGAGAACCTGAACTTACAAGAACAATCAAAATAATAAGCGGTAATAAAAGATATGATCGCTTCAAAAGAGGTAAAAATCTTGGGAGTTCTTCTTTGGTAAGACCGCGAAGTCCCTCTTTTTTAGCCTCTAGATGAACCGTAATAAATACACCCATAAAATAGAGCAACGCAGGTAAAATAGCACGAACTACGATATTACTATAAGCTACACCGATATTTTCCGCCATCAAAAATGCTGCCCCACCCATAATAGGTGGCATAATTTGACCGCCTGTTGAAGCCGAAGCCTCAGCCGCAGCGGCAAATTCAGACTTGTAACCCGTTTTCTTCATAAGCGGAATAGTAACCGAGCCTGAGCCTACGGTATTAGCAACAGAAGAACCCGAAACCATACCTTCTAAAGCACTTGCAACAACCGCTACTTTAGCAGGACCGCCCGAAAAACCGCCAACTACCGAATTGGATATTTTAATGAAGAAATCGGCAATACCCGTTCTTTCCAAAAATGCGCCGAAAATAATAAATATCGCAATAAACTTAGAGCAAGTATTTACAGGTGTTGACAATACACCCGAGGTTGTTGTATAGAACAACTTACCAACAAGACCGCTCACTCTACGCCACATATCAGGGTTTGGAAGTCCCCAAATAAGCGCGTAAACGATAAATACCGCCGCAACAACAATAATCGGAATGCCAACACAACGACGGCACAATTCCAAAAGGCAAAGAAGCCCCACAAGACCGATTATTATTTGATGCAATTCAAATTTATTACCTTGTTGAATAATGCTCATCGCGTCAACTGTGTAATAGTAAAACGAGCCTGAGCCTACGAGCATTAACAAAATATCATACCAAGGCATACTATTAACCTTTTGAGTGCCCTTTCTGGCGGGGTAAATCAAAAAGCCGATAAATACTATTGAGCCCATAAAACTCGAAAGTCTTATAGCGTCAAGCCATGTAGCAAAAAACGTTACGTAAATACAGAAAAGCGAAAAAGCCGCCAAAATACAATTAACCGCAACCTTTGCCTTTCCTTCCCAAATGCGAGTGTTGGATTCTCTGTCGAATTTTTTCATTACGTCATCTAATGCCATAGGTTCATTGGACTCTACAGCCTTCTTTTTAGAGAAAAACAACCAAATCGCTCCTTCCTTTTATCATTAAAATAGCCGCGACAAATATAGTCGCGGTTATTTCTAAAAACAAATACCAAGTTCAAAAATTATTGAACTGCTACTTCAATGCCTTTTTCTTTGAAATATTTTGCAGCACCTGCGTGGAAAGGTACAGTAAGACCTTCTGTAGCATTTTCAAGGCTCAATTCAGCGCCCTTTGCATGTTCTTTTGAAATAGCGTCGATATTATCAAAAATTGCCGCTGTAAGAGCGTATACGCTATCTTCCGAAGCGTCAGCGCTTACAATCAAAGTAGCCTTAACAGTAACTGTCAAGATTTCTTCTTTTTGGTTGGAATATGTGCCTGCAGGGATATTGTAAACTGAGTAGAAAGTATTGTCTTTCATAAGTTTCTCTGCAATATCGCCGTCAATAGGCACAATACGTGTTTTTGTATTGGTCATTGAAAGTTCGGTAATAGCGGGTGTTGGAGCACCTGCAACGATAAATGCAGCGTCGATTTGACCGTTTTTGAGCGCATCAGCACTTTCGTCAAAGTTTTGGTATTGAGGTTTGATATCTGCTTCGCCAAGACCTGCAGCTGCCAAAACGTCCATAGCGTTAAAGTAAACGCCTGAACCGGGAGCACCGATAGAAACCTTCTTGCCCTTCAAATCTTTAACTGATTTAATATCGTCGCTTACTGTTACGAGTTGTACAGCTTCAGCATAAAGACCTGCTACTGTGCGGAAGGTATCAACCTTGCCGTCAGCCTCAAATGAACGTGAGCCGTTCCAAGCATAATCCATAACGTCTGATTGAACGGTACCTAATTGGTAGTCACCGCTGTCAACACCTTGGATATTATCCTTTGAACCGCCTGTAGAAACAGCGTTTGTAGTAATACTAGCATTGTTTGTGATGTATTGGCTCAAAATACCGCCGTATGCATAGTAAGTACCTGTTGGGCTACCTGTACCCATTGTCATTGTGTTGCCACCGCATGCGCTCAAAGAAAAGAGCATTGCAACAGCCAACATAATTGCTAAAATCTTTTTCATAATTGTTTTCTCCTTCATCTATTAAAATTTCCAATATATTCTATCATATTTTTCGATAGATTTCAAGTAAAAATAGATAATTTTTTAAAATTTGTATACATTTATACAATATGACACCGTATACAGATACGTTTCATCTATTGACAACATATAAAATATAAATTACATTAACATCAAAAGTGTCAAAACCCTATTGATATTCATTTCCGAATTAGAGCAAATTCTCATCCAAAATGACCAAAAAATATATTTATCAAAAAAGTTTTAAATTTTTCAAAATTTTACTTGACATTTAGTCGTTGGTATGGTATATTATTTAGGCGCTTGAAAAATGCTGGTGTAGCTCAGTTGGTAGAGCAGCTGATTTGTAATCAGCAGGTCGGGGGTTCGAGTCCGTCCACCAGCTCCAAACGCATTAAACTAAATATGGGAGTGTTCCCGAGTGGCCAAAGGGGGCAGACTGTAAATCTGTTGTCTTCGACTTCGGTGGTTCGAATCCACCCGCTCCCACCAAAAAATAGACTTGCTATTGCAAGTCTATTTTTTTATCCATTGCGAAAGCAATGGTATATCATCAACGATAGCATTGCTATCGTTGTATCTCATCACACCTTTAGGTGTGTATCAAAAACCGCTTTCGCAATGATGATATGCAATGCTTCGCATTGATTTGTAATTAAGATTATGCTATAATCATCACAAGGAAATACTATTATGCAACAGATGTTATTTATAAAAAGGTTTTAGGTTCTACTTATTAAAGCATAAGACAAAACTAAACGGATGTGTAGAAATTCTACACATCCGTTTTCTAGCGCAAAAATCCTTACGGATACAACGTACCCGATTAATCGTTCACTGAAACTTTTGCAAGTGTATACCAATCATCGCAGCAATCGGCATCCGTACAGAAGCATATTGAACCGACATTTTTATTTTCAATCTTTACTTGAACTTCATATTCACCTGAGAAAACATCATCAGGAAGGTTAATATAAAATCTTTCAAGCGATTTGCCTGGCATCCATTTAGTAATGTCAATATTAGTATTGAAAACATACTCTGCTTTTTCATTTTTAAGCCTTATTAACAAATCACTGGAATTATATAACGGAGCTACGCCAACATTATCTATGCCAAGCTTAAACTCTATCTCATCCCCTGCTTTAACCTCTTTAGGATATTTTAAATAGTCGATTGCGAAATGGTAACCCATATGGTCTACCCAGTAATCTACTTTATCCTTCCATTCGTTCGGAATGGGGAAAGATTTTGGATTCAAAGAGCTAATGTGCCACTTAAGAGTAAGGCTTATGATTTCATCAATATCCCAATTCTTGCGTTTCCATTCTCCAAGCCACCAATAACTCTCGAAAGATACCGGTGCCTCTTGCCATAAATCTTTTATCTTCTCTATTCTTGCAGGATAAGATACAAAGCTATGGTTAGGTTCGCCCAATCCATCACCGCGCCAACCAACTTTACATCTTTCGCGAACATAATGAAGTAATTCCGGTCTTCCAACTTGTCCGATTAGTCTTGTTTCTTTAAAAGACTCGGTAAAGCAGTCGTAAAGACGTTGCAAATCCTCATCCGAGTAAAGTTCGAGCATATAGCCCTCACCCCACGCGCCGGGAAGACAAATATCTATTGCATCTAGTGTTGGGTCCGAGTCAAAACGCTCACCTATGCGTCTTATCGCCTCACCAAAATACTCAAGAAATCTTGGGTCGGTTGGTGATGCTTTTTCTCTTACTCCGGGTGGGCGCTTTGGATATTCTTTTATTATATCCTTAAGCCAATCGGGGATATCATCGGATTCTCTTGTACTATGAGGAAGTAAGCGGAAAATGAGCGTTTGGCCATGTTCTTTTGCCTTTTTAAGTATATCTTCTATAAAAGCATAATTATAAACTCCGCGCTCAGTCTCAAACTCTTTCCAAAGCACTCTAAAATAAGCAATAGAGGTATCAGGATAGTATCCTTCTTCACGACCATTTTGCTCAACATATTCGGGTATAGGATAACATTCGCAATCCTCTGTCTCGGTCATATTTCTTTCAGGCAATACTACCATATCAGAGTAAAGAGGCTCATCACGGAAATGCTGAAAGCTCATAATTCCGATGAACGGATTTTGCCTTGCTTCTCTTTTATAACTGAAATAATTAGTTTCGGTGGCATTTTGTAACATTTGATTTACCTCGCCTTTATTAATAAACTTTTTTGAAATCGACAGTAAGATTTTGTCTTACTGTCGATTTTCTCTTACAAATATATTTTCATTAAACTAACAATTAAATTACCCTATCTTGCAAAGGATATTATAACCGTCTTTGAACTCTACCGTGTTGTCAAGTCTTGCAAATTGATCGAACGAGTTCTTCATATAAAAAGCGATTTGGCTTCCGCTCTTCAAAAGGTCAGCCGGAACTACGGCTTTTACCTCGTGTGAAAGAAGTTCTCTGTTTTCATAGCAATCGGGATCGCTATCAAACCAACTTTCAGGGTCACCTGCTTTAATTTCATATATAACCCTTGACTCGCTATCAAGAATTGCAAAACCACTCACAAGATTGAATGCAGCACCGTATCCATAGTTTTTAAGCGAAAGTGAAAGTGAAACTTCATTACCGTTAATTTGGGCATTAAGCTTATCAGCTGAAATCTTGTAACCAATATGGTCTCTGAGATATTCAAAAGCATTACGCTTTATCTTCTCACCGTTTGCAGAAACAAACCATCCATCAGTATAATGGAGTCCCATATCAGAAAGAATTTCCTCGTTCACCTCTACCCCTTTATATGAAGTAAAACAAGTTTGATCGATGTCACCGCCAAACTGACATATATCGCCGTATCCATGTTGAATACTGAAGGTAGTCTCGTGACGTTCGGACAAAATTTTCATAACCTCATAAGCCTTCGGCCAACTACCCGAAAGACGAATCCAACGAGTTGTGAAAAGTTCGCCATCGTTGAGTGTCAATGCACTTTCCTTTTTGCACATTTCCCACCACTCACTACCGGGTTGAGTATAACTTTGGCCAAGGTCAACGTTTGAGAACATTGTACCATGACACGCATCATCTGCAAAACCAATACGGTTATAACGCCAAAATTCGGGATTAACAAAAAGTCTCTTGTATATGGGGTGGCGCATAATCAAGCGTACCTCATCCGGAGCATGTTCCATAAACGCATTAACAAACTTTTGTCTGTCAACGGGCTTTCTCATACAAGTCCATTCACCATAACTACCATGGAAGGTAAAATTCATTGCATGAAGAATTTCCTTATTCTTTTCCCAAAGCGGTGCTATCTGCTTCAAGTGAGATAAAACAATATCCTCTGCCACGGGTTCACCCGCACGACCGTGCTGATAATAATGGCAAAGATACATCCTTACGCCTAGCTTTTTATAAGCATCAAAGGTGTATTGCATAAACTGCAACACAGCATCAGGTAAAACTGGTGTGTCAATATATTTATTCAAAATAAAATATACGCGAGAAACGGTTGCCTCTTCACCGTGAACATTTTTCTCAATTCGCTTGCGAGCATCCTCAACATAACTTTCGGGTGTCAAAGCTAGAATTTCTTCCACTTCGGGGACAAAATAGTCCTCTTCAGCTCTAAAGCCACGGTCCGGATTTTGATTCAAAAGAACACTTTTTTCAGCAGGGAGTGATTTTAACTCCAAGACAAATCCGTTATCTAAAGAAACCTCTTTTGCCTTATAACAGTCATCTTTACAAGCTTTCATTTCTCCGAAAACGGTGGAAGCTAGTATACAAAAAACAGAAGGATATCTTCCAATACACTCATCATCTTTAAAAGCAAAAACGATTGAAGTGTAGGAGGTCGCATTTTTAAGACCTAGAATGGTATATTCGGTATTTTCGGTCCATTCGGTGTTTACGAGAATATAATTAAGGTCATTCATTTTAGGACCTCTATCCTCAATGCGATATGTATCCACTCTATAGCGATTTGCACCCTCGCACTCTTGCCACTTAACCGTACATTTTTCGGTATCGTGGGTTGTAGTGACCTTATGCTCAGGCAAAGTGGGTTCAAATACCGCTTCAATATCTCTTTTTGCTCTGCCTACACCAAGACCGATTGTATCATTTATTGTAGGCATTTTACCGTTCATAATATTTTCGCGCATCATTTAATCACCTATAATATTATTAGATATTATAATCTGTAAGATATTCTTTAGTGTTTTCAATCATTTCATCAAACAATTTTCTTGCCTCAGCAGTAGGAAGTGGCATATGGTTAGAACTTGAGAACGCCTTGAATGCGAGGTCAATATTTCTTGTAAGACCAGCTTCTACAACCATTTCCTGTTCAGCAACGATAGGAGCAATAAGTCCATATAGAGTATCCGGCAATGGTCCTGCTACGATAGGATTAACACTATCTGCACGGAAAGAAGCGTTGGTTTCAACAACAACACCCAAAGGAAGATTCGGGATTTGTCCCATATTAGGAAGGTTAACATTACTGATAAAATCGCTGTAACCAAGAAGAGCTTCTATAAGCAATACGCCTTCTTCGCCCGAAATACCAAGCTCGAACTTCTTCTCGCCATCAAGGAACGCTCTGCTCTTTTCAAGACGATTTTTAAGGTCGTTCCAACGCCAATCGATAGTGGTTAGACCATAACCCCAGTCTTCTACCTGCTTTGGATCCTTCATATACCATTCAATAGGTACAAACTCAGCAAGGTGACGGTCACCTGCAGCAGCAATATAGCCATAACGCTTATATAAATCCATCTTAACAAATTCGTGAGAATGGAACATAATGCTCTTAGGACCATTTTTATCGAAGGTTATAATCTCTCCTGCGTGTACCTTGTCAACATACTTATCATATATTGGGAAAAGGTCCATATCCTTATAGTGCGCACCTGTTACCCATGTGAAATGGTTTATACCTGTGATATCGGTTTTAATTTCGGTACGATCAACGCCTTTGATTCCCTCAATCTTATCCAAAGCATCTGCAAGAATTCTTTGGGTTGAAAAAACTTCATGACAGCAACCGAAAGCCTTTATCTGCGGGAATACCTTATAGAGTGTACGTACACATACAGTCATCGGGTTTGTATAGTTTATTACCCATGCATCAGGACAAATATCACGTATTGCAATAGCAATTTTTTCAAACATAGGGATTGTACGAAGCGCACGAACTATACCACCAGGTCCTACAGTATCGCCTACTGATTGATAGATACCGTATTTTTCAGGAGTATGTACATCTGAACCCATTTCGTTAAAGGTTCCGGGAAGGATAGAAATAACAACTACATCAGCACCCTCAAGAGCAGCTTCAAGTGTTTCTTCTGCCTTATATGTCCAATCCTTAACATTGGGATGAGTTTCCTTGATTTGATTACCTATTATTTCATTGTTTTTTGCAGCTTGATAGTCAATATCATAAAGAGATACGTGACCACTAATATATCTTGCTTCAGCAAGGTCAGACATGAGTTTCCAAGCCCAACCACGTGAACCGCCGCCAATATATGCTATTTTTACATTACTTGCACTCATTTATTATTACCTCGATCTTATTTTATAGTAGGCGAACAGAATTTACGCTGTTCGCCGTTCTATAAATATTTTAAAAAAGTTTATTACTTAACGTTTGCGATACCAACTGTTTCTTTTAAGCATTTTGTTATCTGACTCTTTGCGCTGTCAACAACTTGAGCAGGTTGCTTACCATCAATAGTAAGGCTGTTCCAGAATTGTTGTGATAATCCATCGCCTTGAACCCAGTTAGAAAGTGCATAAAGTTTGTCATCAAGAGTCTTATTACAAACCTTATTTATATAGTCGGTTGCAATCTTTTCGTGTTCTTTAGATATAAGAGACTTCTCATATTTATCATAACCTGCAGCCAATTGTTCTTCTCTTGATGTGTGTTGTGTAAAGAGACGGTCATAGTAACGATATGCAACTGCAGCTAAAGGATTCTTACCGTTCTTGAGCAAGAATGAACCGTCAGCAACTGTATAACCGTAGTATTTGCCATCGTTAGCCTTCGGTAGTGGAACTAAACCGATTTCATCACTCATGGTGTTGTAATAGTCATAGTTACCTATAGCGTTCTTATTACGTTCGATAACCATAGCAACCTTACGATCCTTAAAGTAAGTTTTACCTGCACCGTCGCCCAAGGAGTTGATCTTGATAGCACCGGTAAGAGAAAGGTCGCGAATCATTTGGAGAGCTTCCATTGAATTAGCCGAATCAATAGTAACGCTCCACTTACCATCTTTATTTTCAGTTACACCTGTTGCGCCGTACATTGCGAGGAATACTGAAGGATCCCAGCTGTATGCACCATAGGTAGCAACATCCTTATTGTTTGATTGAAGTGTAACGGCTTTTTTAGCTGTTTCCTTAAATGCGTCAACATCCCACTTGCCTTTTTTGTAGAGAGAATATGGGTCTTTTACACCCTTTTCATCTACTAAATAGGTTTTGTTATACCAAATAAAGAAGTTGTTTTGTAAAATAACGTTCCAGCTTATACCATAGGTCTTGCCGCCGAACTTAAAGCCTTCAAAAGCTTCGCCGTTATCCCATACCGGGTCTTCTTTAACTAGATAGCTATCAATCGGCACAGCCAAGTTTGAATACACGTATCTAACAAGGTTGGTAGTAGCACCGTGTGCAACATCGGGTGGGTTACCGGAAGCTATAAGCGAAGGTATCATTTTAGGAAGTTGATTGTTAGAATAGATTTTACGTTCAATAGTTACGCCCCACTTATTTCTAAGTTGATCTGCAGCGTATTTTTCTTGTGGGTAAACTTTTTCAACATCATCAGAACCTGAAACGATAACAACGGTCGAACCTTTAAGTGCACCTTTTTGTTTATCAAAAAGTTTTTCTTGAGGAGTAAGTTCTTTAGAATCTATAAGACCCTCATCCTTCTTTTCACTTACTTCTACCTTATTGTTTGTTGTTGATTGATCCTTAGAAACAAGTGTTTCTTCATCTTTTTTATCATTTTTGTCTTTTTTATCGTCTTTATCTTTTTTGTCATCTGTATCTTTTTTATCGTCTTTATCTTCGGTCTTGTCATCTTTAGAGACAGTTACCTCTTCATATTCGACTACTTCTTCCCATTCATCTTCGCCACTGCTACCGCCTGAACAAGCTGTAAGCGAAATACACATAACAATAGCCATTAATAAAGCAATTATACGTTTCATTATTATTTTCTCCTTTCGGTAATTTAATCAATAGTAAACATATGTAAAATATTATAACCGTTTTTATATTCTACGGTATTATCCAATCGCACTGTTTGACCGAGATTATTTCTCACAAAGAACGCCACTTTATAAGTTCCGCTCTTTTTAGGTAATTTTAAAGATCCCTTTACGTTATGAGTCAAAATTGTACGGTCACTATAGTTTTTAGGA
The DNA here is from genome assembly GCA_045656585.1 of Acutalibacteraceae bacterium. Lineage (GTDB taxonomy): Bacteria > Bacillota > Clostridia > Oscillospirales > Acutalibacteraceae > UBA737. The sequence continues at coordinate 16,951 of JAZORM010000050.1, forward strand.
TCGGATGAATGCCATGTTGTTGGATCTCCTACAAAAACCTCTGAAACGGGTTTATTATCTTTATCAAGAATTGCAAATCCGCTCTTTTGGTTGAATGCAGCCGAGAAACCGTAATTTTGAAGCGACATATTTATTGTAATTTTTTCTCCTGCTTTTGTTCCTCCGCTTATTTTCAAATCTTTAGCAGAAAAACGATAACCAAGATAATCTCTTACATATTCAAAAACATTTCTCTTGATTGTATTTCCATCAACATCTTTAAACCAACCGGGTGAATAAAAAACACCAAGTTCATCAAGTTTTTCTTTGGTTACTTCTTCACCCTTCCAGCCTTGAAGCACAGTTTCGGAAATTGAAGCGTTAAATGTGTTCATATCGGCGTAGCCATGGTTTACACTGAAAGTGGTTTCGTGAAGTTCACTGAATACCTGTATTGAAGAATATGGCTCAACGTAGATACCGTTATCCTTAAAATATCTGGTAGTGAATAATTCGCCATCGTTTGGAGCATAAGGCGATTCTTCTATACCCATCTTCCACCAAACGTTTTCATCATTTGGATTCCATCCGCCTTGACCGTAGTCATCATAAGGGAACATCTTTCCAAAAAAAGCATCCTGAGCAAAACCAATCATATTATACTTCGGATTATCTTTAGAAATAGTTTGATTTTTTAACTCCGGTCTTCTCATTGTGAGATATGTATCTTTTGGTAAAAGAGATAATAATTTATCTGCTATTTCACGTTTACCCTTAATATTTTGTTCTGTACGTTCTTGTTCAGTAAGTGTTTTAGGGTCAATATCCTCATCAATAAGATTGTCACCAAGGGTAGTCCATTCACCATAACCGCCTATAAGACCGAAACAAACAGCGTATATTGTATCCTTGTGCTTCTTCCATATCTTACCATATGTATCAAGATGCTTCAAAATCACGCTCTTGTGAGCACCTTCTGTAGAGTATGAACCCTGTTGATAATAAGCTTCCCAATACATCTTTACACCTACTTTGGCATAAGCCTTGCAAATGTTATCAATATAGTTATATACCTCATTTGGAAGATCAGGTATGAACTGATAATGTGACATACGGAAGTAAACACGAGAAATCTTTACCGTCTCACCAAGGGTGTTTGCATCAATATTTCTCTCTACCAAAGCAAGTAATTTCTCATATGTGTAATCTTGCGGGTTGTTTTTTAACAGTTCGATTTTGGGAACAAAATATATTTCTTCGCTACGCCATCCACGATCAGGGTTATTATTAAGCAATACGCTATATTCCGCCGGCAACGCTTCAAAGCTCTTCTTAGTAGTAGCCGGTACCGATTTCTTTGTAGCGTTTGGTTTTTTCCCTGTGCTTTCGCTTGGAGTACTCACCGTATCCTCTTCGGAAGTATTATCGAATGATGGTGCTTGTGACGAATCTTCATATAATACGTCATCGGAAGATGTGTTTTCATCATCAGAAGATGTATTTTCTGACATCACGATATCAGAAGAAGTTGTTTGGCTGCCAGAATCCGGCTTAGACGAACTAGCCGGTTTCTTATTACAGCCCACAAAAGCAGTTACGACAAAAACAAGGGTTAAAATTAACGATATAATTTTTTTCATGATATATTGTCCTCCCCTGCCTCAGTATTAATTATTTCTACAGCTTTCTTTTTCTTGTGTTTCACAAGAACTATAGTAATCGCCGCAATTGCACCGGCTAACGCAACCGCCGACACAATTATAACAATAAGCATAAAATTATTATTTTCGGCTTTCTTTTTGCGACGTTTAGTAACCTTCTTCAAGTATGTGGTTTCTTCTTCCTCTTCTTCGGATTCTTCGATTTCTTCCTCTTCTTCGGTTTCTTCGATTTCTTCCTCTTCTCCATCATCAACCAAAACAGTATCTGTTATATCCTCGATTTCTTCCTCTGCTTCGGTTTCTTCCCAACCGTACTCAAAAGGATCGTATCTATAACCCAACATATCACCAATTATACCCGATTCGGTATAAACTGAAATAGGCGGATATATTGCAACGCCCTTGCCGTCGATAATAGGAATAATATAAACTGTATAATAAGTGTTCGGAGAAAGACCTGTCAACTCTATTAAATTACCTTCCGAATAACGAGAACCTAAGTATGTAAAGTATACCTCGTCGAAAGAACCAGTACCTATTGCAGTTATTTGATAAATATCAACACGATAGCTATCCGCTCCCTCGTATTTATCCCATACAATAGTTGCTGTGTGGCCGCTAACATTTTCGGTCATTGCCATAATATCTGTAGTAGCCTCAGGAAGTGTTTCAAAAATCCAACCTTCTTCACCGGGCTTTTCAAACGGGTCATGGCGAACGCTATCCTCAGATACTTTTTCTCCTGTGAAGATATTGCGGCAATTGGTATCGCCATCAACATAAGCACCGTCATGTGAAAGTACACCGTTCTTGTTGAGCCACATACCGCCAATATATGCCTTACCTTCTTCTTTAAGGTTTCCGTTGGCATCGCTACCGCCAAAATGACCTATACCCACTACCATACGGTAAACATCGTCAAATTCATTAAGAGCGCGGTTTGCTTTTTTTGCATCTTTGTATGTTTCAAAAGCATCATTCGGGATGTAGATATATCCCTCAAAGCCGCTTGGAAGATTTAGAGACTGGCTTTCTAAATTAACATTCTTCCACATTGTTGTACCGTCAGCAAGAGTTGCTATAGTCTTTCTATATTTAATAGAAGTTGTCTTGCCTGAAGCAGAGTAAAGTTGTACAAAAAGTTGATTAGTATCTTTTTCGGGATTTTCGGGAAGATTTACATATAATACAATACCCTTTGAATCCTTTAATGTAAACGGATGTGAGAATGTGAATCTAGGCCATTGATTTCCGTGAAGATTAACTTCTTCGGTACTTGTTAATTCAAGTCCGCGAGAATTAAACGGATTAAGATATTTGCCGGTTTGCTTTCCGTTAACTGAAGCTACTGAATCTGCCGAAGTTGGTATGTTTGAAATTACCTTATAATTAAACACACTTGCGGCCTCTCGTTCAGCTTCTTCACGACGGGAAGCTTGGTCCTTGTCATTTTTGTCTATCTCAAGACCTTGAGTGTCAATTGTAGCAGAACCTGCTCCGTATGCACCACCATCAGCATAACCATCAAAAGGTGCTTCGATGGTTTCCCAAACAGCGATATCGTCTCTATCGTAGACAGTAGGTAATTTAGAACCATAAATGTTCATTTCATCCTGTCCGCGAAGCTTTAACTTGCCGGATTCAGCGTTACGTTTAAGCATTATAAATGTACCAAACTCAGGTTCACCCCAATCGCCACCGATATGTCGCCACGAAAGGTTGATTTGTGAAAGAGAGCCAGTAAGCGGAACGTTTGCACTTGTAACTATATTTTTAGCATCAAGTCTAACCCAGCCTTTAAAGCCTTCTGGGAGAGGCAATTCATTATAAACGTTTGCCACACGCTTAGTCCAATAACCATCACCTTCAGGAAGTATCCAGAAAGCCGAACCTTGAGAAAGTCTCGCATAGTTATCAGCCTGTGCCTGAACGAAAACTCGATTAGATTTGCCTTCAGGTAAAGATACATAGAACATAAGTCCGCCGGCATTTTCCATTTCCGACTTGTATACATCCTCAATCTTAAAGGTAAGTCTTGGAGAGTATGCTTTGTCTATAAGCGAAACAGGAGCACCTGTAGTCTTTGCCTTATAAGCATAACCTGTTGAAATTTCGGAAGTGAGGGTATTTCCAAGTTCCGAAACTGAAAGTTCTTTATTTGCGTCATCTCTTGTAGCAACATCACCTTGAAGTACATAGCCTTCAATAGAATCGCACATTATAAGACTCGTATAACTTGTTGCACCATTGAGACAAATATCCAAATAATCATAATTTCCGTTATCGATAACCATAAAGGTACCGAAAGCAGGAGTATTGTATTCGCCGCCAATATTTTCAAAGCCGAAAACAAATCTAGTGAATGCCGTAGGCAATTTATCAAATGCTTCAGCCGGGATTCTTACATAACCCTTAAATCCGGCAGAAAGCGGTAACATTCCGGCTTTTGAAGTGGTGTTATCTTTCCACTCAGCATTGTTTCCTACGCCAAGTGTATAATAGGTTGCGCCTTTTTTGACAAGAAGCGAATCGCCAAATATAAGTGTATTTTCTTTTTCGCTTTCAAGGTCAACGTAGAAAAGTAACGCGTCGCCTACATTGATTGAAGTTTCTGCAGAAAGGTCAATCTCTACTGCAGAAGTAAGGTCCACCTTAAGTTGTTCTTCATTAGCGAATAACTTATATGTGCTGGTACCCGAAAGTAATGCATGGTCAAATTCTTTTACAGACATTGTTCTGGCATTAATACCTGCCGGATACATTGAATCAAGCGCGAAGGTTGTACCTGTATAAACTTTGGATTTGGTGATTGGTTTTTCATCACCGCCATCTACTCTCATAGTAACTATATCTTCTTCACCGTTGTTAGTCACCATGAAGTTTCCAAGCTTCAAATCTCCCCAGGCACCGCCCAAAGTATAAGGAGTAAAGTTGATTTTTGATATAGTAATTTCAGCGTTTGCGAGTTCCTTGTTATCATCGGTAAAGCTACTATAAGGTATTCTTACCCATCCGCTAAATCCTGCGGGTATACTTATTTTACCATCTTCACCCGCAAGACCGCTGTTCCAATATTGAGTCTTGCTATTATAAACAGCATATTTCGCACCGGTTATCAACGACCATTCGAAATCATTAATACCAATGGCAAATGAAGACTGTGTCGTACCATTTTGTGAAGCATAGAACATAATCGCTTCACCGGTATTGATAACCTTATCCGACTTAAGTGCTATTGTTGAATATATTTCACCTTCGGGAGCTGTTGTAGTGAAGTTTTTATCACCTAAGAAACTTCCAACAGTAATTTCATATGTCGGCTTTTTAATTGTTAAGTCAGGTTCCTTAACCAAGCATTTTCTAGTGTCGGAACCATCATCATTGATATAGATACGATTTGTGTTTTCCGAAAGAACTCTCACACCGCCAACCTTAAGTGTGCCGTAATCACCGCCCATAGCATTGGGATAGACATTAATTCGTGTATGTGCCTGTGTTGCGGAGTCTGTGATATCTTTAAGATTTGATCCCGATATCACCGATACAGATGAAGCCGGAATTCTTATCCAACCCTTGAAGCCTGCAGGGATTTCAACAAATCCGAAGTTCTTTTCTTTACCTTCGTCATTAAGAACAACAGCAGTATCTTCAACCCAATTGACAGAATTTTCTGCCATTCGGTAGTACTTTTTATCGGCGCGAGTGTAGTACCAACCAGAACCGATACCGAAAGCCGTGTAAATAGACTTTGTAGAGTCTGAATGATCGACATATACGAGCACCGAACTATTCGGTCCTAATATTATAGCTTGGCCGTTAGAATCCTTTGCATTGTTAAATAAACCTGCAAAGCATCTTAAGTTGCTGTCAACTATATACGGTTTATCGTTATAGTACACATTTGTACCGGCATTGATATGCATTCCCCATTGGTTGCCAAGAGGCGTTGCAAGATCTGTTAACTCGGTAGCCTTCACAACGCTGCCCTTAGGTCTGACAACGGGGTTTTCTTTTTGAGAAGTATCCTTTGTTGTTACAGTCGACGTATAATAACTTTCATTAACAGTTGTAAGTAAACTCTTTTCTTCGTCACCTACCATAATAGAATAGTAATCTTTACTACCCTCATCAACAGTCATAAAATGGCTTATATTTATAGCGCCGTATCTTCCGCCAATTTTTATGGGGAAGTAACGAATATTTTCCAATTCTCCACTCTTAATATTAGCACCGTTATTTTTAAAGCTTGTAACAGGGATTTTCACCCAACCGTTAAAGTTGGCGGGAATAACAACATTACCTTTATTAGAAGCGCCGCTATCCTTAGCTGTATATTTTATCCATTCGGCAGTACCGTCTTTAAGCAACGAATACTCAGCATCTAATTGAAGCGGATAATAAGCCACTTTACTTCCTGCCAAACCAAGATGGAGATGCGCTTCAGTATCAACACTACCTGTATTTTCAATATAGAAAATCATCGCACCTGATTCAGTAACAGGTAATTTATCAATAAAGGTAATCGGAGAATAGAAGCCGTCATCCTTTACAGCTTCGCGTACAAACTCGCCATCTTTTACGTGCTGGTTTTCCAAGGTTTCCTTTTCATCAAATTTAATATTTGCCTGATAACTTGGGAACGGAGACGTCACCTTTGTTTTTGAGCGAGAACCAATTATCCACTTGTTTTTAGTGTAAGCTTTAATGCCAGTTCTGATTTGAGCATCTTTAAATTCGCCTAAAATATGCGAAGTATAAGACGGCATCTCAGCGATTTCCTGTTCGGTTGTGCCCTCGTCAGCGGAACCGGTTTTAACCTCGTAATAATAACCATCGTCAATACCCACAGCATATGTAGGATCAACTACCTTATCAGAAACATCATAATAATTCTTGTTTGTTTCAGTATGGGTTACAGAATCTTTAGTTTGTAATAAATTCGCGTTATAATACGCACTTTCATAAAGGTTAATATAATTTTCTTTGCCGGTTTGCTTAATTTCGATTGAAGAACCGTCAAAGTCATCAACCAAAAGAACAGTACCAACCGAAGCGTCTTTAGTGAGATTAGAAAGTTGGATTTTACCTATATTCTTTCCTTGAGCATCCGATAGAGATGCAGTTGGAACATAAATATATCCTTCAAAGCCTTTGTTAAGTGAAATCTCGCCATTAGCATTAACAGCAATTTTATCCCAAGCAAGCTTGCCGCGAGACAAAGTATAAATATCGGCACCATTTATAAGGGAAGCTGCTTCTGCTTTGAATTCAAGTTTGCCATCCTTATCAATAGGTTGTTTATAATAAAACATTAAACCGCCGTCGGCACCAAGCTTTTTAGAAGACTTGAGAGTTATTTGGGTAGAAGTATTAGAAAGCTTATAGGTATAACCATCTGATAAATGTGTTTCGTTATCTACCTTTTTACTATTTGTAACAGTATTTACATCGAGCATAGATACTGTACTGTGTGGACGATTCTTTATCAATTCAACATTCTGAGAACTGGAATCAGGCTCGTTAACTATAGCTTTAAAATATTCTTTTTCGCCATCTTCAACGAACATGAAACTACCAACTTGTATTCCACCCTCGGTATATTTACCGCCCATCTGCTTTTGATACATATTGAAACGGAAAGCATAAAAAGATTTTTCGGGTTTCTCAGAAAGACTTGAAACAGGAATTCTTACCCAACCCTCAAAGCCTGCGGGAAATACAAGATTACCCTTTGAGGTATCTACGGTAGAATTTACAGTTTTAGATGTAGTCCACTTATCATATCCCTTTTCCAAAAAATATACCGGAGCATTCTTTTGGAGAATAAGCCACTGATTAGCATCAACAGCGGGATAAATAGTTTTCTTTCCGAATGAATCTTCGTGAACTGCCAAACTTGCAGTCGCAACCTGGAAAAGCATCTCTGTTTCAGGTGCTTGGAAAGGCAATTTTACGTAGAACATAACGGCATCTGTCGGATTTACCTTATATACGTTAGAAAATGATGAATATTCTTTTCCGTCATAAGTAAATTTACCGTTTTTAAACGTACCGTGGGGATTTCCCTCGTTATCTGTCACATCGCCGTTTTTTATTGTACCAAGAATATTACCTTCAGCATCGACATATTTATCTGCCTTGTAGGGTATGCCGTCTATTTCGGTGCCATCTTCTGCTGAAGCTGCAACCGAAGCATAAAGATAAGCCGAGGTATTATTCATAGTTGCAGCATCCGACCATCCATACGTAATGGTGGTTGCGTCAACGCCTGAAAAATCTGCGTTTGTATTTGAGCTATTATTAGACTGTGTCAAACCGGTACCGGAAGTTGCACCCGAAGCGCCTATATCCATCAAATACGTTTTGTACGCATCGTTTGAATCTTGTGCGAAAATTTCCGGAATCAAAAGCACCGGCAACAACATAGCAATACTCAAGTATACTGCTATTATCTTTATAAGTCGCTTTTTCATGTAATCCTCCCTTTTGATATAGTTTTTTTAGAGACGACGCAAGGCGGATG
>JAZORM010000051.1:0-31847 GCA_045656585.1 Acutalibacteraceae bacterium
TTTTAAAATGCAAATGACTACGACCGCGTTTGTGGATTTTGAACATGAATTTCGTAGCGCGGGTATAAATCAAGTTTTACATAGAGTTATTGTTAAGATTAAAATAAACGGCAGTTTGGTTATAGCAGGGTATAAACGAACTATTGTTGTCGAAACTAGTGCTATTGCAGCGCAAACGGTGATTATCGGTACTGTGCCCGATGGTTTTACAAATGTTATTGAAGAAGAGACCGATAATACAGCTGGTCTTATAAATGATTATGGTGCGATCGGAGAATAGAATGGATATCTTAAAAGCAGAAGAAAGAATTAAATATTTAAGCGAAACTTTAAAATATCATAATCGCAAATATTATATCGAGGATTCTCCTGAGATAGAAGACTTTGAGTATGATGCGATGCTTCGCGAACTTGAAGTTTTGGAAGAAGAATTTCCTCAGTTTAGAAAAAGTGATTCGCCAACTGTTTTGGTTGGTGGTGCGGTTTCGAAGTTGTTTACCGAGGTTAGACATACCGTTAAAATGGAAAGTCTTCAAGACGTTTTTAATTTCGATGAGCTTCGTTCGTTTGGCGAAAAAATCGATAACGAGAAAACTGCTTTTTCGGTTGAACCAAAGATTGACGGACTTTCGGTTTCGCTCGAATATCGTGACGGTCTGTTCTTCCGCGGTTCTACTCGTGGCGACGGTGAAGTAGGGGAAGACGTGACGGCAAACTTGCTACAAATAAAATCAATTCCAAAGGCTATAAAGTTTATGGGTGAGCTTGAGGTTCGCGGCGAAGTATATATGCCTAGAGAGAGTTTTTTAAAGCTTATAGAACGTCAAGAACTTTTGGGTGAGCAACCTGCTAAAAATCCTCGTAATGCGGCAGCGGGTTCTCTCAGACAAAAGAATCCTAAAATCACCGCAGAACGCGAATTGGATATTTTTGTTTTCAATATTCAAAGAATAACCGATAAAATCTTTAGTTCACATATTGAAACTTTAGATTTTATAAAAGAACTTGGGTTTAACGTTTTGCCGACCTATAAAAAATGCGATACAATCGACCAAGCAGTTGCTGAAATTGAAAGAATTGGTAATTCGCGCGGTGAATTGCCTTATGATATTGACGGTGCGGTTGTAAAGGCTGATAATTTGGCATATCGCGAGACCTTGGGTAGTACTTCCAAATTTCCAAAATGGGCGGTTGCTTTTAAATATCCGCCCGAAGAAAAGGAAACTGTTCTTAAAGAGATTGAGATTGCTGTCGGTAGAACGGGTGCGCTAACTCCTACTGCAATATTTGAACCTGTGCAACTAGCGGGAACTACTGTTAGTAGAGCAACTCTGCACAACCAAGATTTCATATCTTCAAAAGGAATTTCTATTGGCGATACAATTATCGTTAGAAAAGCGGGGGATATAATTCCCGAAGTTTTGGCGGTTAAAAATCATAACGAAGATTCGCCAATATACACAATGCCTACGATTTGTCCTTCTTGTAATTCTCCTGTTTACCGTGAGGATGGAGAAGCGGTTATTCGGTGTACAAATGCCGATTGCCCTGCGCAACTTTTGCGACATTTGATACATTTTACTTCTCGCGATGCTATGGATATAGAAGGCTTAGGTCCTGCGGTTTTGGAACAACTTTTGGATGCCGGTTTGATTCATAATATCGTTGATTTATTCACTCTCGATTATGATGAGGTTTCAAAACTTGAACGCACGGGTGAAAAGACTGTTGAAAACCTTAAAAATGCAATTGAAAACTCTAAACAAAACGATTTGTCGAAGTTTTTATTTGCGCTAGGTATACGTCATATCGGCGCGAAAGCGGGTAAGCTTTTGGCTGAGCATTTTGGTGATATTGATAATATTATAAACGCTACAAAAGAACAGTTTGAGGCTATTGAAGGGTTTGGTAGTATTTTGGCTGAGTCGGCTTTTGAGTTCTTTTCGCTTGAAAGTACAAAGATTATGATTGAACGCTTCAAGGAATTGGGAGTCAATTTAAAATCTCTAAAAGAGGTTAAGGATAATCGTTTTGTGGGGCTTACTTTTGTTTTGACGGGTACTTTGCCTACCTTGTCGCGTAAAGAGGCAAGTGAAATAATTGAAAGCTTCGGCGGTAAAACTTCCTCTTCGGTGTCTAAAAAGACCAATTATGTATTAGCGGGTGAGGAAGCGGGAAGCAAACTCGATAAAGCAAATGCTTTAGGAGTCGCCGTAATTTCAGAAGAACAATTCAATGAAATGATAAAATAATTTAAAGGGACGTAAATCTACGTCCCTTTTTATTATCCGTCATAGTCTTCGAGCGCTGATAAAGCTTCATCTTTTGTTAAAAAAGAAATACCTTTTTCTAAATGCTTTTTGTCTTCGTTTGGAAGTGAGTCGACTGATATATCGCCAAAAACTTCGACAACCTCGCCGTTATTCAGTAAAATTACTGTATTTTCGTGTGAACGAATTTCCCAATTATCAGTATTTTCGGTTTGGGTTTTGATTGCATAAACGCTTGTAATCATAATAATTATCAAACAGACACCAAGCATTATTCCAAGATAAAAATATTTATAATTTAAAATTTTTGCCATAAAAACTCTCCTTTGAGTCTATTTTTGGCAGTTTTTTCTTTTTTATTCAAAATTCGGTCGGTGTAATTCCGTGGTAAAGCAATATTATTGCCGCGCTCATCACCGAAAACGGAGAGTAATGTTTTCTTAGGTTTATTCTCAATTCACAAGGCTCAACAATATTTCGCTTGTTGTCATAAAATGAACGTTGGAGTGTTGCTAATATCGTGTTGTTTCTATTGCTTGAAAGTGTTAGTGTGTTTTTGTTATTGTTTCCGCAAGTAATAACAGCATTTTTATTTCTTTTGAATGTTTCTAAGCCGTACTTGTTATTTTCTTCACAAATCCCGACTATTCCTATTGGGAATTTTTGTTCCTTAAAACGCAATGTTTTTTCGGTAAAAAGTACAATCCCAGTGGCTGTTTTAATCTCGGTTTTCTTATAGGCGCTAACTATTAAAAATCCGTTGTTGGTTTCATTTATTACTTTATCTGAAATATAATTTGCGCCGTAATTTTTAAGTATTTCTATAATTTCTTTTTCGATTTTACTTTTTCTAGGGGAGAGAATTATTACCACAAAATCACCTATAATATTTTTTCCTTTAAATCTTAAATAATCAAAAAATTTTGTAATATAATATTTGATTTAAAATAAAGCAATTTTTGTCTATTGTTTTTCAATATTTGTCTTGAATACGCAAATTTTATAATATAAAATTATTTTATAATATTGGTTGTGAGGTGCTTTTATGTATAAAAACCCTAATTTTTCTCCCGAAGAACGAGCAAAAGACCTTTTGTCAAAGATGACACTTGAAGAAAAGATTGACCAAATGTGTCTTTGCTTTAAAAATGATGAAAAGGCTGAAGGTTTGAGTGATGGTGAAAGTATGTGGACCTATTGCGGTGAACATGCTAATAGACCAAAGCCCAAAACAGTTGAGGCTTATTTACATAAAACTCGTTTAGGTATTCCGCCTATTTATACTGATGAGGGTTTACATGGTGTTGATACAAAATATCCACAATGCGCAGGTATTGGATGTTCTTTCAATCGTGAACTTGTTCGTAAAATGGGCGAAGATATCGGTTTGTGCGCTAAGGCGGCAGGATTCAAGGTTGTTTTAGCTCCGGTTGTTGACGTGCCTCGTGACCCTCGTTGGGGCAGACTTCAAGAATCTTACGGCGAAGACCCATACCTTGTTGGCGAAATGGGTGTTGAGTACGTTAAGGGTGTTCAATCGAATAACATCGCCGCTACTTGTAAGCATTTATTGGCTTACGGTGTTAATGAGGGCGGTCTTAACTGCGCACCGTCACACGTTGGAGAACGCGAAATAAGAGAACTTTATTTAGAACCATTTAAAAAATGTATTGATGCGGGCGTTATGGTTATGATGCCCTCGTATAACGAAATTGACGGTGTGCCTATGCATGCTAATGAAAAATATATGCGTAAAATTTTGCGCGAAGAATTGGGCTTTAACGGTGTATATATTGCCGACTGGGCTGGTATTCAATTTTTACATAAAATGCATCATATAGCTCCAACATGGTGTGATGCGGGTAAATTGGCACTAAAGGCAGGCATTGATATAGAGTTGCCCTTGCCTGAAGGTTATGGCGATGATTTTAAAGAAGCTGCAAAACGAGGTGAGGTTGACGTAAAACTAATTGACGAGGCGGTTCTTCGAATACTTACAATGAAATTCCGTTTGGGCGTTTTTGAAAATCCTTACGGTGTTCGTGAACTCAACGAAAAATTACACTCTAAAGAAAGTGTTGAACTTTCTCGCCTTATGGACGAGCAATCAATTCTTTTGCTTAAGAACGACAGTATTTTGCCTCTTGACGAAAAGAAGGTTGGTAAGGTTGCGGTTATTGGTAACAATGCAAAAGATAGTTTTATGGGTGATTACGTTGTTAGAAGTGAACATTGTATCGACTTCTATACAGGTATTAAAAATCGTTTGGGCGAAGAAAACGTTTTGTATGCCCAAGGCTGTAGCCCAATATTTACCGATGACCAACTTATCAAAGAAGCGGTTGAACAGGCCAAAAAAGCTGATACTGTATTCTTGGTGCTTGGTGATAATGCAACCGCATACGGTGGTGCAGGCGGTGGTGACGCTGTAGGTGATCAACTTACTTGTTCCGAAGGATATGATGCCCACTCGCTCAATTTGTTACCGGGACAACAAAGACTTTTTGATGAGGTTATTAAGCTGCGAAAACCTACAATTCTTGTAATGTATGCAGGCAGACCTCACACTCTTATTAAAGAAGTTGAAAAGGTTAACGGCTTTATGTTCTCGTTTGGCGCGGGTGAACAAAGCGGTACCGCATTTGCGAACCTTATATTTGGTGATAAGACTCCTTCAGCAAAGCTTACTTTCTCTTTCCCGAAAGACGTTGGTGCCATTCCGTGTTATTATAATTATAAACTTTCCGCACGTGGTTGCATTTCTAAACACGGCTCAATGGAAGAACCCGGCGGTGCGTACGTTTTGTGCGGTACTGAGCCTTGGTATCCTTTCGGTTACGGTCTTTCTTACACCGAGCTTGAATATTCCGATTTAACCGCTGAAGTTGTGAACGGTGAAGTTAAGGTAAAAGTGAATGTTGAAAATAAGGGTAAATATGAAATTGATGAAAGCGTGCTCTTGTTTGTTAAAATGATGTATTGTCCGATTACTCCTTTTGTAAAAAAACTTCGCAACTTTACAAAGGTAAATCTTAAGCCTAGAGAAAAGAAAACTGTTGAATTTATTTTGACCGATGAAGACTTTACTTATATCGACCATAATATGAAAACTGCTGTAAATCGTGGTGAACATAAGATTTTAATTGACAAGCTTGAGTGTTCTATTGTAATATAATAGTATAAATTATAGACAGGAGAATGTTTATGAGTATTACGAAGAAATTATTTGGTAAAATGCCTGACGGTCGCGAGGTATATTGTTGGACAATAACCGAGGGCGATATGTCAGCTGATATTATCGAATATGGTGCAACTTTACGTTCGCTTATTGTACCTGACAAAGACGGAAAAGCTACCGACGTTGTTTTGGGTTATGATACTTTGGAAGAATATATGACCAATGACGGTTATATTGGTGCTACTGTCGGCCGTTTTGCTAACCGTATCCGCGTTGGTAAATTTCAATTAAACGGCAAGGAATATACCGTTGCTTGTAACGATGGTCCTAATCATCTTCACGGCGGTATCGAAGGTTACGATAAGCGTGTTTGGGATATTAAAGACGAAGACGGAGCTTTGGCTTGTTATCTTGTTTCTCCCGATGGTGATGAAGGATATCCCGGAACCTTAGAAATTAAGGTTACATATGAAATTAAAGACGGCGGTCTTTCTATCCGTTACGAAGCTGCATCCGACAAGGATACAATCTTTAACCCCACAAACCATGCTTATTTCAATCTTGATGGCGAAGGCAAGGTTAACGAACAATATCTTATGATTAACTCTGATGAATTTACTCCTAATGATGCCGATTGTTTGCCGACAGGTGAAATCCTTTCGGTTAAGGGTACTTCTATGGACTTTAACGAATTCCATACGATTATCGAACGTGATGCTATGGACGAATACGTAAAACCATATGGCGGTTATGACGTAAACTTTATCTTAAATGGAAAAACTCCTGCTTGTGAAGTTTACTCTGAGAAAAACGGCGTTGTTATGCAAGTTTTGACAACCGAACCCGCTGTTCAACTTTATACCGGCAACGGAACTTCTGACCGTAAAGGTAAGGGCGGCGCAGAGTATGGTTGGAGAAGTGGTTTTTGCTTGGAAACTCAACATTATCCCGATTGTATTAACCATCCCGAATGGCCTTCTTGCGTACTTAAAGCAGGAGAAAAATTCGACAGTACAACAATTTATAAATTTACAACAAAATAAATCTTTTATAAGTCCTGAACTTTCGTTCGGGACTTTATCTTTTTATTGAAATGTCAGCAAAAAAATGATATAATACTTAAAATAATGTTTTTTAAGGATTTTTATGACAGTTATAAAATATGATTATTTGCCTAAAGAGGCAATGGATGTTCGCATAAAGGTTTTTGTAGATGAACAGGGCTTTATTGATGAAATGGATGAAACCGATAATATTGCCACACATTTTGTGGCTTTTGTTGGCGAAAAAGCAGTTGGCACCTGCCGTATATTTAAAAGTGATAAAGAGTTTGTATTAGGCAGACTTGCAGTATTAAAGGAATGTCGACAAAAAGGTGTTGGCAAAGCGATTTTGAAGTTTGCGGAAGATACTGTTTTAGAAAACGGAGAAAATAGTTTGAAGCTTCATTCTCAAACCCACGCAATAAAATTTTATGAAAAATGCGGTTATAAGACATATGGTGAAATTGAGTATGAGCAAGATTGTCCGCATATTTGGATGAAAAAGGAATTTTAATATTTTATTCATCAAAAAATAAAATATAATGTTAAAATTAAAGGGGTGAAAGGATTGTTTGGGTATATTCGTGTTTCAAAAGGTGAACTTAAAATAAAGGAATATGAACTCTATCGTGGTGTTTACTGCTCACTTTGTAAAGTTTTGGGCAAAAAATACGGTTTGTGGTCTCGTTTTACTCTTAATTACGATTTCACCTTTTTATCTTTACTTAATATGTCGCTAAAGGATGGTTGCGATAGGTTTACCCAAAAACGATGTCCTTTTAATCCGCTTAAAAAATGTCAGTTTTGCGATAGTTTTGCTGATTTTGAAATGCCCGCTGCGGCAGCTATGATAATGTCTTATTATAAATTGCTCGACAATATCGAGGATGAAAAGGGAATAAAGAGGTTTTTTTATTTGCTTTTAAAACCACTATTAAAATCGGCTAATAAAAAAGCAGGTAAAAGTTATCCCGAGATTGAGAAAATTGTGAGCGAATATATAGAAAATCAATCTTTGCTCGAAAAGGAAAACTACGCTGATATCGACCGTGTTGCTGATCCTACAGCAAACGCGCTTTCTAAGATTTTGATGCTTTGCGGCGATGGTGAAGGCGATAAGCGAGTTCTAGAGCGAATGGGTTATTGTATCGGTCGGTATATCTATCTTTTAGACGCTTTTTGCGATTTGGAAGAAGATATCAAGAAAAACCGTTATAATTGCCTTAAAAATAAAACCGACGTTAAAGAGTATATTAAATCTCAAATTTATTTTTCAATAAACGAAACAACAAAAGCCTTTGAGCTTTTAGATATTAAAAAATACAAACACGTTCTTGGTAATATTTTGTACTTAGGACTTGAAGATACTGCACTAAAGGAGTTAGAAAAATGAACGATCCTTATAAAATTTTGGGCGTTGACCGCAACGCTACCGATGAAGAAATCAAAGATGCTTATAGAAAACTTGCTAAAAAGTATCATCCCGACAGTTACGGTGATAACCCTCTTGCTGATTTGGCCGAGGAAAAAATGCGCGAAATTAACGAAGCGTATGATTCTATTGTTAATATGAGAAAGGGAAGAAGAACCGCCGGCGCGGATGACTATTCAGCAAACACTGCTTTCCCCGAGGTTAGAAACCTTATAAGACAGGGAAGACTCGAACAAGCGCTTGAACTTTTGGACGGTGTACCACCTCACGAAAGAAATGCCGAGTGGTATTTCTTGAACGGTACTGTGCAATATCGCCGCGGTTGGTTTGACCAAGCATATACAAGCTTTGCTACAGCCTCTCGTATGGACCCTTCTAATATGGAGTACCGCAATGCTGTTAATAATGCAAGTAGACAGGCTTCTCGCCAACATAACAACCCATATCGTACCTATTCGGGTGGGGATTGTGACGGTTGCAGTATGTGTCAAACCCTTATTTGCGCCGATTGTTGTTGCGAATGTATGGGCGGCGACTTTATTAGGTGTTGTTAATGAAAAACACAAAGAAAATCACATTTTGCGCCATAATGTCGGCATTGGCGGCTGTTATTATGCTGGTCGCATACTTTCCGTATTTTACCTATGCCGTACCTGCAATGGCGGGGCTTTGTGTTATGGCAGTGGTTATTGAATTTGGCATAAAATGGTCGATTTTAACCTATATTAGTTCAGCTTTTCTAGCGTTTTTATTTGCCGAAACCGAGAGCAAACTGATTTATATTGCCTTTTTTGGATTTTATCCGATTTTAAAGTGTATTATCGAAAAAATTAACAAGCCAATTTTTGAGTGGATTATAAAATTTTTGATTTTTAACCTTTGTATTATAGCACTATATAACGTTTTTTCTGAACTTTTAATGTTTGATATGTCTGAGTTTGGCGAATTTGCAAAGTATGGTGTAATCGGCTTGTTAGCACTTGCAAACGTTGTTTTTGTGGTTTACGATATCGCGCTTTCCCGTTTGGCGCAATATTATTTATTTAAAATCCACCCAAAAGTTTTAAAATTTTTGAAGTAGGTAGTTATGAAAGTTTTTAAGATTATCCGTCTTGACAATGTTGACTCAACTAATAATTATTTAAAAGAGTTGGCTAAAAACGGTTGTAACGAAAATACGGTTGTTATTGCTAAAAGTCAATCAAACGGCAAAGGTACAAAAGGAAGGTCGTTTGTATCGGACGAGGGCGGAGTGTATATGAGTATACTCATAAGTCCTAAAAAGAGCGATTTTGACGCTACATTGGTTACCTCTATGACTGCGGTTGCTGTTTGTAAGACAATAGAACAAATAAGCAAAAGAAATGTCGATATTAAATGGGTTAACGACCTTTATATTGACAATAAAAAGGTTTGCGGAATTCTTTGTGAATCGGTTGTTATCGGCTCTAGTATACCTTTTGTGATTGTTGGGATTGGAATAAACCTTGTAAGACCAAAAAACTTTTTTCCAAAAGAAATTGCGGATATCGCGACCTATATTTTCGAGAAAGAAGACCCATGTGTTCGAGAAAAGTTTGAGACAAGACTATTAGAAAACTTTTCTGAATATTATAAAAATATTGAATCTAAAACTTTTTTACCATTTTATCGCCAAAAAAATATGGTTTTAGGTAAGGAAGTTACTGTTATTTCGGGGACCGAAACCCAAAATGCAAAAGCTTTGGAAATTGACGACAGCTGTAGGTTGTTAGTGGAATTTTCTGACAAAACAAAAAAATATATTTCCTCTGCAGAGGTGCAAATAAAACTTTCGTAAAATTTTACGGAAGTTTTTATTTATATAAATAAAAATATATATTTACTTTTAGAATGTATGTTGGTATAATAAAATAGTATATTTGTGTTTAAGAGGTGAATTATGGAATATAATATCAATCTTGCAGTATTTTCAAACGTGTTTGTATTTCCCGCTATAGTTGTTGAAAAATATTTAAAGTTGTGTAAGGCTGAACATTTAAAGGTTTTAATCTATATATTACGCTCAACCGCCAATAAACCCACTGTTGATGAAATTTCCGAGTTTCTAGGGTATTCTGCTTACGACGTTGAAGAAGCTATTTTATTTTGGGCTGATGCAGGAATTTTATTAACACAAAATAATCAAACCTTCACCGAAAAAACAAATACTGTTAATAAATCTTTGAAACCAAGCCGTGAAGACGTTGCAAACAGAGGTCTTGAAGACCCCAAAATCAAGTATCTTTTATCCGAAACCCAATTAAAATTCGGTAGAGGTCTTAAAACCAACGAAATGCAAACTTTGGTTTGGCTATATGATGATTTAGGTCTCGACGTTTCGCTTATTTTATTCATTGTTGAATATGCCATTCAAAACGAAAAGAAAAATATTCGTTTTATCGAATCGGTGGCTACCGATTGGTTAGATAAGGGTATTGAAACTATTGAACAAGCCGAGGAACAGGTTAGAATTATGGCTTTATCTGAGAGATGTTGGCTTGTTGTTTGCAATGCGTTTGGAATTGAAAAAAGAAAACCAAGTAAAAAAGAAGAAACACTTTCGCTTACTTGGATAAATGATTGGAAAATAACACCCGAAATGCTAAAAGAAGCATATGACATTTGTATCGATACAAAGTCAAAATATATTTTCTCGTACATTGCGAAAATTATTGATTCTTGGCATACTAACGGTTACTCAAAACCTCAAGATATCAAGAAAAAAGAAAACGATAAAATGCAGGGTGCTTACGATATCGACCTATTTGAAAAAATGTTGAATTCAAAGGATTAAAATATGATTACAAAAGAACTTACATACAAAAAAGCGTTTGAAATTAAAAAGGATAATTTGAAAACCAAACAACGCGAAAGACAAATTTTGCTCGATGCTGCATATTCCACAAATGCGAGACTTTCGGCTATCGATAGCGAGTTGGCGTCGCTCGGTGCTTGTCTTACCTTGACTGCGCTTTCGGGCGATACTGAAAGGATTGAAGATTTAAAAATGAAGTCTCAACTTTTAGCGGCTGAAAAGAGTATCATTCTTAAAAAGTGTAACGTAGAGGATGTTGATTATGACTGTTCGCTATGTAACGACACAGGTTACGTTGGTGGCAAGATTTGCGACTGTGTAAAGAAGATTGCAAATAAAATCACAATGGATGAACTTTCGGCGCAAATGCCTTTGGATGAGTCGAGATTTGATAATTTCGATTTGAAATATTATTCGGATGAAGCAAAAAAACGAATGACCTCGATTTTAAAGCTTTGTAAAGAATATGCGTTAAATTTTGACCCGAAAACATCATCGAACCTTTTGTTTTTGGGTGAACCCGGTCTTGGTAAAACCCATTTAACCCTTGCTATTGTCTCGAGTGTAATTGAAAAGGGTTATATGCCGGTTTATGCTCCCGCTGAAAATTTATTTAACACAATTCAAAAAGAAAAATTCGAGGGTGAGAATAAGGGCGCATTTGATAATATGCAAAATTGTGATTTGCTTGTTATTGACGATTTGGGTACCGAAATGGCAACCTCTTTTACAAAGTCGGCGCTTTATAATCTTATCAACTCAAGACTTCTGACAAAGAAGCCTACAATAATTAATACAAACCTTTCTTTGAAAGAAATCGAAGCGATTTATTCGCCTCGTATTGCCTCAAGACTCATTGGTAATTTTAACGCTAATAAATTCTTGGGCATAGATATTAGACAACAAAAAATCTTAGGAAAATAGAGTGATATTTTTTGGAAATTAAAAGATATGATGCAGGAAGCTATGACGTGGCTGTAATCGGCGGCGGACATGCTGGTATTGAAGCGGCTTTGGCTTCGGCAAGGCTTGGTTGTAATACAATAATGTTTTCTATCACGGTTGATTGGATTGGCAATATGCCTTGTAATCCTTCGATTGGAGGTACCGCTAAGGGACATCTTGTTCGTGAACTTGACGCTTTGGGCGGTGAAATGGGTAAAGCGGCGGATGCTAATACATTGCAAAGCCGTATGCTAAACCTTGGAAAAGGTCCTGCGGTTCATTCGCTTAGAACCCAAATCGACCGCCGTGCTTATAGCGAGTATATGAAGCATAAGGTTGAAAAGCAACCGAATCTCGACGTTAAACAATGCGAAATTGTCAAAATTGAGCAAAAAGACGGCGCGTGGATTTGCGTTTCAAATTTAGGAGCATCCTTTGTATGTAAAAAGGTTGTTCTTGCTACGGGAACTTTCTTGGGCGGTAGAATATACGTTGGCGAAGTTAACTACGAAAGCGGTCCCGATGGTTGTTTCCCCGCAAAAGAATTATCGAACTCCTTAAAAGAATTAGGCGTTCCGCTCCGTCGTTTTAAAACGGGTACACCTGCGCGTGTACTTCGCGATAGTATTGATTTTTCACAACTTGAAGTTCAAGAAGGTGATAGCGAGATTATACCGTTTAGCTATTCTACTAAAAAACCGCTTGAAAATAAGGTTGTTTGTCATATTGGCTATACTAACGATGATACCAAGAACGTTATTCTTGAAAATATAAGCCGATCACCGTTGTATGCGGGTGAAATCGAGGGTGTTGGACCTCGTTATTGCCCAAGTATCGAGGATAAAATTGTTCGTTTTGCCGATAAAAAGCGTCATCAGTTCTTTATTGAGCCTTGCGGACTTAATACTGAAGAAATGTATCTTCAAGGTATGTCTTCTTCGCTTCCTGAAGAGGTACAGGTTGAATTTTATAAATCAATTCCTTGCCTTAGAAACCTTAAAATTATTCGCAACGCATATGCGATTGAATATGATTGTGTTGACCCGTCTTTCTTAAAGGCTACTCTCGAAATGAAAACTCTCGACGGACTTTACGGTGCAGGTCAGTTCAACGGTTCTTCGGGTTATGAAGAAGCCGCTGTTCAAGGTTTTGTTGCGGGTGTAAATGCAGCGCTTTCGGTTAAGGGTGAAGAACCGCTCGTTTTGTCTCGTGCGTCTTCTTATATCGGTACACTTATTGATGATTTGGTTACTAAAGGGTGTATGGATCCATATCGTATGATGACCTCTCGTAGCGAATACCGACTTGTTTTAAGACAGGATAATGCTGATGAACGCCTTATGCCTATAGGCTATAAATTAGGTCTTGTTGATGAAGATACATATAACGATTTCCGCCTTAGAACAAAGCAAAAAGAAGAAGAAATAGAACGTTTAACTTCTACTTTTATTGGTCCTAATCCCGAGCTAAACGCTGTTTTGGAAGAAGCGGGAACCGCTAAAATGACAACGGGTATGCGCTTGTCGGATCTTGTTAAGCGTCCTCAACTTACCTATGATATGTTGGCGCCGTTTGATAAAGAAAGACCTGTTTTGTCGCGCGACGTGGCTTCTAAGGTTGAAACTGAGATAAAGTACGAAGGTTATATTTCTCGTCAACAAGCTCAGGTTAACGAAATGTTGCGCCTTGAAAATAAGCATATTCCAAGCGATATTGATTATAATGACGTTTACGGTCTTCGTCTTGAAGCGGTTGAAAAACTCAACAAAATTAGACCAACAAATATTGGTCAAGCTTCACGTATTTCGGGTGTTAGTCCTGCTGACGTTTCGGTTTTGCTTATTCATTTGGCAAAATAATTTACTATTTGTTAACATAATATTTTATATATTGAAACATTATAATTTTATAATACATTTATAAAATTTTAAGGAGAGCCCTATGAGCGATTTTAATTATCAAAATAATAATGATGGATTTTATCATTATTCTTACGTTCCAACCTCTGCTCCTAAAAAACAAAAGCCAAAGAAGAAAAGATATGGTATAAAAGCTATTTTGCTTTGTTGTTTTTTGAGCGCGGTAATTGGTGCGGGTAGTGCGTTTACGGTATTATTGGTTTTGGGTAAGAAACCTCCGCAAACAAACGAAACTGTAAACGACCCAATAGTGCAACAAAATAGTGTTAATATTAACGTTGATGAAGAAGCATCTTCGGTTGTTGAAGCGGTTGCCAAGAAGGTGACACCAAGCGTTATTGGCATTAGAACCACAACCTCGGTTATGAGTTTTTTCGGTGACCAAGAGTCGAGCGGTGAGGGTAGTGGCGTTATTTATCGTAAAGACGGATATATTATAACTAACTACCACGTTATATCAGACGGTGTTACAAATACCAGAGATACAAAAATCGAAGTATTTTTAGATAACGCTGATTCAACTTCATATCCCGCAACGGTTGTAGGTTATAATATTTCAGCCGATTTGGCGGTTATTAAAATTAACGCTAAAAACTTGCCCGAAATTGAAATTGCCGATTCTTCAAAACTTAAGGCGGGACAATACGTTATAACTGTCGGTAATCCCGGTGGTCTCGAATTTATGGACAGCGTAACTTATGGTGTTATTAGCGGTCTTGACCGAGTTGTATCAAGCGACTCTGAAGTGTCTCTTATTCAAACCGACGCTGCGATTAACCCCGGTAACTCGGGGGGTGCTTTGGTTAATACTAAGGGTCAACTCGTTGGAATTAACTCTTCGAAAATTGTTGCTGAAGAATTTGAAGGTATGGGTTTTGCCGTTCCTTCTAATACTGTTATTGAAATTTGTGATAAAATTATCGAAAAAGAAAACTCTCCCGAGCCATATATTGGCATTAGCATAAGCGAAAAATATACCTCGGAAGTTTTGGCTTACTATGGTTTCCCATCGGGCGCAGTTGTATTGACCGTTGCTGAAGGCAGTCCTGCTTACAATGCAGGAATCAGACGCGGTGACATTATTACTTCGTTTGGCGGAAAAGAAATCAAGGAATTTTCTAAGTTAGAAGAGTATTTAAAAGTTACCAAGGTTGGTCAAACTGTTGACGTTATAATTTATCGTAACGGTCGCAGTTATTCAACAACCGTTACCGTAGGTTCTAACAATCTTGTTGAATAGCAAAAGGAAGGGAAGACTCTTGCTTTTGGTTCGCTTTATTTGACTTTAATTTATGCAGTATTTTGCATAGGTTAGACTCAATATATATTTCTTTTAAAAATATTTAAAAAAAGTGTTGCATTTTAGAAAAATATGTGATATAATAATTTGCAATTTGAGTAAAATGATAGGAGGTGTCTTGATGCCTAATATTAAATCTGCTAAGAAAAGAGTACTTATCAGCAAAGCTAACTATGAAAAGAACAAGGCTTACCGTTCTGCTTTAAGAACTGCTATTAAGAAAGCTGATGCTGCTATCGACGCTAAGAGCGAAGATATGGCTGTTGCTGTTGCAGAAGCTGTTAAGAAGATTGACCAAGCTGAAACAAAGGGTATTCTCCACAAGAATAACGCTGCTAGAAAGAAATCTGCATTGGTAACTCGTTTTAACAAAGTAAACGCGTAAGATTTACTAAAACTTAACCCCAAGTATCAAACGATACTTGGGGCTTTTTCTTTATATTATACAATCAAACGATTCTTTTTCTTCGGATATATATTTGTTTATAAATTCGCTGGGTGTTATATTTTCGAGCGCTTTAAAACGGTTGTTAAAGGTTCTTATATTTGAGAAACCACAATGCTCGGCTATGTTGGAGATTGAAGAATAATTTACAAGCAAAAGCCTTTTTGCTTCTTCGATTCGTTGGCGGTCGAGATAATCTTTAAAACCAATTCCCATAACTGTTTTAAACATTGTCGAAAAATATTCGGGGGAATAGTTGAGCTTTTTCGAAAAATAGGTTAGCGAATATTTTGGATTTGTGCAGTTGCTTGTTATTTCATCCAATACAGGTTGGATACATTTTCGGTTTTTATCGTTGGTGTTTTTCTTTGGCGGAAAAGACATCAAAACAAGCGACGTGAGACTTAGAGCATACGCTAAAGAAAGAGTTTGTGAGTATGGGATATTTAGCGGATAAGTATTATATATTTTATCGAATAAATCATCTATTTGAGAAGACAATCCGTCGCAAGAATTTATATCTTTGTACGGAATATAAATCGGTATAGCGGGATAGTGGCGAATAACAGGCATAAAGTCGTGGGTTGGAATTAGGAAAATATCGAAAGTGTTTTGATTTGTGCAAATAACTTTATGTATGCATTTGCTTGGTACAATTACAATATCACCCTTGTTGAAATCATAAACCACGTTATCTATAACAAATTTTGCGCCGTTGGTATTTGAACGACAAAATTCAATACTTTCGTGCCAGTGCAAAACATTAGATGATAGATTTTTTCGGCTGTACATTATATGATTTTTGGTTGTTTCGTGAAAAGCGTTCATATTATTCTCCAGAATTTCAATATAAGTTGATTATATCACTAAAAACATATCATTAAAAGATGTATGTTAAATTTTTTCCATATTTACTTAACGATTTTCTGTATTTCTTAATTTTTTGCTACTTTTTCACGGACTATTGCCTTGAAAAAGACCCTGTATATGATATAATTTGTTTAAACAAATTAAAAAGGAGTTTTATACAATGAAAATAGGTATTGTTGGCTCGGGTTTTATGGGTCAAACTCATATTGAGGGTTATAAAAATTGCGGAATTAAGGATTTTTGTGTTTGTGACACAAACCTCGAAAATGCGCAAAAATTAGCCGAAAAATATAACGGCAAGGCTTATGCTGATTTTGACCAAATGTTAGAAAATGAAAAGCTTGACGCTGTTTCAATTTGCGTTCCAACACCTCTTCACAATCCACTTGCTATTAAGGCTTTGGAAAAGGGAATTGCAGTGCTTTGTGAAAAGCCTTTTGCTTCTAGCAATGAAGAGGCTGAGGAAATCGTTAATAAGTCGAAAGAAACAGGAACACCTTTGATGGTGGCTCATGTTTTGCGTTTCTGGAAACCTTATTATTTATTGAAAAAAGCTATCGAAGACGGACGTTACGGTAAAATCTTGGCTCTTAGTATGAAACGTCATTCTACCGCTCCGTTGTGGGGTGCGGGCAACTGGCTTATGGACGCTAAAAAGTCAGGCGGCGCTGTTATCGATATGCACACACACGAAACCGATATTGCTGTATTCTTGTTTGGCAAACCAAAGTTTGTTACTACTGTTGGCGATTATATGCAATGCTCAACCGTATTCGGTTATGACAACGTAGGCGTTGACGCTCAATCAAGCTGGCGTAAACCTAAAGAATATCCTTTCACAAGTGGTTTTGATGCAAACTTTGAGGATGCTACTATTGTTTTTGACGGTCAAAACGTTGTTGTTTACACCGACAAAGTTATAACTGATATTATCGAAAAAGAAAGCTTCCCTGAATATTTGAGTTCTGATAATATTTATCAAAATGAAATTTTCTATTTCTTACAAAATCTTGAAAAAGGCGAGTTCCCATATTGCCCAATTGAAGAAAGCTTGACTACAATCAAGTTGGGTTACGCTGAACGTGAAAGCGTTGAAACCAAAAAATGCGTTGAAATTGATTTCTAGGGTATTATTATGAAAAATACAACAGTTGTTTTTACAGGTCAAAATAAAGTTGAATTTGAAAATAAAGAAATAGCACCGTTAAAGTCGGGGGACTTGCTTGTTAAAACTAAGCAGTCAATGATTTCAATCGGTACCGAGCTTACAATTCTCACTCAAGAAGGTCTTGATAAAGACTGTTTTTGGATGGAATATGGTGCATATCCTTACTATCCGGGTTATAACAATATTGGTGAAATTGTTGATGTTGGAAACCCTGAAGATAAGCATTTAATCGGTAAAATGATTAGCTCGTATTTGCCACACGCTGAATATGGGGTAGTATCCAATAGAGCCGATTACCGTATGCTTTTAGATGGCGTTGCTACTGATGAAGCGGTTTTCGCGACATTTGCTGAAATTATACTTCAAGGAATTCGGCGCGGTCGCTCGACTTGGGGCGAA
Source organism: Acutalibacteraceae bacterium (assembly GCA_045656585.1). Classification (GTDB taxonomy): domain Bacteria; phylum Bacillota; class Clostridia; order Oscillospirales; family Acutalibacteraceae; genus UBA737. Next base: position 17,806 of record JAZORM010000051.1, read on the forward strand.
AGTGCTGTTGTTTACGGCGCGGGTCTTTTAGGTCAACTTACTGCTGACTTTTTAAGAATTGCGGGTGTATATCCTGTTATAGTTTGCGATACTTCGGATGTACGACTAGAAATGCTTACAAAATCTCCTATGATTATTCCCGTTAATCCCAAAAAACAAAACGTTGAAGAAGTTGTTAGGGAAGCGACAAGGGGAAGAATGGCAGACGCTGTTTATGAACTTACAGGTGTGGCATCATTGATTCCTGAAGAAATGAAATTATTACATGACCTTGGAAGAATGGTTATTCTTTCAAGTCCTCGTGGTAAAACCACAATGGACTTCCACGATTTTGTAAACCGTCCCAGCTGTGAAATTATTGGTGCTCACAACTTGAGTCATACTCCTGTTGAGACCCTTAATAATCCTTGGACTTTTGAACGTGATGCCGAGATATTTATGCAAGCTGTTATCAATAAACAGCTTGACGTAAAACGTCTTATTACACATCGCGAACATTATACTAAAGCAATTGAAATGTACGATATGCTTATAAAAGACCGTTCAACAACCATGGGTGTTCTTTTGGATTGGTAAAATTGATATAAAAAGCCGTAATTTTACGGCTTTTTTATTTGATTGGTACAAATAATAAAAAAGTTTGTTAAATTTAAAATAAAACACTTGCAAAAGTAAATTAAATGGGTTATACTATAAACGGAAAAAAATGGTTTTAAAGGAGAATTTAAAAATGACCAACAATCAAACCGTTTTAAAATGGTTAGAAGAAATGAAAGAACTTCTTACACCTGACCAAGTTGTTTGGATTGACGGTAGTGAAGAACAAACTGAAGAACTTCGCAAACTCGCTGTAGAACTCGGCGAACTTGAAGCTCTTAATCAGGAAATTTTACCTGACTGTTATCTTCATAGAACCAACCCTAACGACGTTGCACGTGTAGAAGACCGTACCTTTATTTGTACTGCTACTAAAGAAGAAGCAGGTCCTACAAACAACTGGTGCGATCCTAAAGAAATGTATGAAAAGCTTTACAACATCGCTCGTGGCTCATACAAGGGTAGAACTATGTACGTTATCCCTTACTCAATGGGTCCTGTAGGTTCACCGATTGCTAAAATCGGTATTGAAGTAACCGACTCAGTATACGTTGTTCTTAATATGCTTATTATGACTCGCGTTAACAAGAAGGTTCTCGAAGTTTTGGGCGACAGCAATGACTGGGTACGCGGTTTGCACTCACGTTGCGACATCGATCCTGAAAAGAGATACATCTGCCACTTCCCACAAGATAACACAATTATCTCTGTAAACTCAGGTTACGGCGGAAACGTTCTTCTTGGTAAAAAATGCTTCGCGCTTCGTATTGCTTCATACCAAGGTTGGAAAGAAGGCTGGATGGCTGAACATATGCTCATCTTAGGTCTTGAAAATCCCCAAGGTGAAGTTAAGTACGTTGCTGCAGCTTTCCCATCTGCTTGTGGTAAGACCAACCTTGCTATGCTTATTCCACCCGAATATTTGCGCAAGAAGGGCTACAAGATTTGGACTGTAGGTGACGATATTTCTTGGATGAAGATAGGTCCTGATGGCCGTCTCTATGCTATCAACCCTGAAAACGGCTTCTTCGGTGTTGCTCCCGGTACCAACGAAAAGTCAAACTTCAACGCTCTTGAAAGCACCAAGAAGGGCACAATTTTCACCAACGTTGCTCACGATATGAATGACAACACTGTTTGGTGGGAAGGTCTTAACAAGAACTTGCCTGAAAATGCTATTGACTGGCTCGGCAATCCTTGGGATGCTTCTAAGTTTGATAAGGCTGACAAGTCAACTTACGCTGCTCACCCCAACTCAAGATTTTCAGCTCCTGCTGAAAATTGTCCTTGCATTTCTGAAGAAATCAACAAGGGCGAAGGTGTGCCGATTTCTGCTATTATCTTCGGTGGCCGTCGTGCTAAGTGCGCTCCACTCGTATATCAATCAAAAGATTGGGTTAACGGTGTATTCGTAGGTTCAGCAATGGCTTCTGAAACAACTGCTGCTGCTGCAGGTGCAGTTGGTGTGGTTCGTCGTGACCCGATGGCTATGCTTCCTTTCTGCGGTTACAACATGGGTGACTACTTCAAGCATTGGCTCGAAATGGGCGAAAAGCTTGGCGATAAGGCTCCAAAAATCTTCAACGTTAACTGGTTCCGTACCGACGATGAAGGCAACTTCGTATGGCCTGGTTTCGGCGATAATATGCGTGTTCTTAACTGGATTATCGACCGTTGCGAAGGCAAGGCTGATGCTACTGAAACTGCTATCGGTTACGTTCCGAAGCCTGAAGATATCGACCTTACCGATTTGGATATGGATATCGAAACCCTTAAGGATATCTTGACTGTTGACAAGGCTGTTTGGGAACAAGAAGCTTCTGAAATCACTGAACACTACAAGAAGTTCGGCGATAAGTTACCTTGCGAACTTAAAGAACAACTTGAAACCCTCAAGGATAATCTTGCTAAAATGTAATACTTTTAAAATCCCGTAGAAATACGGGATTTTTTTATTGACCTAATGCTTGGTTTTGGGTATAATTATTTTATCAACTTTTAAAGGTGTTAAAATGAAAAAATTATTAATTATTGTTCCTTGTTATAACGAACAAGAGGTTTTACCGCTTACGATTGAAAAATTGAGCGGTGTTATGAACGATTTACTCCAAAAGGAAAAAATTTCTCGCGAAAGCGGTATTTTACTCGTTAATGACGGTAGCCGTGATAAAACTTGGGAAATTATTTCTGACGCTCATTTTAAAACAAATTATATTTATGGACTCAATTTGGGTAAAAATGCGGGTCATCAAAACGCTCTTTTGGCGGGACTCGAATACGCTTGTGACAAGTTTGATATGACTGTTACTATCGATGCTGATTTACAAGATGATATTTCAGTTATTGAAGAAATGGTTGATAAGTATTACGAAGGCTGTCATATTGTTTACGGTGTAAGAAATGACCGCAAGACCGACTCGTTTTTCAAGCGTTCAACCGCAAATTTATTCTATAAACTTATGAATTTGCTTGGTGCTAAAACTGTTGATAATCATGCGGATTTTCGCCTTATGAGCAACTGTGCGATTAAAGAATTATTGAAGTACACCGAACGAAACGTATTCTTGCGAGGTGTTGTTGCTAAAATCGGTTTAAAATCTGATTGTGTGTATTATTCTCGTTTGGAAAGAGCGGCGGGTGTTACGAAATATCCGCTTAAAAAGATGCTTTCGTTTGCTTTCGAAGGTATAACCTCGCTCTCGACAAAACCTCTCAAACTCATAATGTATTTGGGACTTTTTATAATTGCTTGTTCGGCTATTGCTTTGGCTTATGTTTTGATTTCATATTTCCTAAATGAAACTAATCGTGGCTGGGCTTCACTAATGATTTCCATTTGGTTTTTAGGTGGTGTTCAGTTGTTTTCTATTGGTGTTGTGGGCGAATATATCGGTAAAACTTATATCGAAACCAAGCATCGTCCGCGATATACTATATCGGAGATTTTGGATTATGAAGAAAAGTAAAGAAGCGATATTGTATTTGATTTTTGGCGGTCTTACAACACTTGTCAATATTGTCTCTTTTTGGGTTTTTGAAAAGGTTGGATTGTCAACTGCTGTTTCAACCGTTTTTGCTTGGATTTTATCGGTTTTGTTCGCCTTTTTTACAAACAAAAACTACGTTTTTGAGAGTAAGGGTGGAAATGTTTTAAAAGAAGTTTTGTCCTTCTTTGGTTGCCGTACTTTTACAGGTGTTTTAGACCTTGGCATAATGGTTTTGTTTGTTGATATATTTAGTTTTCCTTCGCTTTTGATTAAGATAATTTCTAACGTTTTGGTTATCGTTTTAAATTATATTTTCAGCAAATTTTTAATTTTCAAAAAGGGGAATTAATATGGCTCTTTATAAAGAGGTTGTAATTTGCTTAGGTGATAGCATTACTGAGGGTATGGCTATGAAACGCTCTGATGCTTATCCCGGTATTTTAAAGGAATATTTAAAGGACCAAATCCCTGTTTTGAATGCGGGTGTTGGTGGTGAAAACAGCTATACAATTTGCTCTCGCGCCAATGCTTTACCATTTACGCTGACTGAGGAAGCCGTTTTCGAAAAGGGAGTATATGAATACGTATCAAACTATAAAATTTTTTCAGGAATAAACGGGGAAATGATGCGCTATCGCTACGGTGTTATGGGTAGAGATTTGCCGATAAATAAAGTCGTAATTGATGGCGAAGAATTTGAACTTAGATTTGATAGAGTTGGTGTTGAGGAAGAGGATAAGTACGTTCTCGTTCGCAAAAATGCCGACGAAAAGCTTGTTATTCCGGTTGGCGCAAAGGTTAATTTTGATTATTCGGATATTTACGATAAATGCTATTGTACAATACTTTTGCAAGGCGCTAACGACGGTGATATGCCAATTGATATAGTTATTGAACGATACAAGAAAATCGAAGCCTTGAATGAGCGTTTCATAGCTCTTATTCCGCATTATCGTGGCGACTCGGTTGCTCAACAATTCAGAACTGCTTTTGGGGACAGATGCGTCGACTTGCGAGAGTATTGCAAAAGCTTGGTTTGGACTGATTACAACATTGAAAAAGATGAGCAAGATATCCATTGTTTAGAAAATGGTAAACTCTCTACAAGGTTTATACATAATGCCGTTTACGGAGATTGTCATCTAAACAAATTAGGCTATAAAATACTTGCTGATTTGGTTTATAAAAAGGGTAAAGAACTAGGGTTTTGGAAATAAATTTATTGAAAATCACAGCTTTGAAAAAAGTTGTGATTTTTTTGATTCTTTTCTTGATTTAATTAATATCTTATAGTATAATATATTATTATATACTTGGGAGATTATGTTTTGAAATTTAATATGTTAAATAACGCTGTTTTAGAAGAACAGTTTGGATATGCAAAAAGAGTTTCTTCGCTTCTTTCGAACGTATATGGCACTTGCCCAAAAGCTTGTGTTTTAACATTTGGTTGTCAACAAAACGTTAGCGATTCCGAAAGACTAAAAGGTATGCTTTTCGAAATGGGATATACCATTGTCGATGATATGCAAGAGGCTGACTTTATAATTTTCAAAACCTGTGCTGTTCGCGAACATGCCGAGGACCGCGTTTTTGGAAATATCGGTATGACTAAACAAATTAAAAAAGACCGTCCTAACGCGATTGTTGCGGTTTGCGGTTGTATGTCTCAACAAGAGCATATTGCCAATAAAATAAAGAAAAGTTATCCTTACGTTGATATTGTTATGGGTACCCACGTTGAACATCGTTTGCCTGAGTTTATTTATAAAAGACTTTCGGGCGGAAAACGAATATTTGAACTTTCGATGGAAGATAACACTATTGTCGAGGGTGTTCCGATAAAACGTGACCAAAAATTTAAGGGTTGGCTTCCGATTATGTACGGTTGCAACAATTTCTGTACCTACTGTATCGTGCCATACGTTCGCGGTCGTGAGCGTTCAAGAGAGCCTGAAATGATTTTAGCCGAATTTAAACAAATGATTAAAGACGGCTATAAGGATATAACCCTCTTGGGTCAAAACGTAAACTCTTACGGCAAGGGTGAAGCCCACGGAATAAATTTCGCAAAACTTCTCCGTATGCTAAATGAAGTTGAGGGCGAGTTTGTAATTCGATTTATGACGTCTCATCCAAAAGATTGCACAATCGAACTTTTAGACACTATAAAAGACTGTAAAAAGGTAACGCGCCATCTGCATTTGCCTTTCCAAAGCGGAAGCAGTAGAATTTTAAAACTTATGAATCGTTACTATAACCGCGAACAATATTTGGAACTTATCAAAAATGCAAAAGAACGCATACCTGACGTTGATTTAACAAGCGATATCATTGTTGGTTTCCCGGGAGAAACTTATGAAGATTTCAAACAAACCGTGAGCATTGTAGAACAAGTGAAATTCGCCTCACTTTTCACATTTATCTATTCAAAACGCAACGGTACACCTGCCGCGGTTATGGAAGATAACATAACTCGTGCTGAAAAAGGTAAATGGTTTAGCGAACTTTTAGTAGCGCAAGAAAAGGTTGCTGAAGAAAATATAAATAAATTTATCGGCAACACGTATAGAGTTTTGTGTGACGAGGTTTCCGAAAATGAGGGCTATATGCTCGGTCACACAAGCGGTACAGCAGTTATTGAATTCGAGGGGGACAAAAATCTTCTCGGTCAATTTGTAAATATTAAAGTGGAGTCTTATGATAACGGACTTCGCGGAAAAATTATATAAAAAGAGGTATTTTAAAATGGACGTAATTCAACAAGCTAGAGAACTAGGAAAAGCAATTCAACAAGACGAGCGTTTTATTCGCTATGCAAAGGCAAAACTTGCTAACGATAACGACGCTGAACTTCAAGATTCTATCGGCAAGTTCAACATAAAGAGAATGGAACTCGAACAAGCCGCAAGTGAATCCGAAAAAGACGATGAAAAAATCAAAGTTTTAAACGAGGAACTTCGTACAATCTATGGCGAAATTATGGCAAGCGGTCCTATGGTTGAATACAACTCCGCTAAGGCTCTCTTAGACCAAATGATGAACGAAGTAAATATTGTTCTTTCAAAATCACTCGACGGTGAAGACCCCGAAACTTTGACAGTTGAAAGCGGTTGCACAGGTAGCTGTTCAACTTGTGGTGGTTGTCACTAATATTTTATAATTTAAAGTGAAAGGAAGTTGAAAATGGCTGAACTGTCACCGATGATGCAACAGTACAATCAAATAAAGGCTGAAAATGAAGATAGTATAGTTTTCTTCCGCGTCGGCGATTTTTACGAAATGTTTTTCGAAGATGCCAAAAAGGCTTCCGAAGAATTAGATTTGGTACTGACAGGGAAGGAGTGCGGTCTTCCTGAACGCGCTCCAATGTGCGGTGTGCCTTTCCACAGTTGCGATAACTATATTGCGAAACTTATCGACAAAGGCTATAAGGTTTCAATTTGCGAACAAACTGAAGATCCTTCGGCCGCAAAAGGTCTTGTAAAAAGAGAAATCATCCGCACAATTACCCCCGGTACCGTATTTGAAGATAATATGCTTGACGAGGGTAAAAACAATTATCTCGCAAGTATAGTTATGACTGATAGTGATATTGGCTTATGCTTTACCGACGCTTCAACCGGTGAATGTCACGCGACGGTTATTTCAATTGATGATTTCCAAAGTAAGATTATCGATGAACTTTCTCGTTTTTCTCCCCGCGAAATTCTTCTTCAAAATGATTTTTGCTTAAAAGCGCCAATTGTTGAAGAATTTTTAAAGAGTAATTTCTCGGGTGTTATTACACTAAGAGAAGATTCCTGTTTCGATACCGAAAAGACCGAGGCTTTGGTTATGAAACATTTCTCGGTTGTGAGTGTTGAAAATATGGGTCTTGAAACCGGCTCATCAATATCGGCGGCTTTTGGCGCGATACTCGATTATTTATACGAAACGGGTATTAACGGTCATATTTCAGTTAATGAAATCAACATTTATACCGATAATCAGTATATGCGACTTGATGTGACTGCGGCTCGAAACCTCGAACTTTGCGAAACAATGCGTACAAAGTCAAAAAAGGGTTCGCTTCTTTGGGTTATTGATAAAACCAAAACCCCAATGGGTAAGCGACTTATAAGAAACTGGCTTTTACAACCGCTTATCAATATCACAACAATCAATTCAAGATTAAACGCGGTTGAAGAACTTGTTAGCAACGTTATTCTTCGTGGAGAAGTTGTTGAAAGTCTTTATGGTATTCGTGATATTGAACGTATTATGACAAAGATTGTTTTTGGTAGCGCTAATGCGAAGGATATGTTGAACCTTTCTCAAACCGCCCAAAAACTACCTCTTATCAAATCTTTGCTCCAAAACGTTAATTCTAAAAAACTTCAATCTGTTTGTAATGATATCGACCTTTTAGAAGATATCTATTCTTTGATAGAACAAGCAATAAATCCCGAAGCGCCTGCGACATTGCGCGAGGGTGGATTGATAAGAGATGGATATAGCAATATCGTTGATACTTTGCGCAACGATATGCAAAACGGTACTTCGGTTTTGGCTGAAATTGAAGCCCGTGAAAAAGAACGTACAGGTATTAAAAATTTACGTGTGCGATATAATAAAGTTTTTGGTTATTATATCGAGGTTACAAACTCTTTTCTCGATTTGGTTCCCGAAGACTACATAAGAAAACAAACCCTTACAAATGCGGAACGTTTTATCACCGAAGAATTAAAGGAAATTGAAAAACGTGTGCTTACTGCTAAAGACCGTATTGTACAGGTTGAATATGAAATTTTCGACAGTATTAGAAAACAGGTAGCTGCTGAAATTAAAAGGGTTCAAAAAACTGCTTTTGCGATTGCTGAACTTGATGCCTTGACTTCGCTTTCGGTTGTTTCGGCTGAAAACCATTACTGTCGTCCGCTTGTTAACAATAGCGGCAAAATTTCTATCAATTCCGGCAGACATCCTGTTGTTGAACAGGTTATAAATATCCCGTTTGTAGCAAATGATACCTTCCTTGATATGAATGATTGTCGTTGCGCTATTATTACAGGTCCTAATATGGCGGGTAAATCAACCTATATGCGACAAACCGCTCTCATTGTTTTAATGGCTCAAATTGGATGTTTCGTTCCTGCCCAAATTGCTGAAATCGGAATTGTCGATGCTATCTATACTCGTGTCGGCGCTTCAGATGACTTGGCTTCAGGTCAATCAACATTTATGGTTGAAATGAGCGAAGTTGCTACAATTCTTAAAAACGCAACCAAGAACAGTTTGCTTATCCTTGATGAAATCGGTCGTGGCACCTCTACTTTTGATGGTATGTCAATTGCTCGTGCCGTACTTGAATACGTTGCTGATAAGCGAAAACTCGGCGCTAAAGCCTTGTTTGCGACCCATTACCACGAACTTACCGTAATGGAAGAACAACTAAACGGTGTTAAAAACTATAATATTGCCGTTAAAAAACGCGGTGATGATATAACCTTCCTTCGCCGTATAGTGCCTGGTGGTGCTGACCGTAGTTACGGTATCGAGGTTGCAAAACTTAGCGGTATTCCAAATTCGGTTATCGAACGCGCTAAGGACATTTTAAAACAAACCGAAGAAGAAGGCGTAGTAACTTATAAAACAGTTACCGACACTGATTCTCAAATGTCAATTGGTATGCAAAGCGGACAAGATATAATAAAGGAACTAAACGCTATCGACGTTAATACTTTGACACCGATTGAGGCGATGCAAATACTGTTTGACATTTGCAACAGAAGTAAAAATATGTAGAAAAGAGGTGTAAAAAATGCCAAAAATCAATTTACTTGAAAAACATATATCCGAGCTTATCGCGGCGGGTGAGGTTGTTGAAAGACCCGCGTCGGTTTTAAAAGAGTTGGTTGAAAACTCTATAGATGCAGGTTCTACTATTATCACTATTGAGATTAAAAACGGCGGTATCTCATATATGCGAATTACCGATAACGGTTGCGGTATTGATTCTGAAGATGTTCCTTTGGCATTTTTACGCCACGCTACTAGCAAAATAAAAAGCGGTGAAGATTTAAACAGTATTTCGACTCTTGGTTTCCGCGGTGAAGCCTTGGCGGCGATTTCTTCGGTTGCAAGGGTAGAAATGCTTACCAAAACCGCAAATTCAATTAGCGGCACCCATTATAAAATCGAGGGTGGTGCTGAAATTGAAAACTCTCCGTCAGGCTGTCCCGACGGTACAACAATTATTATAAAAGACATTTTTTATAACACCCCCGCGAGAATGAAATTCCTTAAAAAAGACGTTTCGGAAGCAAATGCTTGTGCGGGCGTTATAGATCGAATTGCTTTGTCTCATCCCGAGATTTCATTTAAGTTTATTCGTGACGGAAAACAAACCTTGTCAACAACAGGGGACGGCAACCTTAAAAATACTGTTTATAGTGTTTTGGGTCGTGAATTATCGAACAGTCTCATTGAAGCAAACGGAGATATGGGCGGTATTGCTGTTTCGGGTCTTATTTGCAAACCTGTTTTTTGTAAACCTACTCGCAACAATCAATATACCTTTTTAAACGGCCGTTTGGTTCGTTCGGGTACAGTTATTGCGGCGGTTGAACAAGCTTATAAAAATAGTGCGATGATTGGCAAATTCCCGTCTTTCGTACTTTATCTCACGGTTCCTTTTGAAACTGTTGATGTAAACGTTCATCCTGCAAAAACCGAGGTTCGTTTTTCGGATGAAAAACGTATTTTTGATTGTGTATATTCGGCTGTCAAAAATGCTTTATCAATGGGCGATTCCCGTCCCGAAATCAAACCTCAAACTCCTGTTTTTAATAAATTTGAGCGTATGACGACTCAAGAGTTTAAACAAACCTTTATTGAAACCGAGGAGAAACCAAAACATCAACCTGTATTGAAGCGTGAGATTATTGAATCAAAGCCACAACACGTAATTGATTTAACCGCGCGTAAACCTAATTTGAATTTTAATTCTCCGCTACCGAAAATCGTTGAGAATTATATTGAAGTAAAAGAAGAACCTGTTGTAATAAAAGAAGAGCCTAAAATACCGCAACAAACTAACAAACCTGTTGTTAACGTTGATATAGAAAAAGACGAATCAATAATAGAAACTTCCAAGTTAGAACCTGTTTTTCTGATAGGCGAAGCGTTTGGAACTTATATTGTGGCTCAAATGGGTGATAGCGTATTTATGATTGATAAACACGCCGCCCACGAAAGAATTTTGTTCAATGATTTAAAACAAAACACTAAAATCGAGGTTCAATCGCTTTTGACTCCGATTAGTGTGGTTCTTTCTAAAAATGAATACAATGCGGTTTTGAATAATTTAGAACTTCTTTTAAAGAGTGGTTTTGAAATAGATGATTTTGGCAATTCGGCTTTACTCGTGAGGTCGGTTCCTACAACACTTGTTGGTGAAGATATTTCTTCGCTTATGAGTGAGATTGCTGAAAATCTTTTAAAAAGCGGCAAGGTTGAAATCGAGATTGCCGAAAATCTTTATCATACCGTTGCTTGTAAAGCCGCTATTAAAGCAGGTACTAAAATTAGCACAACTGAAATGCTTGAACTTGCTAAAAAAGTGCTTTATTCGAAGGAAATCATGTATTGCCCACACGGTAGACCTGTTGCTTTCGAAATTAAAAAGCGCGAACTTGAAAAAATGTTTGGTAGAATACAATGATAAAAGCGTTATTCGTTGTAGGACCAACAGCGTCGGGCAAAACTTCGCTTTCAATCGAACTTGCTAAAAAGTTTGACGGTGAAATTATTTCGGCTGACTCGATGCAAATTTATAAAGGAATCCATATTGCTTCGGCTGCACCTGATGAAGATGAAAAACAAGGAATAATACATCATCTTTTCGAATTTTTGGATTTAGACCAAGAATTTTCGGTCGCCGAGTATGTAAAATTGGCACGTGAGTGTATAAAAGAGATATCATCTCGCGGAAAGTTGCCGATAATTGTTGGCGGTACTGGATTATATATTTCATCATTACTCGATAATATTGAATTCACCGAACAAGATGTTGATATGGAAATTCGTAAAAAATACGAGCAACAGTTTGATGAAATTGGCGGGGAAGAGATGTTGAAACTTTTGGCTGAGTTTGATATTGATTCGGCTAATAGACTTCACCCAAATAATCGCCGTAGGATTATTCGTTGTTTTGAAATTTTTGAACAAACCGGCAAAACAATTACCGAACAAAATATCATCTCAAAACAAAACGAAAGCGATATCGACCCGCTTGTTATCGGTATAACCTATAATGACCGTGAACTTTTATACGAAAGAATTAACAAACGTGTTGATATTATGCTTTCAAACGGTCTTTTAGATGAAGCTAAAGCAAATTATAACGCTTCGAATAAAACCGGTGCTTTTCAGGCTATCGGTCATAAGGAACTGTATGGATATATCGAAGAAAAATGCAGTTTGGAAGACGCATTAGAACATCTCAAACAACAAACCCGTCGATACGCAAAACGCCAATTGACTTGGTTTAGACGTGATGAAAGGATAAATTGGTTTTATCCCGACCTTTCAAAAGATTATTTAGAAAAGGTTTTTGATTGTACAAATGAATTTTTAAAGGAGGAATAAGTATGAAAAAAATATCGCCTATTAAAGCGATAATAGTAATTATTGCATTGACTTTTTTAGTTCATCAACTTGTTTCCTCACTTTATAAACCGATTACAACCGAGACTACAAAATTTTACACATCCAACGATGGTTTTAATATAACAGGTATTGTTGTTCGTAGCGAAAAAATCGTTAAATCGAAACACGACGGTGTACTTCATTTTTTGATAAACGATGGTTCTCGTGTTTCTAAAGACGGTGTTATCGCCAACGTATATTCAAGCGAGTCTTCATCCATTATTTTGAGCGAAATTGAAACGATTGAAAAAAAGATTAAAAATATCGAAGGAATTATGTCGATAAATAACGTCGAGGCTTCTAATTTGAGCGCTGCGAATTTCAACGTTTCAAATTCACTTAACAATTTGATTTTATCCTCGGCTTATGGGGATTTTGGTAATGTTTCAAATTTAAGTGAAGATTTATTGACCTCTATTAATCGTCGAAAAGCGCTTCTCGGTGAGAAAGATTCTTTTTCGGAGCAATTAAATACTTTGAATAAAGAACTTTCCGACCTTAAGAATTCTTTACGACAACCTATTTCGAAGATTAAAGCGAGTCAATCGGGATATTTTTTGTCGGTTACCGACGGTTATGAAAAAAGCCTAAATATCGATGATTTATCGCTTTTAACCCCTGATTTTATAGATAATCTCTCTAAATCTGAAAAAGATAATAACGTTATAGGAAAAATTGTTTCCGACTATGAATGGTACATTGCCGCAAAGATGACTTTGAACCAATCTCTTAATTTTAAAGAGGGAGACAGTTTAACTATTTTAACTTCTTTAAAAAGCGCTCCGAAACTTCCCGTTACGGTTAAGAAAATAAATATCGCGCAAAACGGTACCGATGCTGTAATAGTTTTTGCTTGTAGCAATATGAACAACGAACTCGCATCGATGCGAATAGGACCTATGACGGTTGTGAGTCGCGAATACTCGGGACTTAAAGTTTCAAGAAAAGCCTTGAGAGTTGTCGATTCTCAAAAGGGTGTATACGTTGTTAGCGGTATGCAAATTAAATTTGTTCCTGTTGAAATTATACATTCTACTGATGAATATGTTATTTGTAAAAAGAACGAAAATGACGGTGAATTACGTCTTTATGACCAAGTTGTAGTAAGGGGGAAAAATCTTTATGATGGAAAAATTATCGGCTAAAGAATTTGACCAAAATTACGATTTGGTAATGAAAAAATTTAATAATGCTCTTTTGAATGCTAATAAGACAGCAAACGATGTTGTTTTACTAGCGGCTACAAAAACAGTTGATATAGATACTATCAATTACGCGATTTCAAAAGGTATTAGCCATGTTGCCGAAAATAAGGTTCAGGAGCTTGTTGCGAAACACGACGGCTTGTCTTTTGTTCACGAGCATTTTATAGGTCATCTTCAAACCAATAAGGTTAAAGACGTTATTGACAAGGTTGAGTTAATTCAATCGGTTGATTCTTATAAACTTGCAAATGAAATATCAAAACAAGCGTTAAAACGCGATAAGGTTATGGATATTTTGCTTGAAGTTAATATCGGCGAGGAAGAAAGCAAATGGGGATTTGGATATGCCGAAGTAGAAGAAGCGGTCAGAACAATCGCGCAGTTAGAAGGCGTTAAAATCCGTGGACTTATGACTATTCCGCCCATTTGTGAAAATGACGATGAAATTCGTTGTTATTTTAGGAAAATGTACAAACTGTTTATTGACATTAGAGATAAAAAGATAGATAATAGTTGTATGGATATATTATCAATGGGTATGTCGGATGATTTTCCGATTGCT
>JAZORM010000052.1:0-3493 GCA_045656585.1 Acutalibacteraceae bacterium
ATAGTATACCCCAACAATCCTAACATGAAATTGACAAATAAAATTGCTTTCGTTATAATAAAATACGAAAAAGTATTTTATAGGTGATAATATGAAAGATTTAATTATCAACACTAGAGAATATCGCGAAAAAATGTTAAAAGACCCCTATAGACCCACGTTTCATTTTGCTTTCCCGGATGATAACGGCGTACCGGGTGACTGTAACGGTGCTTTTTCGTAGACGGTGTATACCATATTATGCACCTATACGAAAACTCTAAAACCAACGCTTTTCATTGGGCGCATATTTCTTCTACCGATTTATTACATTGGCGTCACCATCCCGATGCGCTCGGTTCTTTCGAAGGTGACAAAGGTTGCTTTAGCGGCGGCGGTTTTCTTGATGACGATAAAACCGCTTATATAACCTTTTGGAAATTCCCGTCCAATAAACCCGATGGCGACAAAGGCGGTATTGCTATAGCATACGCCAAACCGCCGTATGATGAATGGCATAGAATCACCCCCCATAGCCATTGAAGGCTTAGACGGTGATAAATGGGGTACTGCGGATATTGAAGTAGATGGCAAAATTGAGCATTTATCCTGTGCCGACCCAAGCAATATTTGGAAATCGGACGGATATTACTATTTACAAGCAGGTAACAAATGGGTTCTTGATAGCTATGGCAGAGATGAAGATTCCGACCCGTATTTTCAAGGCGACTGGACCGACCTTTTCCGCTCAAAAGATTTGAAAAATTGGTCCTTTGTTCATCGTTTTTACGAAAACACACATAAAGGCAAAGATTGGCCCGACAAAACCGAGGATGATATGTGCCCAAGCTTTTTGCCTTTGTATGATGCCAAGGAAAACGGCAACAAAACTGACAAATGGCTTCAACTTTTCATTTCCCATAACAAAGGTTGTCAGTATTATATAGGTACTTTCGAAAACGAAACCTTCTACCCTGAGACCCACGGTAGAATGACCTGGAATGATACGGCGTATTTCGCACCCGAAGCGATTATCGATGATAAAAACCGCCATATTATATGGTCGTGGCTTAGGGATAACCCCAAAAACGATTTCGAACGCTTTGGTTGGAGCGGTGTTTTTGGTTTACCTCGAACGGTCTGGCTCGAAAACGATATTCTAAAAATCGCCCCCGCAAAAGAAATCGATACCTTACAATATAATAAAACAACACCTAATATTAAAAACGGGGTTGTAAGCGTTAATAACGGCGAGATTTTCCGCCTCAAAGCCGTAATCGACACCACCGAGAACGAAAATTCGGGCTTCAAGGTTAGAATTGACAAAGAAAACGGAAACGAAACCCAAATTTATTACGATAAAAAAGCGCAAAAACTTGTTTTCGACGCTACCAAAAGCGGTAACGACGGTTGGACAATAAAAGAAGAAGCCCCCTTCTCATTAGAAAAAGGCGAACTTCTTTCTCTTGATATTTTTGTCGACAAATCGGTTGTTGAGGTGTTTGCAAACGAGCGCCAGGCAATATGTCGCCGAGTTTACCCCGAAAACCCAAAGAACGCAATCGGCGTTGAACTTATCGGCGATAAAAACAGCGTAAAATCAATTGAAGTGTGCGACATGGCGCCGACAAATCCATATTAAAAATCCGTATTATTCCACATAAAAATGAACGGCTAATGATAAGCCGTTCTTTTTTATTATTTTATCTCATTTAAAAATTCTTCAATTCTTGCCAATGCTTCTTTAATATGTTCTACCGAATAACAATAAGAAGCTCTAATAAATCCTTCTCCGCTCTCGCCGAATGCCGTACCGGGCACTACCGCTACCTTTTTAGAATAAAGCAACTTTTCGCAAAATTCTTCGCTTGTCATACCTGTTGACTGAATACTAGGGAAAGCATAAAACGCACCCTTTGGCTCACGGCAGGTAAGACCTATTTTATTAAATCCCGACACAATCATTCTACGGCGCATATCGTACTGATGGAGCATATACTCAACATCTTCATCACAATTGCGAAGAGCTTGAATAGCCGCATACTGACTAGTAGTCGGTGACGACATAATCGCAAACTGATGTATCTTTGTGATTTGGTCGATTACAGGTTTTGGTCCGCAAACGTAACCTAAGCGCCAACCTGTCATTGAATAAGCCTTAGAAAAGCCGTTTACAGTGATTGTTCGCTCCCATAAATTGCCAACTGATGCAGGTGATACGTGGGGCTTATCCGAGAAAGTAAGCTCGGCATAAATTTCATCCGAAATCACCATTATATCAGTGTCTTCGAGCACCTTTTCAATTGCTTCAAGGTCTTCCCTTTCCATTATAGCGCCTGTGGGGTTCGACGGATAAGGCAAAATCAAAACCTTAGTTTTTGGTGTAATAAGCGCCTTTAATTCCTCGGCAGTTATCTTAAAATCATTTTCAGCTTTAAGGTTTAATATTACAGGAACACCGCCCGAGATACGTGTCATTGGTTCATAACAAACATAACTCGGTTGAGGGATGATAACCTCATCCCCAGGATTTATCACAGCGCGTAAAGCGCCGTCAATCGCCTCACTACCGCCAACCGTTACCAAAATTTCATTCTCGGGGCAATATTTCACCGAAAACTTACGTTCGAGATATCTCGAAATTTCACGTCTTAGTTCAATAAGACCCCAGTTTGAAGTGTACTTCGTTTTTCCGCGTTGAAGCGATTCAATACCCGCTTTTCTAATAGACCAAGGAGTTTGAAAATCAGGCTCACCAACACCCAAAGAAATAACGTCGTCCATAGTAGCGGCAATATCAAAAAACTTTCTGATTCCCGACGGTTTAATATCGGTTACAGTTTTACTTAGTATTTTGCCGTAATCCATCATATTAAAAATTGCTCCCTATCATCTGTTTCGCCCGATATAAGCTCAACGTCCATATCTTTATAACGTCGCATTACAAAATGGGTTGCAGTAGAAGTCACCGAATCGATAGTAGCCAATTCTTTTTGAACAAACCAAGCGATATCGTGGAGAGTTTTACCTTTTACCATAACGCTCAAGTCATAATTGCCCGACATCAAATAAACCGACTCAACCTCGGAATATTTCATAATTTGTTCAGCCACTTCTTCGAAACCGAGCCCTGCTTTTGGAACAACGTTAAGCTCTACAATAGCCGAAACGTAAGCACCGTCAAGTTTTTCCCAGTCGATAACCGATTTATAACCGCGAATAATGTTTTCTTTTTCGAGTTCTTTTATTATTTTTTCAACTTCTTCTAGTTTTATCCCAAGCATTATAGCGATATCTTCGCTAGTGTATTTCGCATTTTGAGACAATAATTTCAAAATTTCCAATTTCATAATTTTCACCTTCACATTAAATTTGAGTCATAATGAGCGCGTTCGCCGCCAATAAATTTCGCTCGGCTTCTCGCCGCCAAAACGGTGGCATTACCTATTTTATTATTTTGAAGTCTAACAGGTACCGCTACCTTCTTTATATGCATACCAATCATTGTAAATCC
>JAZORM010000053.1:0-22694 GCA_045656585.1 Acutalibacteraceae bacterium
GCAGGTAAATTATATGTATTCGATCCAACCGGAAAACCCGGTGATGGCCTTATTTTGGAGTTGGATTCCTCACCCATACTTTTACATGTTGCCAATTGTTCTTATTGCGTTGATTTACTTATGTCTCGTTTATGTAAAGCAAATTGTTGACTGTTTTAAGAAAAAAGCGAAAGTTTGATTGTTGAACATCCCTCCCTTTTTTGGCGGTTTACTGTGCAGGCTGCCATCAAAGGATCTAAGTAATTAGGTTTATAAAGCAAATCAAATCCCCGCCGATTTCTCGGTGGGGATTTTTGTATCCGTTGCAAAAGCGCCTTAAAAATGTTATAATATATAAAAACAAGATAGCAAAGGAAACCTCCAAATGAAATATGTAAAAACCCAAAAATATGATAGTGATTTAGTTAAACAAAAAATAATGGGTCCTAACCCGTTAAAATTAGAAGAAGAACTGATGATTGACAATAAAATTAAACCAGGTTCTATTGTTATGGATTTAGGTAGCGGACAAGGTATCACATCTGTGTTTTTAGCAAAAGAATATGGCTTTAAGGTTTATGCAACCGACCTTTGGAGTGAACCTGAGGAAAACCAAAAATTCTTTGCCGAAATGGGATTGACCGAGGAAGAAATCATTGCTGTAAAAGCAGATGCTACGGATTTAAAATATGAAAAAGAGTTCTTCGATGCAGTTGTTAGTACAGATTCCTATAATTATTTTGGAAGAGATGCTGATTATTTAGATGAAAAACTTTTACCTTTTGTGAAGAAAGGTAGTTATATTTATATCGTTGTTCCGGGAATGAAAAAAGACTGCCATGATAACATCCCCGAAGAACTATTATTATCTTGGACTCCTGAACAATTAGATTATATCCACGATATAAAATATTGGGAAAACATTGTTTCAAAGTCTAAGAACAGTGATATTATTTCCATTTACGAGATGGAAAGCAATGAAGAATGTTGGAACGATTGGATACAGTGCGATAACGAATATGCCATAAACGACAGAAAAGCAATTAACGCAGGAGCGTGTAATTATTTGAACTTTATCGCTATTGTTTTAAAGAAAAAATAAGAAACAGTGTGTGGTGAGAACATTGGCAACAAAATATCAATATATTACACTTCGTCAAAAGCCTGAACTGATACTTGGGGCAGCGGAGTGGTTCAGTAGTAAATGGTCGGCACCAAGAGAAGCGTATCTTGAATGTATGACCGCATATTTGCAAAATGAAACCGAATACGGATGGTATCTATGTTTGTTCGAAGGTCAGATTGTTGGAGGTCTGGGTGTTATTGAAAACGATTTTCACAATCGTCCTGACCTTTCACCCAATATTTGCGCCGTTTATACAGAAGAAAAACACCGCAAACATGGAATTGCGGGATGTTTACTTAATATGTCGGTTGAAGATTTAAAATTGGCAGGCATTACCCCTGTATATTTGGTTACTGACCATACAGGTTTTTATGAAAGATACGGCTGGGAATTTTTTTGTATGGTGCAATGTGACGGCGAGACCAATATGTCAAGAATGTACATCCATAAATGATGAAAATAAGAATCCCCTCTTTTGTGTACTGCCGAAGATACGACAGGGTGATTTTTATATGAAATCCTTTAATTTTCAAGCACAATGTGATACAATTAAATCTAGTAACACGATAAGCAATAATTTGGCGAGGTAATTTTTATGAACGAAGAATGCTTAATTTGCAAAGCACCACTAATATATCTTGACACCGATGAAGTGATGGAATGTGAACTTTGCCACAAAAAACAAAGTAGTAAAACAAGGTGTATAAACAAACATTTCGTTTGTGATGAATGTCATACAAGCGGAATGGACAAAATCATTTCGATATGCTTTAACAGCAAGAGCAAAAATCCTATCGAAATCATTGAAGAAATGATGTCTATCCCATCCTGCCATATGCACGGTCCCGAACATCACACTATGGTTGGCTCTGCACTTTTAACTGCATATAAAAATGCGGGTGGAGATATAGCCTTAAAAACCGCCCTTTATGAAATGCAAAAAAGAGGAAAGCAAGTTCCCGGCGGTGCTTGTGGATTTTGGGGCGCCTGTGGAGCAGGTGTCAGCACAGGTATGTATATTTCTATTGCATTAAAATCAACACCACTTGCAAAAGAGGCTTGGGGTCTTTCCAATCAAATGACAGCAAGTGCTTTGAAAGCAATAGGAGAAAATGGTGGCCCTCGTTGTTGCAAAAGAGATTCTTATCTCGCTATTATCGAAGCGGCCAAATTCACAAACGAGAAGTTGAGGGTTGGGATGGAACTTAATCAAGTGACCTGTTCTCGTTCTCATATGAACAACCAGTGCATAGGTGAAGAATGTCCTTTTTATAAAAAGTCAAAGAAAAAGGTAGCCTTTATTTGTGTACATAATTCGTGTCGCAGTCAGATTGCAGAAGCATTAGGAAAACACTTGGCACCCGATGTATTTGAATCATATTCTGCCGGAACCCAAACAAAACCCAAAATCAATCAAGATGCAGTCAGAATTATGAAAGAACTTTATAGGATTGATATGGAAGATACACAGTATTCAAAATTGATTACAGATATTCCAAATCCCGATATAGCAATTTCAATGGGTTGTAATGTTGGTTGCCCTTTTATTGGCAGAGCATTTGATGATAATTGGGAACTAACAGACCCCACAGGAAAAACGGATGAGGAATTTAAGATAATAATCAAAAAAATCGAAGAAAAGATTTTAAAACTAAAAGACGAATACAAATAATTTCCCTCTTTTGCGTACTTAATCACAGGCTACAATCAAAGAATCTAAGTAGTTAGCTTTATAAAGCAAACCTATCCTCCCGAATTTCTTCGGGCGGTGTCAATGTTATGTTATAATAGCTAAACCATATGTTAAACAAAAAGGAGTTTTTATGAAATCAAAATCTCTCGCTACTATTTACGCCATTGTTGCCGCCGCACTCTACGCCGTCAACGTACCTTTTTCTAAATTGCTTTTAGAAAATATCAACCCAACTATGATGGCGGCATTTTTATATTTAGGCGCAGGTTTGGGCGTGTTCATTTATAACACTATACTAAAATTGCGCGGTATCTCTCCAACCACCGAACCGCTCACAAAAAAAGAACTCCCCTACACCGTTTCAATGGTGGTGCTTGACATCATAGCGCCCATTCTTCTTATGTTTGGTATCAAGTTTTCAAGTGCCGCCAACATATCGCTCATCAATAACTTCGAAATCGTGGCAACCTCTATTATCGCTTTACTGATTTTCAAAGAAGTCATTTCAAAAAGGCTTTGGTTTGCTATTGCGCTTGTGACGGTTGCAAGTATTATCCTGTCTTTCGAAGGCAAAGGGGCGTTTGATTTTAACATCGGCTCACTTTTCGTTTTTGGTGCTTGTCTTTGTTGGGGTTTTGAAAACAACTGTACCAAAATGCTCAGCAACAAAAGTTCGGCTCAAATCGTTACTATAAAAGGCTTTTTCTCAGGTCTTGGAAGTTTAATTGTGGCTTTGCTTGTCGGTGAAAATTTTCCCGCTTTTTACTTTGTTTTACTAGCCTTATTACTCGGTTTTGTATCATACGGACTTAGCATCTATTTCTACATATTAGCCCAAAAGGATTTGGGCGCCGCAAAAACAAGCGCATACTACTCCATAGCACCGTTTTTAGGTGTGGCTTTTGGTTTTATCTTCTTGGGCGAAAACCCCGCCATACAATTCTATATTGCCCTTGTTGTTATGATTATTAGTACGTATATTATGGTTAAAGATACAACCTAATAATAAAGTTTTAAAAACAATTTAATCTTTCACAATATCAAGTGTAATTTTAAATATTATTGTTTTTTGTCGAAAAATATTATATAATGTATCAAAAATTTTAGGGAGATTATTATGGACGCTATTCTAAACTTTTTCACAGGCCCACTCAACACTGTTGCGTGGATTTACATACTTTTACCTTGTGTTATATTAGGCGGTCTCTTCTTTACCGTTTATAACCGTGGAATCCAATTTTCAAAATTTGGATATGCAATAAAGAACACTATCGGTAAAGTTTTTCAAAATCAAACTGCCGAAAAAGGCTCGGTAACACCTTTCCAAGCAGTAACAACAGCTCTTGCCGCAACTGTTGGTACAGGTAACATTATTGGTACCAGCCAGGCCATTGCCTTGGGTGGCTATGGCGCTCTTTTTTGGCTTTGGATTGCCGCACTTCTTGGTATGATTATTAAATACTGTGAAGTTGTTCTTTCTATTAAATATAGAGAAAAGAACGAGAATGGCGACTTTGTTGGCGGACCTATGTACTACATAACAAACGGTATGGGCAAAAAATGGAAATGGCTCGCTGTTTTATTTGCCACTTTTGCTGTACTTGCTTCTTTTGGTATCGGTAACCTATCACAAGCTAACAGTATTTCTTCTTCAATCAACAATGCTATCGTTTCCTTTATTCCATCGGCTACCGAAAGTCAAACTACTATTAGCCTTGTGGTTGGTATTATTCTTGCAATAATTTGTGCTGTATCGCTTATTGGCGGTATCAAGCGTATTGGTAAGGTTACTGAATTGCTCGTTCCCTTTATGAGTATTTTCTACATTGTTTGTACATTTATCGTAATTTTCACAAACATTGGAAATATAGGCGAAGCTTTCAAAAATATTTTCATCGGCGCATTCACTCCAAAAGCTGTTTGTGGTGCCGCTTGCGGTATTGCAATTAAAGAGGCATTGGTTTGGGGATTAAAGCGTAGCGCATTCTCAAACGAAGCAGGTCTCGGTTCTGCCGGTATTGCTCACGCTGCGGCAGATACAAAGGGTCCTGTACAACAAGGTCTTTACGGTATATTTGAGGTATTTGCTGATACGCTTGTTATTTGCACCCTCACAGGTCTTACAATTATTATAAGCGGTATCGATATCGAGTTTGGCAAAGCTGTAAGTTCCGAACTTATCACCTCGGCTTTTGCTACTGTTTTTGGTGCAAAGTTTGCTTCCCTCTTTGTCGCAATCGCCCTTTTCTTGTTTGCTTTTTCAACAATTCTTGGTTGGTCGCTATATGGTACCCGTTGTGTAGAATACTTGTTTGGTGTAAAGGTTTCAAAAATTTACCAAATTATCTTCTCACTTATCATAATAGTAGGTACAACAACTTCTCTTGAAGTTGTGTGGAATCTCGCCGATACATTTAACGGACTTATGGCAATTCCCAACTTTATTGCACTCTTTGCATTATCGGGTGTGGTTGCTAAACTAACAAAAGAACACTTCACAAAAGATTCCCACGACCTTAAGAATAAGTAAGAAACTCTACATATGGTTAAAATTTTGTAATATTTGTAAAAAATCGTTGTATTTTCCCAAAAAAAGTAGTAAAATTGTTTCATAGAGATAACAATCTCTAGACAAAGACAAACTGGAGGAAAAATTATGAACAGAACAGAATTAAAAGCGGCAGCAAAAAGCCAAATCAAAGGTAAAATCGGAATCCTATTTCTAATCAGTCTAATCATTGGCTTAATTTCAGGTATTGCCGGTGCAATTTTATCATTCATTCCCGGTGGCGCACTTATAGCTTCTATCATCATCACACCCGCTTTTTCACTTAGCATTTACCGTGTATACTTAAACGTATTCCGCGGTGAAACACCAAAAGTTAATGATGCTTTTAGCGGTTTCGACGATTTTTGGGCAGCATTTAAAGTGACTTTTCTTGTTGGTTTATTCACATTCCTTTGGTCATTATTATTTGTTATCCCCGGCATCATCAAATCAATCTCATACTCAATGTCAATGTACATTTTGGCTGAAAACAAAGGTAAACCCGCTCTAGAGTGTATCAACGAATCAAAAGCTATGACTGAAGGTCATAAAATGGAATTGTTCGTACTTAGCCTTTCATTCATCGGTTGGGCACTTCTTTGCGGTATCACATTCGGTATTGCTTACATTTGGGTTGGTCCTTATATGTTGGAAACCTTTACCAATGCATACCAAAGTTTAAAGCCTGTAGCACCCGTTGAAGAACAACCCGTTGCTGAAGCTCAATAATACATATTAAACATTTTAAAAGCCACCGAATTCGGTGGCTTTTTTCAACGGAAAGTAGATTGTATTATTCTAAAATTCGGTTTATAATTGAGTTAATAAATTGTAGAAGGAAAAAGCCCACTAAAAAGTGGGCTTTAATTATTTTAATACCTTTTTAAGAAAATGACCTGTATATGATTTTTCGCAACTTGCAACCTTTTCGGGTGTGCCTGTAGCAACCACAGTACCACCCTTGTCGCCACCTTCGGGACCTAAATCAATAATATGGTCGGCGGTTTTTATAACGTCGAGATTATGCTCAATTACAAGCACTGTATTCCCCGCGTCAACAAAGCGTTGCAACACTTCAATAAGCTTGTGAACGTCGGCGGTGTGAAGCCCTGTTGTAGGCTCATCGAGAATATAAATCGTTCTTCCCGTACTACGTTTTGAAAGTTCCGTAGCAAGTTTCACACGTTGCGCCTCACCGCCCGAAAGGGTTGTCGCAGGTTGACCTATTTTAATATAGCCAAGTCCTACGTCATACAAGGTTTTCAACTTTCGGTGTATTTTGGGGATGCTTTCAAAAAAGTACATACCCTCTTCAACCGTCATTTCAAGCACGTCGTAAATGCTCTTGCCCTTATACTTAACGCTTAAGGTTTCGCGGTTATAACGGCTACCGCCACACACCTCGCATGGTACGTAAATATCAGGTAAAAAGTGCATTTCAATCTTCAAAATACCACCACCCTGACACGCCTCACAGCGACCACACTTTACGTTAAAGGAGAAACGACCCGCATTATATCCGTGCATTTTAGCTTCCTTAGTAGAAGCGAAAAGTTCGCGAATATCACCAAAAACGCCCGTATAAGTCGCGGGGTTTGAGCGTGGTGTTCTGCCTATTGGCGCTTGGTCAATGTTGATAACCTTGTCAAGATGCTCAACACCCTCAACCGATTTATGCTTACCCGCAAAGGTTTTCGCGTGGTTGAGCTTGTTAGCCAAAACGTTATACAAAATATCATTTACAAACGAAGATTTGCCGCTCCCCGAAACACCCGTAACACAAGTAAAAGTTCCAAGCGGAATTTTGACGTTTATATTCTTTAGGTTATTTTCGGCAGCACCCTTTATAACAAGTGACTCGCCGTTACCTTTTCTTCTCTTTTCGGGAATTGGAATTTGGCGTCTGCCGTAGAGATAATCGGAAGTTAGCGATTGATGACAGCTTTCCAACTCTTTGAGCGTACCCGAGAAAACAACCTCACCGCCGTGAATACCCGCTCCCGGACCGATATCTAAAATATGGTCAGCCGCGCGCATTGTATCTTCATCGTGTTCTACCACAATAACGGTGTTCCCAAGGTCACGAAGCCTTTTGAGAGTTGTGATAAGTCTATCGTTATCGCGTTGATGAAGACCGATACTCGGCTCGTCTAGAATATACAAAACACCCATAAGCGAAGAACCAATTTGAGTTGCCAAACGAATACGCTGACTCTCTCCACCCGACAAAGTTCCCGAAGAACGAGAAAGGTTTAGATAATCAAGACCCACACTTTGCAAGAAGGTTAGTCTTTCGCGGATTTCCTTTAAAATCGGCTTTGCAATCATACTATCGCGTTCGCCGAATTCAAGACTATCGATAAATTCAAGCTCAGCACCAACCGACATATCGCAAAATTCGATAATATTTTTACCGCCAACCGTCACCGCCAAAAACTCGGGTTTTAAGCGGTTTCCGTTACACTCGGGACATGGCGACTCGGTCATATAACTCTCAATTTCGTTGCGCGAATAGTCGCTTGTAGTAGTTTTATAACGGCGTTCGAGATTGTTAATAACACCCTCAAACTCGGCATAATAGGTGCCACCACCAAATTCAAAATGGCGCTCAAGTTTTATTTTCTCGCCCTTTGTACCATAAAGAATAGCGTTTCTTTGCTCCTCGGTTAAATCTATAAACGGAGTGTTTATATCAAAGCCGTAATGCTCGGCAACGCCACGATAATACATCTCGGCAATAGTCGAAGAATCGGGATTCATCCAACTGTTTACACCCCAACCCGAAGCCCTGATTGCGCCATCTAAAAGCGAAGCGTTCTCATCGTTTATAACAAGACGAGGGTTAACCTTCATAAACACGCCAAGTCCCGTACAATGCGGACAAGCGCCAAATGGACTATTAAACGAGAACATCGTTGGAGTGAGTTCAGGGATACTTATACCATGTTCATCACAAGCATAGGTTTGAGAAAACTGCATCTCTTCCCCGCCGATTACGTCAACCGCAATAAGACCGCCTGAAAGATTAACAGCCGTTTCGATACTATCGGTAAGTCGCGACACGATATCCGCCTTTATAACAAGACGGTCAACGATTACTTCGATCCAATGTTTTTTATTCTTTTCAAGGGTTATTTCCTCGGCTAAATCATATATGTTTCCATCTATTCTAGCGCGAACATAACCCTGTTTTTTTATGTTTTCAAGTTCTTTTTTATACTCGCCTTTTCTCCCTTTTACAATAGGCGACAAAATTTGAATTTTGCTACCCTCAGCTAGTTTCATAACCGCATCTACGATTTGGTCGGTGGTTTGTTGACTTATTTCCTTTTTACATATAGGACAATGCGGAACACCGACTCTTGCATACAAAAGTCGCAAATAATCGTAAATTTCTGTCACAGTACCAACGGTTGAACGTGGGTTTTTAGAGGTGGTTTTTTGGTCGATGGAAATAGCGGGAGAAAGCCCTTCAATAACCTCAACGTTTGGTTTTTCCATCTGTCCTAAAAACTGACGCGCATAACTCGACAGCGACTCAACATATCTTCTTTGTCCCTCTGCATAAATTGTATCAAAAGCCAAAGAAGATTTGCCGCTACCCGAAAGCCCCGTGAAAACAACAAGTTTATCACGCGGAATTTCAACGTCAATATTCTTTAAATTATGCTCGTTAGCACCTTTTATAATAATCTTTTCGTTAGCCAATTACTAACCCTTCCTTAATTTATTTATCTTATCACGGAGCGTTGCAGCATACTCGAATTCAAGTATCTTTGCCGCTTGTTTCATTTCGGCAGTGAGGCGCTTGATTTCAGCCTCACGTTCGACTCTTGACATCTTGGAAACAGGCTTTTCTTTAACCTTTGTACCAATTTCCAAAACCTCGTGGACACCCTTCTCTATAGTCTTTGGAACAATGCCGTTATCAAGATTATATTTCATTTGAATAGCGCGTCTACGCTCGGTCTCACGAATAGCGTTTTCCATTGAACGAGTAACGCTGTCGGCATACATAATAACCTTGCCCTCGGCATTTCGAGCGGCACGGCCAATAGTTTGAACAAGCGAGGTTTCACTTCTAAGAAAGCCCTCTTTGTCAGCGTCTAAAATCGCCACAAGCGATACTTCGGGGATATCAAGACCCTCGCGAAGAAGGTTGATACCTACAAGCACGTCAAACTCGCCAAGTCGCAAATCGCGGATTATCTCCATACGCTCAATTGTATCGATATCATAATGCATATAGCGAACCTTTATTTCAAGACCCTCGAGATATTCAGTAAGGTCTTCCGCCATTTTTTTGGTAAGCGTTGTTATAAGCACACGCTCTTTTTTAGCGACACGGCTGTTGATTTCTCCAACCAAATCATCGATTTGTCCATCGGACGGTCTAACCGAAATTTCGGGGTCTAAAAGACCTGTAGGTCTTATCACCTGTTCGGAAATTCGAGTGGCCTTTTCCTTCTCGAAGTCACCCGGTGTCGCCGACACAAACACCGCTTGATTTATATGACTGTAAAACTCCTCAAAATTAAGCGGACGGTTATCAAAAGCCGATGGCAAACGGAAACCGTACTCAACAAGGTTTTCCTTTCTCGCCCTGTCACCGCCGTACATACCGCGAACTTGGGGTAAGGTTACGTGAGACTCATCGACAAACAACACAAAATCCTCAGGGAAATAATCAAGCAATGTCGAAGGTGTACTTCCGGGTTTTCGGCGTGAAAGTACGCGCGAATAGTTTTCAACACCCTTGCAAGTGCCGATTTCTCTAAGCATTTCAATATCATACTCAGTACGCTGACGGATACGCTGAGCCGCTAGCAGTTTTTCGTTGTCAATAAACCAACGTTCACGCTCTTCCATTTCTTCCTTCAGTTCCGCAAGTGCTTCTTCAAGCTTATCTTGTGGAACGATATAGTGTGAAGCAGGATAAATCGCAATATGCGAAAGCAAAGCTTTAACCTCTCCCGTTACGGTGTTTATCTCACAAATACGGT
The DNA here is from genome assembly GCA_045656585.1 of Acutalibacteraceae bacterium. Lineage (GTDB taxonomy): Bacteria > Bacillota > Clostridia > Oscillospirales > Acutalibacteraceae > UBA737. The sequence continues at coordinate 10,350 of JAZORM010000053.1, forward strand.
CAATTTCATCGCCGAAAAACTCAACGCGAATAGCATTTTCCATTGAATATGCAGGGAAAATTTCAACCGTATCTCCGCGAACACGAAACTTGTTTCTAACAAAATTTATATCGTTGCGTTCATATTGCAAATCAACTAGTTTAGCAATTAAATCATCACGGCTTTTCTCCATACCTTGACGAAGAGAAATTACCATATTTCGATAGTCAATAGGGTTACCGAGCGAATAAATACACGAAACAGAAGCCACGATTATAACGTCCCTACGCTCCGACAAAGCACAGGTAGCGCTGTGGCGAAGTTTGTCAATTTCATCGTTTATCGAAGAATCTTTTTCGATATAGGTATCACTTCCGGGGATATACGCCTCAGGCTGATAGTAGTCGTAATAGGAAACAAAATATTCCACCGCATTCTCAGGGAAAAATTCCCTGAACTCCGAACACAGTTGTGCGGCAAGGGTTTTATTATGAGCGAGAACGAGGGTTGGACGGTTAACTTTTTCAATAATATTAGCCATTGTAAAGGTCTTACCCGAACCGGTAACACCAAGCAAAACTTGTTCTTTGTCACCGTTATTTATACCATCAACCAACTCTGCAATCGCTTGAGGTTGGTCACCTGTCGGCTTGTATTTCGAATGCAAAATAAACTTATCCGGCACATTCTCACTCCTTTCTTTTTTAATTATTTTCTGTCTTTTTATTGTTATCAATTCACTCGAAATTTGCTCAAAAACTTGGCGAATAGTCAATTACACGAATTTAGGTCACAAATTTATAATTGTAATCAGCACAAAATATTCAGCCAAGTATTCAGGTGCGTTTAATCTGCTATTTTAAAGGAAAAATCGCATTTTGACAAAACTAAAATTCGTGTAAAAAATCTATTTCACAAAAAGTCAACAGGATAACACAAACCAACACGAAATAACACAAGATAAATCAATCTTGTTTTTTGTTGTCTGCAAGCCATTCGTGTGCTAGAGAAACATATTCTCTAATCTCGCTAAAATTTTCTACTCCAAAGTATTTGTTAATGATTTCGTATATTTCAATATCTTTTTTACCTAAATCAATTAAAATAACGCAACAACCGATCATATCACTTTTGAATTGTCGATACTTAATTTCTTCGTCATAAGCGTTTTTGGCTTCGTTAGCCACCCAACCTAAACCTTTACTAAATTTATCCAGAATATTATTTGACATGTTTTATCTCCTATTTGATTTTTACATATTTGTAAGTAGACCAACCAGAGTAATACTTGATTTTGCCAACTGTTTTATAAGTTCTTACCCTTACGTAGTATGTTTTTTTAGCACTCAAGCTCTTTAAGGTATATTTCGTTGTTTTATAACTTGAAATCGTCTTAGTTGTTGCCTTGCTAAACGTTTTGGAGGTCGAATACTGAATCTGATATCCAGTGATCTGCGTAGATTTCTTAGTTATAGCTACCATGATGCTCTTTTTACCGGCAGTAAGTTTTGATACTGCCGTTTTTACAGGATTAATCTTGAAAGATAATGTCTTTGTGCCCGAATAATTACCTTTCATCTTCACAGTAACCTTATAAGTGCCTACATTCTTACGACCTTTTGCATAAGTTACTGTATAGGAAGAATCTGTCAACTTTGTTCCTTTATGGTTCAAAACAATTACGCTAGGAATCTTTGATTTGCCATCATAAGTATAACTTGTTTTCGAAAGCGCTAGTTCGCATTTAGAAATACTAATTGGATTGATCCTAAAGGTTAGGGTTTTGGATCCTGTGTAGTTGCCTTTCATAGCCACTGTAACTTTATAGGTGCCTGCATTTTTTCTGCCACTCGCATAGGTTACAGTATAATGTGTACCTTTTGTAAGAATTGTTCCGTTGGCGTTTTTTACACTAACGCTTGGAGTTTTTACCGATCCGTTGTAGGTGTAACTTGTGGCAGATAGTTTCACCTTGCATTTAGAAATATTAATTGGGTTTATCTTGAAGGTTAATGTTTTAGTGCCGGTGTAGTTACCCTTCATGGCCACTGTAACTTTATAGGTACCTGCATTTTTTCTATCACTCGCATAGGTCACAGTATAGTTAGATGAAGGGATAATATTGCCTGCTGAGTCCTTAACAGTTACACTTGGTGTTTTAACCTTTCCATCATAAGTATATGTCGTGGTGGATAAGCTGAATGTTTTGGCATACTTAATAGTGCTATTGCTATCAACTTTTCCACATACTGTACATCTTTTAATAATACTACCATTTTTAGTTAGTGTTGCCTGAGTTGTAGTAATTTTGTATGAATGGGTAATATTGCGAGTTGTACCGCAAGTGTTGCAGTTCGTATCACAGTTATTATCGTAGTTATGATTACCTGTTGCTTCAATAACTGTTTGATATATCAAGACTTTCCCACAGACATAACAGTGTTTTCCCTCGGTTAGCCCCGTTTTACTGCAAGTTGGTTCAATAGCCTTATCTGTAATATAAATGTGTGACCCACCACTTTGACATGTTTTTATAGGACAATCAATCAAACTTGGAAAAGGATACCCTTCAGGGCCATTTATTGTCCATATGTCTATAAAATCAAACTCTTTAAAAAAGGTTGAAGTTGAGAAATCTTCTATTTTTCCTATTACTGCATTACCTTTACTATCTCCAATTCCAATATCAACGATATCTAAATAATAACAAGAGTCGATAGTTCCTGTTCTCCCTTGGCTAGAGACACCACCATATTTTACGCTTACCAAATTGGATGAAGCGGTAACCTTCCCCATATTATAACAATTATTAACTTTTCCGCCATTCATTACCGCACCAAAGATACCACCAGCGAGAGCAGAACCATCTTTTTCAACATCTATCTTGTGTTCAGCATTTACATTTCCAATATTGAAACAATCGTAAACCTTTGTTTTACCGTCAGATACATTGCCGGCAATACCGCCAGCAAAAGATACTGTGACTGCATCGGTTGAAAAAGAAACTGCTTCCACATTTCCAATATTGTAACAACAATTTATAATGCTAGAACTACATGCCTCTCCAATTATCCCTCCAACTTTTATGTGGTCAACAGAGCCATGCGCCTTGGATGTTCCTTCTGCTTTTAGGCTACCAATATTATAACTCTTGCTAATTGCACCATCAGGAGTCCACCCTGCAATTCCTCCTAAATATAGGGAAGAATCTTCAACGACACCAGATATATTTGCTGTATTATAGCAAGTGCTTATAATAGTTTTATATCCATCTCCAACTATACCACCGCAATAATGACTGTACAAATAGTTTTCTAACGAATCTTCAAACAATAAGCTAATATAACCTGTGTTATAACAATTATCAATTGAACCCCTTGACAGACCTGCTATTCCACCAGCATATGCACCTGAATTTAACGTTGCATAAGCACTAATCTCACCAGTATTTTTACAATTACTGATTGTTACATTGTTACCAACTCCGACAATTCCCCCCACACACGTTGCAGAAAGATTTCCTTTGTTGGTGCAATTAATTATATTGTTTTTATTGTTACCAGTGGTTCCGACTATTCCTCCCACACGCAACCTTCCATTTGAATTTAATTCTATATTAGTTTCATTGTGGCAATTATTTATAGTGCTGTTATTCATGCTGTTAGCAATGCTACCTATGTATATATTGCTTGTTGATTCTGTCACAGGCGCGTATTTTGCTTCAATAATTCTCAAATTTTCTACAACTGCAGTATTTATAGCATCAAATATGCCGCCTTTTTTTGAAACCATTCCTTTGACAGCATAACCGTCACCATTAAAATAACCTGTGAATTCTTCGATAGGTTCCCATCCAACACCGTTATTGTAAAAATCACCCTGTTCCACAAAATCTTCCTCAGAAAAAACAATATCTGTTTTCATCTTAAAGTATGCGCTTTGATAATTACGAACATTATTTAAATGATATTTAGTTTCTATCAAATAAGGGTCATTCTCAGTACCGCTACCACCTGCAAACTCCAAGGTCGCAGCATTTACTGTAAAAGAAGTTGTAGTTACGCCAAATAATGTAATAATAACAAAAATAACGCTTAAAAACTTTTTCATTTTTTCTCCTCCCAAAATAACAAATTATATAGAAATTCAATTACACGAATTTAGGCCACAAATTTATTTGGTTTATGTAGTGTTATTACGTGTTATTCTGTGTTAAAAAGCCTTTAAAAACGGTGTTTTGTATCGATTTTTAAGCCAAAACTTGTAATAAGAAACAAAATACTCAACCGCATTCTCAGGGAAGAATTCGCGAAACTCACTACAAAGTTGTGCGGCGAGGGTTTTATTGTGAGCGAGAACGAGCGTCGGACGGTTTACTTTTTCGATAATATTAGCCATTGTAAAGGTTTTACCCGAACCGGTTACACCTAGCAAAACTTGCTCTTTATCACCATTATTTATACCCTCAACCAACTCGGCAATCGCTTGAGGTTGGTCACCTGTAGGTTTATATTTTGAATGTAAAATAAACTTATCCATCGTTCTCACCTCGCTAAAACAAATTTCTACAAATATATTATACCACAAAAAGTTTTATAAGTAAATAAAGGAACGGATGTTTTTCCGTTCCTTTGTATTTACGCTATTAAATTACTATATATAACTATACAAAATTTCCGCTTTGCCCTCAAGAGTAACGTCAAAACCTACAGGAATGAAAATGCTATCACCCTTTTTAATTGTAAATTCGTTATCATCCCATTTGAAATTAACGCTACCTTCAAGAACAATTAAAGAAGCAAAGCTATCTTCAGTTTTGAATTTGAAACTATTTTTAAGTGAAATTATATTACTTGTGAACAAATCACAACGCGCAAGTTCGCGGCAACTGTCTTCACCGTTAACTGTAATTTCGCCAACCTGTCCGTAAGGTATAGTTGGACGCTCGGTCTTTGTAACGTCTAACGCCTTATCTATATGTAATTCACGGAGTTTGCCGTTTGCATCACGTCTTCCGTAATCGGATACTCTATAAGTAGTATTTGAATTTTGTTGCACTTCGGCTATAAGTATTCCCTCACCTATCGCGTGGAGAGTACCGGCATCAATAAAGAATACGTCACCCTTATTAACAGGAACAAAGTTGCATACCTCTGTTAAGGTATTATCCTTTATTCTTTTTTCAAATTCTTCTTTAGATATATCCTTATTGAAGCCATAAATCAGCTCTGCGCCCTTTTCACAGTCTACAACATACCACATCTCTGTTTTGCCGTATTCACCTTCTACAGCCAAAGCATAGTCGTTATTTGGATGCACTTGAACCGAAAGCTTTTGTTTAGCATCAATAAGTTTTATGAGAATTGGGAAATACGAAAACTTTTGAGCCTTTTCGCCAAGCGCGGTTTTGCCCCAAATATCTAAAACTTCATTTAAGGTTTTGCCTTTGTGCTCACCGTTTAAAACGATATTCATACCATCCTTATGAGCCGACAAAATCCAAGCTTCAGCGGCAATTTCTTTTTCGGTCTGGAAGCCAAAATCTGTTTTTAATTTTGTACCGCCCCATAAATAATCTTTAACGGGTGGTTTTAATAATAATGGATACATATTATACCTCAATTAATTTCAATATTAAACGGTGATGCCAAATAACCCGCCGAATTGTATAAATTATGCTTTGGTGCATTGACATAACCTAAGGATATTTTAAAAGGAATAGCACCACTTGTCAAGGAAATTATTATACTGTTCTTTTCAATTTTTATATCAAACGGCAATTCATCTCCGTTTTTTGAATGAATATAAAAATCAAATAATTCTGCGCCTTTTATTTCCAAACCGTCAGCGTGTGAAAATATAAGATTTATTTCATTTTCAGAATACTCATATTCTTCTAAAACAGGGCCACAATATTCAACATTTTCATTGAATTGAATATTTTTTACAGCATTTGCAAGAGCATTAGCAACCGATTTTTTATTAACAGGATGTATTTCTTCACTTTCTCCCGTGTTTACAAGAGTAACAAGATAAGTGTTGTCAACCGTTTTTGAAACCTTTTCCTGCTGTGCTCTAATCATTGCCCAATCAGCCACTTCGGGACTTTCGATATAAGGCATTAACTGAACAATATAAAACGGCAAATTATCATTCCAAATATTGCGCCAGTTTTTTATCATAATTTTAAGCATTTCGGCGTAGTAAACGCTTTCTTCATTTCCACGATTACTTTCACCTTGATACCATAAAACACCCGAATTAGCAAACGGAACAATGTTTAAAAGTTTATTTTTATAAAGATAAGAATTATGATTAAATTTATAGTAGTGATAGTCGTTATGGCGTACCTTTTGCATTTCCAAGTAATTCTCTTGGCTAACGTATTCGGGTGCTGTCCAAGCACCAACACGGGAAGCCCCCTTTGAACAGGAAACTATACCAACAGGAACGTCTGTATGCTTTTGTAACGCGTTTGCAAAGTAATATCCTATAGCCGAAAAATCATCAACTTTTTTAGAATCACAAACAAACCAATCCGCCGAATTATGTATTGGGTTGTTATCCTCGTCAACACTGTTAGGTTCGGTAAAAAAGCGAATATTTTCATTATTAAAATATTGGATATCTGCCGTATCTTTGAGGGTTAATTCAATATTCGATTGCCCTGCGGCAATATAAACGTCACCTATTAAAATATTACTTATAACCTGCTTTTCACCGTTAATAGTTAACGTCATATCAAACGGGCCGCCCGCCTTATGAGGCGGTAAATAAAAACAAAATTTATCTGTTTTTGATAAAAAGCTATACGTTTTACCGCAAAACTCAACTACAAGTTCACCCTCACCGCAACCGAAAATACAAATTTCCTTATTGCGTTGAAGCACCATATTATCGTTAAAAATTTCCGCAAGAATCATACAAACACCTAATAAGTCAAATTATACTGATATAATTCCTTCATTTCGTTTTCAATGTTTTCAATATCACCATTGTCAAAAAGTTCGGCCATAACAAGTCGATAAAGTAAAGACCGTGGACCCTGACCGGGCGAAGAATGTAAATGACAACCAAAATAAATTGAAACATCATTTTTAAGGTCAACAGCCAAATAAGCGCCTGCTGCGCCACCCCAACCGAAATCACTATTATTACCTATTCCACAATCACAACGCACACCCAAGCCATAGCCATGAGTGTCCTTTGTCCAATAAGTGCGTTTTTGGTGTTCTGAAAGGCGGTCTTTAGTCATTAACTTTAAAGTTTCCTTATTTATTAACTTGCCCGTTCGAAGCCCTTCTAAAAATTTAATATAATCATCAACGGTTGATATTGCGCCTGCCCCACCCGAAGCATATTGGGAGCCAATCTTATAAAAAGGATGAACCTCTTTACCAATATTTAGAAGTTTTCCATTTTCAAATCTATATTGCTCGGAAACGGTAGAAAGCTCATCATCAGGTAATATGAAAGTAGAATTATTCATACCACAAGGTTCGAAAATATTCTTTTTAATATAAGTTTCGAATCTTTCGCCCGAAATAACTTCAACCAATGCCGCCAACACATCGTGACATGCGCTATATTCCCATCTGTCACCTGGTTCAAATAAAAGCGGTTCACAAGCTAAATACTTCATTGCTTCACGTGTTTGACACACGCCGTTTGTTTCCTTTCGGCATTTCATAAGTGATTCGGATTCCATATTATATGAAAAACCCGCAGTCATCTCAAACAAGTGTTTTATAAGTATTGGATTTTTAGCTTTTTGAGTGCCATTTTCGGTTTGAACAGTCATATTCAAAAACTCGGGCATATAATCCGATAACTTATCATCAAGTGAAAAAATGCCCTTTTCATAAAGTTGCAAAGCGGCAACACATGTTATAGGTTTTGAACAGGAATAAATATTATATCTTTCTTTAGCATTGATTTTAATCTTATTTTCAAAATCGCTATAGCCATTAAAGTGGCGGAGAATACATTCTCCGCCCTTATAAACTGCGAGGTCAAATCCCGGAACGCCCATATCTAAAAACGAATCACAAAGGGATTTTGTTTTTTCAAACATAAATTTTACCTCAATTAAAATTCACAAATTACTGTATGTTCGCTGCCCTTTTCAAAAATAGGCGCAATATTTCCTTCAATTTCTTTTCCATCCACTATAAGTTTATAATTTCCGGTTCTCTTATACGAAATGTTATATCTTGCACCTCTATAAACACGTGAAACCGAAACTTCATTCCAAACAGACGGTATACAAGGCTTTATTTGAAGACCTGTGTATTCACCCTTTACACCAAGGATAAACTCAGTAATATCACGGTATACCCAACCTGCAGCGCCTGTGAACCAAGCATAATATGAGAAGCCGGGACGGTATTTTTCCTGTGGGCCAAAGTACATATTTGTTACTACGTATGGTTCAACACCTGAATTAGCATTCTTAGGATTGTCATAACGCATCATCATCAAGCTTTCATAAGCGGTGTCTGCTTTACCAAGCTTACAATCGGCAGCAATTTTAAATGCAACGCCGTGATTATAAACAGAGCCGTTTTCATATCCACCCGGAATAAAGTAAGCCATACGGCCAATATGTAAATCGCTTTCACTGTAAGCGGGTGTACATTGTACGTAACCATAATCACATTTTAGCTTATCTTCTACTGTTTGCATTATTTTATTTAAGCCGTCTTCATCAAGCATTTCAGCGAGGACTGCCCAAGTTTGCGAATTAAGATAAGTCTTTCCTTGATAACTTTCGTGTGAACCAACCTTTTCATCCCAGTCGTTAATACCGTAAATAAATTGGTCACCTTCGAAAGCATTTTCCAAAATAGCCGCTTTGAGAACTTTTCTTTCTTCCATAAGCTTAGCGATAAGATCGTCTTTACCGCCAATAATTTCGCAAATACGGCAAAATTCCTTAACCGCTTTAACAGTAGCTATACTAAGCCAAGCGCTTTCGCCCTTGAGCTGATTACCTGTATTATTGATAGAGTCGTTCCAGTCGCCACCACCCCATAGTACCATATTTCTAGCACCGCGATTATCAAGCAAGAAACGAATTCCACGATACATATGCTCAAATACAGTGCCGTGGTCATCACTTTCAAAATAAGGCACGTCTTCGTCTAAAATAGATAAATCGCCTGTTTCGTTAAGGTAAGCCAAAACAGTTTCAGGAGTCCAAACCGCACCATCGTAATATGGGTCACGGTCAATAGGCGCAAACGAACGCATAGGATTACCGTTAGGGCGTTGTGTAGTTAAACAAAGCATAATCTTTTCTCTTGCATATTTGCCGTCGAAAGCGGAAAGACCTGCTGTATCTTGCATAATATCACGGAAGCCCTTGTTATAAACACGTCCCCAAGTTTTACCCAAGGAAATTTGTCTTTTAAGCCAGATGTTAACCATTGTATTGATGTATTCATCAGGTGAATCAAGTACGTATAGTGAATCCATTTCATCTGCGTCTTTTTTAACCTTTGCAATCGATTCTTCAAAGAAGCCCTTCTCTAAAAACTTTTCACAAGAATCTTTGGCATCTTGCAAATCGGTAGCCACACCCAAAGCCACGTACAAGGCTTTTTCTTCACCGGCCTCTAAATCCAATTTGAATTGCATAGCACCACAATATGTAGCATCAAAAGAAGAGCCCATATTTGAAAGCTTTTCATTATAAAGTGCTTGTGGTTCATCAGGTAAATTGTATACACCTTTAAAATTGATATCGCTTACATCGTATGAATCAGGTGTCATTGAAGCCTTCATATACATACTAACAAAATTATGAGTAATGTTATATGCATCGTGGCAAAAATAGAGGCCATCAAACTCTTCATTATAATCAGCACGACCATACGCCAAATGAGTTGTTACATTTACGTCAGGGCGACAATAAGGCACTAAATCCAATTTTTTAACAGAATTGGTGTTATTTTTAACCTCAATTTTCCAAAGCTCTGCAAAGCCTTCGCTTGGAACCGTAAGAGTAAACTTAACCTCTACCCCTTTATACTCACTTACAATTTGTTGATATCCTATACCAACGTTACACTCGTATTTATCAAAAGGTTTATTCAAATAATTACGGTTAGCATCGTAAAATTCACCGCTTTCACGGTCTTTTATGTAAATTAAACGACCTGCTTCGCCATCTCTAACCACAAAACGACGTTCCTCGGGAGTTATATATCTAAAACTTTCACCAAAGCCAAAATGGTCGAGAATTAAGATAAACTGCTCATTCCAAAGAAAGTTTTTAAGAGGTCTGCGAGGACGCATCTGGGTGATTGTATATTCTTTTTTTTCGTTGTTAAAATAACCTAAATTTGCCATATTAAAACTCCTTTATACATTCATTTCTAGAAAGTGTTTTCGCCAATTTTTTATCATCATAAGTAATACTGAAATCTGTACCGTTTTCAGCAATTCCCCAAACCGATAATAATTTTCCGTCTGTATCGGTTATAATTCTTGCGCCAACGGTAGCTGTAAAGATTTCCTTTGAATCAATATACGCGGTTACTTGCTTACCGTCAGACACAAGTTTATACTCCTTACCGTACATATTTTGTACGTATGTAAAGGCACCCATTTCGGTAGCGGCGCTCCAATTAACCTTTTTATAGCTTATATTAACACCGCAAAGCATACTTATATATTCAAGTGCCGAAAGCATTGTGGGGCCATAACCGTCCATACCGTTTGCGGGATTACCGGTAAAGGGATTATAATTTTGAACGTACTTGCGATGCTTTTTAAGAATTGACAAAAGCTTTTTACCAATCATAACCACTTCGGTATGATAACCGTAATTTATAAGTGCTTCTATACATCTTTGCCATACAAGACCGTTAATCGGACCTGACCAAGAATTATCATCAATGCCATGTACTTCTGTTTCCAACTGTGCCAACTTTTCAGCGCAGTTGGAATACTCTTGATTCACATGGAAATAAGGGTCGTTTGCTGCAATTGCAGGAACGGGATATGGTGTCCAAAATTCTTCAGGATTTAAAAGATGCTCACGAACAAACTGATCAGCCATTTCCTGTGTCATAAGACCGCTATACATACACTTTATGTTTTCTTGGGTAAGAGCAGGAATAACCTCATCGTTTTTATCGCGAAGATAAAATGCGTGTTTTTCCTTATCCCATAAAACTTCCTTAGCGCGTGTTTGAACAAACTTTGCGCCTTCTTCCCATTCGTCAGCCATACCGTTTTCCAAAATTCTTGAAATTTCAGCTAAAACTTTACGACAAGCATAGGAATAACCCATATATTGAGGTGATTTATAGGGCATATTCATATAATCGGTCGGTGGAGTTGACTTGCCCCACGGACCATGATCAGGCATACAGAGTCCATTGAACATATAAGGTGTGCAGTTATCCTCGCCAACGTCCCAAATACACCAGTTTTCCAAGCAACCGTTTCCCGTACTGTCGCGATAAGCCCAAAGATAACCGTCAAAATCCTTAAGAGCATTATAAAGCATATTCAAATAATCCTTATCTTCGCCTATAAGGTAATAGAGCTTAAGCGCGGGATAGGGTAAAAAACAACCCTGCATCCAATCATAATGCGCTACCAAACCCGACCAAGGATCTCTGTAAGAAATCATACCGGGAATTTTACCATCACGGCGTTGATATCTAAAGAATATAAGAATATTAGCCAAAGCAGTTTCTATACTGCGTTTAGCATACATCTCGCCGCCCAAAGGCTGGGTCTCAAGCCAAACGCCATTATATTTAGCACCCTCAATCAAAACGTCATAATCCGCAAAGGTTTTAATATTTTCCTTACAAAGTGCTTCGCAATCCTCCAAAACACCCTGCAAAGCTTTATCCTCAGCAATAAAACTTACAGAAGAATCTTCAAATTTGTATTGTTTTATATCCCATTTATAATTCATAATCTCAACTCCATTGAAATTTTTGTCTATTCTTTTATTAGGAAAGAGAAATTACGTTTTCTCCTGCTGAAAGTACTGTTTTCTTATCCCCCGCAATAAAGGTAGCCTTCGTATTTTGGGGTATTTTAACAGTAATCTCCACATTATCCGCCTTACGAGACCAACAAACTTCCACTTCACCTTGCGGCATAATATGGGATGCTTTCACATAATCAAGAGCTTCTATAAAATGTGGGCTTATAATTAATTCGTTTACATCCTTGCCTGTGGGATTCACGTTAATTCCACCCAAAACCTTGATAAACCAAGCGCTTATATCTCCCCAGAAATGATGATTTGGCGAATCCACAAAATCGGGGTCAAAGTTTTCCCAAAGGGTTGTAGCGCCTCTTTCTATCCAGTTTCCATAAGAAGGATAATCGGGACGT
>JAZORM010000054.1:0-3879 GCA_045656585.1 Acutalibacteraceae bacterium
GGCTGACGGCATTCTCGACCCCAAGGTTTTGAACGTTGATACAAAAACTCTTCTTTACCAAGTACCCGGCGGTATGCTTTCAAACCTTTTATCACAACTCAAACAAGCAAACGCTGAAGACAAATACTATGATGCTTTGGCCGAAGTTCCGCGTGTTCGTAAAGACTTCGGTTACCCACCACTCGTAACTCCTACAAGCCAAATCGTTGGTACTCAAGCAGTTCTCAACGTTCTTTCAGGCGAACGTTACAAGATGGTTCCAAAGGAATCAAAAGGTCTTCTCCGCGGTGAATACGGTAGACTTCCTGCCGAGGTTAACGAAGAAGTTCGCAAAAAGGCTATCGGCGACGAAGAGGTTATCACCTGTCGTCCTGCTGATTTGCTTGAACCCGAACTTGAAAAGTATGCAGCTGAAATGAAAGAAAAAGGCATTGGCAAATATGAAGAAGACGTATTGAGCTACGCTCTCTTCCCCCAAGTTGCTGAAAAATTCTTCAAAGTACGTGATGCTGAAAACACAGTTCGCAATCTCGTTGTTGAAGATTTAGGTTGCTAAAATTTAAAAAGAGCATATTGAAAAATATGCTCTTTTGTTATATAATCTTATAGGTGATTGTATGAAACTTACTGAAAAACAATTAGAAAAAAATTTCGTATTCGAAGGCAAAATTATAAAGGTTAGAAAAGATATTGTCCTTATGCCCAACGGTCAAACTGCCAGTCGTGAAGTTGTCGACCACAACGGCGGTGTATGTATTGCTCCGCTCACAAGCGACAACGAACTAATCTTTGTTAAACAGTTTCGATATCCTTACATGGAAGAAATTTTGGAGCTACCCGCGGGTAAACGCGACGGAAATGAAGACCCGCTAGCTTGCGGTATTCGTGAATTAAAGGAAGAAACGGGCGCGGTTGCAAGTGATATAGCCTTTATGGGTGAGCTTTATCCTACTCCTGGATACTGCGGAGAAATTATATGGTTGTACTTGGCAACAGGTCTTGAGTTTGGCGAACAAACTCCGGATGAAGACGAATTTTTGGAAGTTTATAAAATCCCGCTTGAAAAGGCTGTTGAAATGGTGATGTCAGGCGAAATAAAAGATGCAAAAACCCAAACCCTAGTTCTTAAAATCAAAAACTTAAAAGATAGTGGTAAAATATGAAAAAACGTCTTGCTAATTGCAAGACGCTTTTTATTTACCTTTTATGTGCGCTTTGTATTCGTGGGGAGAAATATTTTCAATTCTTTTGAAAACCTTTCCAAAATAAGACTGATTTCCAAATCCCGATTGCAAAGCAATTTCACTCATACTAAGGTCGCCGTTTTTAATAAGCGATTTCGCATTTTCTATACGCGCGGCATTTATATACCAAATAACCGTATACCCCGTGATTTCCTTAAAGGTTTTTGAAACATAAAACCTAGAATAACCACATTCCTCGCTTATTCGCTCAACCGTCAAATCCTCGTCATAATGACGCTTGATATATTTCACAACCTTTTTAATCAGTTTTAATTTATTTGAAAGTTCACCGTTTTCCGAAGAATCGTCTAAATACTTTCTAAAAATAATAACAAGAATTTGTTGTATCATAGCCTTAACACTTTCTTGGTAATAAGGCATTTTTTCTTCTTGCTCTTTTAACGCTTTTCTTAAAATACCACCTATTTCTTCATCACGAATAATTTTTTTAATATTAGAATCGCTAATATTAAATCCCATTGCTTCGAAATAAGTTGTATCAAGCTGAACAATTATGTACTTGCAAGGACTGTCTTTCGCCTTTAAATAATGTACCGCTTCGGAGTTGAAAACAACAATTTCTCCCTCTTTTACAAAGAGTTCTTCGTTGCCGTTTATAACGTTGCACTCACCCTCTAAAAAATAAAGCATTTCAATATTTTCGTGCCAATGGATATAGCCGTTTAGCGATTGTTGTTGAATTTTAATTTTTAGCGGATAGGTATTATTCATAAGCGAGGGATGAAGTTCATATTTACTGTTCAAAGAAACCACCCAAAACTCATAATTTTATATTTCGATTATACATACTAAATCATATTTTGTCAATAAAATGGCAAAAAACTCTATTTACAACCCAAAAACACCACAAATTTACCATAAAAAGCCACTTTTATTATAGAAGTAACTGTTATTTAATGATACAATACGATTATAAGTATATTTTCAAATATATGGAGGGAAATTTATGAAATATGACGTTATCGCTTTTGCTCGTCAAGAACTTGACAAATACCTCGAAAAATTAGGTGTAAAATCCGAAATCTCGCTTGGTCTTTTTACCGAGTTTGGTGTTGAAATTGCGGTTGAAGACCCCTACCGTGATGATGCTTACATTATCTCAGTGAAGGATAAAACAGGCTTTATATCAGGTTCAAACGAACGAAGTGTTCTTCTCGGTGTATATCGCCTTTTGGAAGAATGGGGTATCACTTGGGTACGCCCCGGTCCTAACGGAACACATTATCCCAAATCCGCAAATACAAAAAACGTTGAAATCAAAGAAGCTGCTGACAAGCGTCACCGAATTATGTGTATCGAAGGCGCTATTTCGATTGAAAATGCGCTTGATATGATTGAGTGGATTCCTAAAGTTGGTTTTAACGGTTATTATATTCAGTTCAGCAAAGGTCACGAATTCTTCCAACGTTGGTACGAACATCAAAGAAGTACCGTTAAAAAGCCCGAACCACACTCGGTTGAAACGTCGGAAAAATACGTTAAGCTTATGAGCGAAGAAATCAAAAAACGTGGTCTTTCACTTCATAGAATGGGTCATGGTTGGAACTGTACCGCATTTGGTCTTCCTGACGACGGTTGGCACAAATACGAATACGAAGATATCCCTAAAGAATTTCACGATATTTGCGCTATGGTAAACGGTGAGCGTAAATGTTGGAACAATCGCCCACTTCAAACTCAACTTTGCTATTCAAACCCAACAGTACACGAAAAAGTTGTTGGTGAAGTGCTTAAATACGCTGAAAACAACCCCGATGTTGATGTTATCCACTTCTGGCTCGGCGACTGGTATAACAACTGCTGTGAATGTGATGAATGTATGAAGGTTGATCGCTATTCAGCCCACTATATCAATATGGTAAACTCCATAACTGATAAGCTTGTTGAAAAAGGCCTTAAAACTCAAATCGTGTTTAGTATCGGTACAAACCGCGCTCATCCAACAACCACAGAGATTAAACATCCCGATAATATGATGATGATGTTTGCGCCAATTTCTCGTACATACGGCGAATCCTTCCCCGATAAGTTCAACGTTAAAACCATTCCCGAATACAAGCACAACGGCTTTATGTTGCCTGTAACAGTTGACGATAACTTGGCATATCTCCACGAATGGAGAAAGCATTACAAGGGCGATGCAATCGACTTTGACTACCATCTTATGTGGGACTTTATTTTCGATGCAGGCGGTGAAGCAATCGCACGTATCGCTCACGAAGATATGAAAAACTTTGACAACTTAACCCTCAACGGCTTTATTAGTTGTCAGTTACAACGTAACGCATTCCCCTCTTCTATCGCTATGACTTCAATTGGTAAGTCGCTTTGGAACCACGGTATTGATTTCGAAAAAATGAGAAGAGATTTATATGCTGCATCATTCGGCGAAGATGCTGTCGATACCCTTTGCGAATACTTTGCACTCCTTTCAAAATCGTTTGATATCGCAGTTATCCGCGACCAAAAACCACTCAACGTAGAAGAATTCCGAGCAGGACTTGTGGCATCGGTTAAAGCGATGGACGATATGAAGGATTATATCGAAGCGCATCTTAACGTTGAAGACCCTTGCCAAAAGGATTCTTGGACATACTTAAGCGTTCACCGTGAG
>JAZORM010000055.1:0-4425 GCA_045656585.1 Acutalibacteraceae bacterium
TCTTCACGGCGAATTCAATCGACTTTGGGTTGATTATGATGAAAATGCGATTAAAAACGAAGATAAAGGTTACAAAGGTATACCCAAAAATCTTGCAAACGCCTTTATCGCAATCGAAGATAAGGGATTTGAGTCTCACTATGGCGTTGACTGGAAACGTACTTTTGGTGCGCTTTTAAATGAATTTTTCCATTTTTCTTCTAAGTTTGGCGGTTCTACTATTACACAACAGTTGGTTAAGAACTTGACCGACGACCGCAAACAAGATGCGGGAAGAAAAGTTCGAGAAATTATGCGTGCGCGTTATCTTGAAACCAAATATACAAAAGACGTTATTTTGGAATGTTATTTAAACACAATTCCTATGGGACACGGCACCTACGGTGTACAGGTTGCGGCAAACTATTATTTCGATAAAAATGTTAATGAGCTGACATTGGCTGAGTGCGCTTGTCTTGCGGCGATAACCAAGGCTCCAACCTATTATTCTCCCGCTTCAAACCCTGAAAATAATAAACAACGCCGTGAAACTGTTCTTTATGAAATGAAGGACCAAGGTCTTATCACTCAAGAAGAGTATGATGAGGCTATGGCTCAAAAAATTGAAATTGAAGTTAACCAAGATGCGACTGCTCAAAATGATATAAACTCATACTTCATTGATTCGCTTATCGAACAAGTTACTTCTGATTTGTGCGATAAATACGGTTATACTAAAGAAAAAGCTGAACAACTTTTCTATACCGGCGGTTATAAAATCTACGCTACTGTTGATACAAAGGCGCAATCAATTGTAGAAAAAGCTTATAAAGACGTTGCTAAAAGAGCGCAAAAAAGCGCAAAAGGTGATTCGCTTTGGGGTGCGATGACCGTAATGGATTATGAAGGTAACGTAAAGGCTATTGTTGGCGGAATTGGAGAAAAAACCAAAAACCGTGCATTCAACTGCGCTACGGATGCCAAACGCCAACCCGGCTCTACAATGAAACCGATTTCGGTTTATGCTACTGCTATAGAAAACGGAGTTATAAATTATTCCAGTATTTTAAATGATACAAAAGCAACCTACGGAAAATGGTCACCTAAAAATGCGGGTGGCGGTTATTCAGGTAATATGACCGCTCAAAAGGCAATTGAAAGATCTATAAACACAATCCCCGTTGCTCTTGCAAACGATATGGGTGTTACAACCTGTTTTAATTTCTTGACGGAAAAATTAGGTCTTAAAAATTTGGATAGCCAAAACGATCTTAATCTTTCGGCTTTGGGTCTTGGCGGTACAAGCGGAGGTATTACTACTCTTGAATCGGCTGCGGCTTATGCCGTTTTTGGTAACGGAGGTCTTTATTATGAACCAACCTTCTATTCAAAGGTTACCGATCAAAAGGGAAATATAATACTCGAGAAAAAAACAAAGCCGATATCCGCAATAAGCGAAGACACTTCGGTTGTTATGAACAAACTTCTCCAAACTGTAATCTACGGTTCAAACGGTACAGGTACTTCGGTTGCTTCTTCGGTTCCCAAGATGAAACTTTTTGGCAAAACAGGTACCTCGAGCTCTAACAATGACAAATGGTTTGTTGGTGGCTCACCTTATTACGTTGTATCTTCTTGGTGTGGATATGAAACAATGCAGAATATGCCGTCTGCAAACCTTGGTATTGCTAAAAGTCAGTGGGCAACAGTTATGTCGAAGTTGCATTCGGGACTTAAAGCGAAAGATTTCCCCGAAAGTTCTTATGCAGTTGATAGATTCTATTGTACAAAGACTGGCTGTTTAGCGACTGAGGAATGTGAGAAAACTGCGGTTGGTTGGTACAAAAAAGGTAATTTGCCATCAGTTTGTCAAAAACATAGCGGCGAATTAATGCCAACACCAAAGGAATATGAAAAGGCTCAAAAGAAGGCTGAAGAAGAAAACAAAGATAAAGACGATACTTCTTCTAAACAAGATACTACTTCAATAAGCGATGAATAAATTTATTTATGTTGGAATTTAAACCTATAACACTTAAAGATGCAAAGAGATTAAGAACCAAACTTTTTTCACCAACGCGTTTTTCTTGTGAAACCAATATTGTAAATATGATTGTTTGGCAAAAGATCTACGATAATAGGTATGCCGAATTTGAAAATATGGTTTTTATTAAATCAAGCGGTGTTGAAAGGGAAACCTTTCGATTACCGTTTGGTGACAATCTTCAAAAAGGTTTTGAAAAACTTCGCGAATATACGGGCGAAGAATATCCTGTGTTGTGGGTTCAGCAGGGCGGAAGGTATAATGATTTTAAACTCAACTTTGATGAAAATTATGAACTCATACCCGAAAGAGATGCCTTTGACTATATTTATTTAAGAGAAGATTTGGCCAATTTGTCGGGAAAAAAGTATCATAGTAAAAGAAATCATATCTCAGCTTTCTCGAAGAAATTTGATTGGGAATACCGTGAAATAACAAAAGAAAACGTCTCGGACGTTTTAGAATGTGCAAATCAGTGGTATTTTGAAAACCGTGACCGTTTTGATAAATATATGCAATGCGAAAAAGACGGTATTGATTTAATGCTTTCTAATATGGAATTGCTCGAGATTAGGGGCGGGGCGATATACGTTGGAGATAAGGTTGTCGCGTTTACTTTGGGTTCGCCTATAAATCTTGAAATGTTCGATATTCATATTGAAAAAGCATTGTCGGATTATGCGGGTGCTTACACGGTTATAAACCGTGAGTTTGCTAAAACCCTTACCGATTATAAATATATAAATCGTGAGGATGATTTGGGGATAGAAGGTCTTCGCAAGGCAAAACTTTCGTACAAGCCCCATATTTTGCTAAAGAAATATTCCGCGATTCCTAAAAAAGAAAGACTCAAACAAATCTATCACGAAGCATTCGGCGAAGAAGATACAACCTTTGAAGATGAACTGTTTGAAACCTGTTTTGAGTATTGTCGTTATCTTGAAAAAGACGGAAGAATTGTTTCGATGTGTTTCGAATTTCCTTGTGTTTTAAACGGCGTAAATATGAAATATATTTTCGCGGTTACAACCGTTGAGGAGTTTCGCCAAAAAGGTTATGCGAAAGAGCTGCTGGATAGTTTGGGTGAAAACGGAGAGACTTTAATTCTTCGACCGGTTAATCAATCAATCATAGAATATTATAAATCGCTAGGCTTTAAAACCTTTACTGCCACAAATCAAAAAAGTGAATTTGAGCTTTTGCCTACGGGTCGCTTTAAAGATTTTGCTCAAAAGTATGGGGATGAAAAAGGCGAATATACCGCTATGTATAAAAGCAAAAAAATTGAAGAATTTGAAAATTTAAGTTTTTTGTATAGTATGCCCTAAAAAACACCAACAAACGTTGGTGTTTTTGCTTTTTACCCACAAAAACAATTGACAAAATTTCGTTTTTTTAGTAAAATTAATATGAAAGTTTATGTGATTTTTTAGAAAGTGAAAGGATATTATATGAAAAACAGACTCCAAAAGGCATTGAGCCTGTTACTTACTTTTATGATGGTGTTTTCGGTATGCATAGTAGCCGAAACTTCAGTATTGGCGCAAAGCACTACTTACTATGTTAAAAATGGCGGTTCCGACTCAAACCAAGGAACAAGTGCCGCTCCGTTTAAAACAATTTCAAAAGCAATTGATACTGCAATAAAGGCTGGTTTCAAAGAAGGCGATACCGTAACTGTAAAGGTTTTGGAATTCCCGAATGTTGAGTGGGGAACCGAAATGAGTTACGATTTTGACCTTGTTGTTGATTCGGGAACTTCTTCGAGATGTAACGTATCAATACCAAATAGTACAGTTCTTGGCGGTGACGTCACTTTTATAAATACCGTTGTAAAATGTACCACGTTATATTTCGGATATAATGACGTTTATTTTGCTTCAAACTCTATTTTAGAAGGAACAAATTATTATTTTGGCAAACCTGAATCCGACGAAACTGTTAATGAAAGCCAAACTGTAACTTTCGAGACAACACTTGTTGGTAAAAATATCTATATTGCTGATAAAAATTCAACCGCTACTTATAAGAATGATTTAACACTCGTTGTTAACAACAAAAACGCAAAACCTAAGATTTCTTTAAGTTCGGAAGAAAGCAAAACGAATATCGAAGGTAATTTCAATTTATATTTCCAAAACGCTAATTCGGTTAAATTTATCAAGGGCGCGGGTACACTAAAAGTGAACGGCGCAATTCAGCTTATTGCTAAACCCACAACCAATTTTGTCGATGCCACTGATTCGATTTTAAAGGTACTTAATGCTGGGGAAGGTTTTTATCGTGTTGTGAATTCTTCGGGCGTGGATGATTTTTATACCTTTACCGAGACCGCGGGTAAATACGGTGTAAATTCCGATAGATATGATATAACCGCTACCGCGAAAGATGATAGCAAAATT
>JAZORM010000056.1:0-4935 GCA_045656585.1 Acutalibacteraceae bacterium
CTTGAAGGATTTGGACAAACTGAAAGCACAATGATTATCGGTAATATGATTGGTGCGCCTCATAAAATCGGTTCTATGGGTAAACCTGCTCCGATTTATGACGTTCATATTATTGACGCTGAAGGCAACGATGTTGATCCCGGTGAAACAGGTGAAATCGTTATCGATATTAGCCGTGGTCTTCCTTGCGGTTTGGCTATCGGTTATTATGGCGATGAAGAAAAGACCAAGGAAACCTGGGGCAAGAAATACTACCACACAGGCGATACTGCTTGGTGCGACGAAGACGGATTTTATTGGTACGTTGGTCGTGTTGACGACGTTATCAAGTCTTCGGGCTACCGTATTGGACCGTTCGAAATCGAAAGCGTTATTATGGAACTTCCATACGTACTCGAATGTGGTGTATCTGCCGCTCCCGATGAAGTTCGCGGTCAGGTTGTAAAGGCAAGTATCGTTTTGGTAAACGGTACCGAACCTAGCGAAGAATTAAAGAAAGAAATTCAAACCTACGTTAAGGATAGAACCGCTCCTTACAAGTATCCGAGAATTGTTGAATTCCGTGATAGTCTTCCAAAGACTACAAGCGGTAAAATCCAGAGAAATAAACTATGATTTACAAAAGAATAACCCTTTTGTGCGGTCATTATGGCAGTGGTAAGACCAACGTTGCTGTAAATATGGCTTATGATATTAAGAATAAGTATAGCGACGTTGTTATTGCCGACTTGGATATCGTAAACCCATATTTTCGTACCAAAGACAGTAAGGATGACCTCGAAAAGAGGGGAATAACCCTTATTTCCTCTGAGTACGCGGGAACAAATGTTGATATCCCTGCAATGCCGCAACAAATGTATATGATAACCGACAATAAGGATTTACACGCAGTTATCGACGTTGGCGGTGACGACCGAGGTGCTTTGGCGCTTGGTCGTTTGGTTCCGTCGATTATCGAAGAAAATGATTATGAAATGCTTTTTGTAATCAACTGTTATAGACCGCTAACCCGTGATGCCCAGTCAACCCTTGAGGTTATGCAGGAGATCGAAGCGGCTTGTAAGTGTAAATTCACCGCTATTGTCAACAATTCAAATTTAGGCAACGAAACGAAAATGGAAGATGTTTTGGATTCGCTGTCTTATGCTGATGAAGTATCCCGACTTACAGGTCTTCCAATTAAATGTACCTGTGTTTACGGCGACCTTTATGACCAGTTAAAAGACAAGATAGACAACGTATTTTCGCTTAGTCTTCAAAATAAAATCAATTAAAGGAGATAGTTTTATGGCTAAATTAACTTTTAAAACCGATAAGTGCAAAGGCTGTGGCCTTTGTGTAGACGTTTGCCCTAAGAACGTTTTGATTTTAAGTCCCGACAAAATCAACGCTAAAGGACATCACCCCGTAGAAGCTGCTAATATCGACGCTTGTATCGGATGTGCATTCTGCGCTACTATGTGTCCTGATTGTATTATTACAGTAGAAAGATAAAGGTTTAGTAAAATCGTCCACAGCGTCGTTTTTGTTCGGGGCAGTACATTTTGTACGGCACCGCTCACAGCAAACACCACTGTGAACAATTTTCTTTAAACCTTATTTATGCTTCTTTTAAAGAAAGGATGAATTTATAAAATGGCAGATAAAGTTTTAATGAAAGGTAACGAAGCTATTGCTGAAGCCGCTATTATCGCAGGTTGTCGCCACTACTTCGGTTATCCTATCACTCCCCAAACTGAAATTGCCGCATATATGGCAAAAAGAATGCCCAAAATCGGCGGTTGTTTCTTACAAGCTGAAAGTGAAGTTGCCGCTATCAATATGGTATACGGCGTATCTTCAACAGGTTATAAGGTTATGACCTCTTCTTCAAGCCCTGGTATTTCACTTAAGGGCGAAGGTCTTTCATATCTCGCAGGTGCTGACCTTCCGGCCCTCATTGTAAACGTACAACGTGGTGGTCCCGGTCTTGGCGGTATCCAACCTTCACAATCTGACTACTATCAAGCAACCAAAGCCGGCGGTCACGGTGACTTTAGAATGCTCGTTTTGGCTCCTGCTTCGGTTCAAGAAATGGCTGACCTTACAGTTAAAGGCTTCGAACTTGCTGACAAGTATCGTATGACTTCAATGATTTTGGCTGACGGTACAATGGGTCAAATGATGGAACCTGTATCACTTGATTACGATATCCCTGAAGCTCCCGCAAAGCCTTGGGCTACAACAGGTACCAAAATGGAAAGAGAACATAATATCGTAAACTCTCTATTCTTGCAACCTGATGAACTCGAAAAATCAAACAACGAACGTTTTGAACGTTATAAGTATATCGAAGAAAACGAAGCGATGTATGAAGAATATATGATGGATGATGCTGAAATTTGCATCACTGCTTTCGGTATTGCTTCACGTGTTGCTAAAAACGCTATCGTTGAGGCTCGTAAGAAGGGCATTAAGGTTGGTATGATTAGACCTATCACCTTGTGGCCGTTCCCCAACAAGCCCTTTGAAGCTACAATCGGTAAGATTAAGACCTATATCTCGGTTGAACTTTCAATGGGTCAAATGATTGACGACGTTAAACTTGCTACAAAGTGTAGCGGCGAATATATGCTTTGTAACCGTGTTGGCGGTATGATTCCGTCTCCCGAAGAAGTTCTTGCCGCAATAGAAAAAGCAAACGGAGGTAACAAATAATGGTAGTTTTTGAAAAACCACATGCATTAACCGATGTACCGCTTCATTACTGCCCCGGTTGTACTCACGGTATAGTTCACCGCCTTGTTGCCGAGGTTATGGATGAATTGGGAATTGAAGGCAAAACAGTAGGCGTAGCGCCTGTTGGTTGCTCGGTTATGGCTTATAATTATTTTAATTGTGATATGATTGAAGCGGCTCACGGTAGAGCTCCCGCAGTTGCTACAGGTGTTAAACGTGCGCTTCCTGAAAACGTTGTATTTACATATCAAGGCGACGGTGACTTGGCGTCAATCGGTATGGCTGAAACTGTACACGCAGCGGCTAGAAACGAAAATATCACTATTATCTTTATCAACAACGCAATTTACGGTATGACAGGCGGTCAAATGGCTCCTACATCACTTCCCGGTCAAGTTACTCAAACTTCACCTTACGGTCGGGATACCGACCACTGCGGTTTCCCGATTAAAGGTTGCGAAATGCTTTCAGAGGTTGACGGCGCTGAATATCTTGAACGTGTTGCTGTTAACAACGTTAAGAACGTAAAGAACGCTAAAAAGGCTATTAAAAAAGCTTTCCAAAATCAAATCGAGGGCAAAGGCTTCTCTTTGGTTGAAGTAATTTCGAGCTGTCCTACAAACTGGGGTCTCACTCCAAAGGCTGCACTCGAATGGATTGACGAAAAAATGATTCCTTATTATCCTTTGGGTGTTTATAAGGATCGTAGCGCAAAGGAGGCAGAATAATGGCTACTACACAATATTTGTTTGCAGGCTTTGGTGGTCAAGGTATTCTCTTCTCGGGTAAATTCTTGGCTTACAAAGGTCTTACAGAAGATAAGCAGGTTAGTTGGCTTCCGTCTTATGGTCCCGAAATGCGTGGCGGTACTGCAAGTTGCAGCGTTATTTTGAGCGACAGTCCTGTTGGCTCACCAATCGTTTCAAAACCCGACGTTTTGGTTGCTATGAACCTTCCTTCACTCGATAAGTATGAAGATTCGGTAGCAGTTGGCGGTACAATTTTTGTAGACTCAGCTCTTATCGAACGCAAGGTAAAGAGAACCGACGTTACTGTTCACTATATCCCTGCTACAAAACTTGCAAGTGACAACGGTATGCCTACTTTGGCTAATATGATTATCGTTGGTAAAATCTTAAAAGAACTTGGCGGATATAACGAAGAAACCGTAAATGCCGCTCTTGGCAAGGTTATTTCGGCAAAGCGTGCTGATATGTTAGATATTAACAAAAAGGCTATGCAAATTGGCGCAAATAATTAAATTCGAGTAAAATTTCCCACAGTGCCGCCTTTTGTTCGGGGCAGTACTTATGTACAGCACCACTCATTGCAAAACGGCACTGTGAACAATTTTCTTTCGAATTTGTGTTGTTTTTTAGTTTGTTGAAAGGATTATATATTATGGAAATAAAGATTACAAAAGCTGCGACTTTGAAAGAAAAGCCCGACAGCAGTACTTTAGGTTTCGGTAAAATCTTTACCGACCATATGTTTATGATGGATTGGAACAAGGAAAAGGGTTGGTATAATGCCCGTATCGTTCCGTTCGAAAATATTTCACTCCACCCTGCATCAACAGTGTTGCACTACGGTAGCGAAATTTTTGAAGGTCTTAAGGCTTATCGCCGTAAAGACGGTAAGGTTCAAATGTTCCGTCCTATTGAAAATATTCGTCGTATGAACCGTTCGGCTGAGCGTTTGTGTCTTCCACAAATTCCCGAAGATTTGGCAATGGAAGTTCTCGAAAAGTTTGTAGAACTTGAGCAAGACTGGACTCCTTCGGCTGAGGGCACATCACTTTATCTTCGTCCGTTTATGTTTGGTAACGACGAATCTTTGGGTGTTCACGCAGTACATAATGCAACCTACGTTATTATTGCTTCTCCCGTTGGTAGTTACTATGCTGAGGGTATCAATCCTGTTAAGATTATGATTGAAGACGAAGATGTTCGTGCGGTACGCGGCGGTACCGGTTACGCTAAGTGCGGCGGTAACTATGCGGCTTCTAACCGTGCAGGTGAACGTGCGGCTCAACAAGGCTATTCACAAGTTTTGTGGCTCGACGGTGTTGAAAGAAAGTATATCGAAGAAGTTGGCGCTATGAACGTTATGTTCAAAATTGGCGGTAAGATTGTAACTCCTATGCTTTCGGGCTCCATTCTTCCCGGTATTACCCGTATGTCTTGTATCGCAGTGCTTAAAGAAAAGGGCTTCGAG
>JAZORM010000057.1:0-4256 GCA_045656585.1 Acutalibacteraceae bacterium
CGTTTAGGGGGATGGGTCCCCTAAACCGACGGGCATTTGGCATACAAATGCCCTGCTCGTTACGGTATAGGACATACTTTGTCCTAATACCATCTGCTAAGGCTCTTTGAGCCGGTCAGTAATACGCATTTTCTACCTCCTAAATTAAATTTGGGCAACAAAAAATCCCGTACTTTTAAAAGTACGGGACATCTGCCTCCACTTATATACGCGGTGAGAAGGTATAAATTATTCCTGATTTTTGAAAAATTTTTTTAAAATTTTTATTTTACCCATTCAAGGTATTTCTTTTTTATCTTAGCATAACGTTTTGAAACGGGTCCGTTGTCTTTAAAACCGAGTTCTTTTGCAACCTCGTCTTGAGTGTATCCAAGTTGAATTCGGTTGAAAATTTTACGGTCAACAGGGTCAAGGGAGAGTGTGAATCTCTCTAACATAACATTACTAATTGCCTGGTTCTCAACCGATGGCGAAGGACTTCTCATATTTGCACCGGGATTAGGAGCAAGAGCGACCTTTACTTTTGCGTCGGTATGATCCCAACGTCGAACGTGGTCTTTGTAACGGAAGTTGTTTTCAATGTTTTTGTTGAAATCTTCATCGCATGAACTTTCATGAACGATAGCGGCCAACTTGTCATATTCCATAACTTCAAGCATAGTATCAATTGCGCTATGGAACATTCTATCTGCTTTTTCATCTATATCCGGGTCGTTAAAATCGAATGCAGAAAGTGCACCGTCTAATAAAGCATCATCATTTGCGATTTTTACAACTGCACTTGAAACCAAATCCTCAGTATTTCTTTGAAGAACAATTAGGGGATTATTTTCGCCATAATACTTGGCACTTGATGGGCGACCTTTTTGCTGAGCTAGTTCCTCAAACTTTTTGTCCATTATCGCAGCCACATACGCAATTTCAGCGCGTTCTTCTTCGGTTCTCGTGGCCGGGTCACTAATCTGCGCCGTTGTCCAGTCGTGCTTTCTGAAGAACTCCTTCATCTCATCCATTGTCGGCAACCTGTCCATAGATAATAAATCTTTTTCCATTTTATTCACACTCCTTTGGTTTTTACAAATACATTATCTCACAATCAGTGTCCAATAAAACGGACTTGCCGAGAATATATTGTTGCGATAATTGTAAAGCATTCTATGATGATTGGCAATCAAATACCTATATACCGCGAGAAGGGGATATAATCTTCTTCGATTGGGACAGTGATGGATATGCTAATCACGTTGGTGTTGTTGAGAAGGTTGAAAACGGTAAAGTTCATACAATTGAAGGAAATTCCGGTGATGCGTGCAAGAAACTAGAATATGACTTAACTAATTTTCGAATCTTGGGTTACGGAGTACCGTCTTATTAATATTGAATCCCCCACAAAGCACACGCTTTGTGGGGGTGTTTTTTTGTTAGATGAGCTAATGCTATATCTTAGAATTTTCAGCGATGGTATAACGATAGCATATTCTGATAAATTCAAAGCTGTTGCCGACGAAATAAACGGTAAGGATAATATAACACCAACACAAATTGCAGAGCTGTTAGTAAAACACGGTTTCAGGGATATTTCTGATAAACCTTTAACCGTATAAAAAGATATGCTGATTGATTTTGTCAGTCAGCATATTGCAATTTTACAGGTAAATTGTATAATAAAATATTAGTGAGGTAAGCATATGAAAGACTTAATGAAACTTGTGGATATATGTATTGCAGACCTTAATAGTTTAGGTATTAAGTGTGGCAAAGTGAGAAATTGGACCATAAACACCCGCGCAAAATGTCGGTTAGGACAGTGCGTTAAGGTTGCCTCCGACGTGTTTGATATCAGCATTTCAAATATATTGCTTGATGATAATGTTGATGAACAGATTGCCAAAAACACAATAATACACGAACTTTTGCATACGGTTCCGGGGTGTTTTACACATAAAAACAAATGGAAAATATATTCGGAATATATAAATCGAAAATTGCCTAATTATTGTGTTAAAAGGGCAATAAAAGGCGATGAACTTGGTATTGAAATCAAACGAAAAGAACCGGTTTATAGGTACACGTTGGTTTGTACTAATTGTGGCGTCGAAATTAAATACCAAAAGAAAACTAAGGTTATAAGAAATTATAAAAGCTATCGCTGTGGAAAATGCGGTGGAGTATTGAAAATGATGCATTAAATATTAAAATGAAAGAACCCCCGACAATCTCAAAAGTCGGGGGTTCTTCCTAAAAAGAAAACAAGAACGAAAGCTTGGCGTAATTGATATTTTTACTTTTCTAAACTATTTATAGAATTGTTTTCCAAATATAAAGCAGATTTGATTTTACGCTTCAAATATAGAAAAAGTATTTTTTATTCCATCGGTAAAAGAAAAAGTGTTTGTTTTGTTTTCAAAAGTATAGCTATTTTCCAAAACAATTTCACCATGACATCCTTTTGGAACGTCACATGTTAAGGTTATAGCATTTTTATCTTTCTTCCAAGAGACACTGATTTTGCCGTTGGAAGCATAGGTGCTTCCGTTGGCAAAGGTTAATTTATTTATAAATTTCGGAGAAATTTCAACCTGAGTGCAATCCCGGTTTTCGGGGTTGATTTTTATACCCACAATATTCTGCATAAACCAGGAACTTATATCGCCCCAGAAGTGATGATTTTGGGAGTTGGGTAGAAGGTCTGTCTTGCGGAAGGCTTCACAAAGACTGGTTCTGCCGTTATTTATCCAATAGGCGTATGACGGGAAACGGCTGTCGGTAATCATTTGATATGCTAAGTCGCTTTTGCCAAATTGCGAAAGTACGTGGAAAATCACCCGTCCGCCCAAAACACCAACGTCAATCAGATTATCCTGTGCTTCTATAAGTTCTATTAGCTTTTCAAACGCCTGCGCTTTTTCTTCCTCTTTGAAAATGCCGTAGAAAATGGCCATGGCTTGTGAGCTTTGACAATTTCCGAGAGCGGTCATTGTGTAGTAGTCAATAAGATGCCTACGAGCGGCATCAAATAGCATAGCACCTATGTTATCAGCCAATTTCTTTTGCGGAAGAAGGTTTACGGCTTCGAACATTACAGATGCTTTTTTGCATATATCGATGCCCATAATAGTATCGGTTAACTCAAGCGGGGCTTTGTAACCCGACATCATACCTGCATGGCACCAGTCGCCTAAGCCAAAATGAAGCAGTCCTTTGTCATCAAATTTTGTCGTTATATAGTTCAAATAACGCATTATCATTGCGGCGTTTTCGTGTATTATATCGGTGTTTCCGCGGTATTTCCAAATAAAGAAGGGGATATAAACAATAACACAGTCCCAGGCAGGTCCATTACCCCAATTAAATCCCCAGCCTGCTGTAGGAATAATTCCGGGGAGAGCACCGTCTTCGCGTTGTGCCTTGCGTATACTGCGCATCCACTCACCAAGGCTGTTTTCTGCAGACAAATTTATAAGCATCTGTTCGGCAGATAAAGCAGCATCGGCAGTCCAACCGTTCTTTTCACGGTGAGGACAATCGGTTGGGAAGTAATAGAAGTTCGAGAGGTTACTTACCATTGTTGCGTCTTGCAACTTGTTTGCCATTTCGTCAGAGCAAGAAAACTCGCTTAACTGCCTTAAATCGCTGTTCATTACGGCATATGTAAGCAAATTTTCTGTTGCTTGTTTATCATCAATACCCATAACAAGGCAATAACGGAAACCGTGGTATGCGAATTTCGGCATATAAACTTCGTTTTCCTCACCTTTGCAAATATAAATATCCTTGTGATTAAAAGCTTCAGGTAAAAATGACATGCCACGAAGGTCCATATCGCCATTTTCATCAAGTAATTCTCCAAATTGAAGAATTACTTTTTGCCCACATTTACCATTGATGTTAAGACGGCACAAACCTGCTGCATTTACTCCGAAATCGTATAACCAACCTTCGGTCATAGATTCGTCTTCGGGTGCTGGAATAACGGGTAATTCTTTACGGTATTCGGGTTGCTTAGATATTTTTGCCTTTCTGATGCAAACGGGCTTTAATTCTTTTGTAATGACTATTGGTTCTGCTGGGCAGATAATAGTCTCGCCGCGTGGGGTTTCTGTGGTTATGGCATTACGCCATTCGCTGTCATTAAAACTCGGAAGATTCCAACCTTCAATTTCTTTTCTTGCATCATAAAATTCACCCGCACGCAAATCATCAAAATATATGGGCGAGTCTGCAACTTTGAAACTTTCATCGGCTTCAAATTCAAC
>JAZORM010000058.1:0-3616 GCA_045656585.1 Acutalibacteraceae bacterium
AGGGCGTAATTGAGCAACACCTTATGTTCAAGAAATCTTACGGTGATGGCAGCGGTGTTGGCCTTAACGTTGGTCAGCTTATCAGAGGCGACGTTACTGTTGGTAGCTTTAAGACCGAAGATGGCGACCTTTGCGCATTCGTAACCGAAGGCAAGTTCACAAATGACGAAATCCCCGAAGAATTCTTTGGTATGGGCGTTGTATTCGAAAAAGAAAACGCAAACGAAATGTTCAACTATATGGCAAAGAACGGCTATCGTCACCATGCTGCTGTTACAAAGGGCAACTATGCTGAATCTGTAAGAGAAGCATTTGAAAACTATCTTGATTACAATATTGATTTAATCTAATTACATATTAAAGGAGAAAAATTATGTTAGTATCAATGACCGAACTTATGAAGGACGCTGAAGAAAAAGGCTATGCCGTTGGTGCCTTCAACGCTGTCAGCTTTGAATCTTTGAGAGCTATTATCGCCGCTGCTGAAGAAACAGGCAAAGGTGTTATTCTTAACCACGCTGAAGTGCATTTCCCACTTATGCCACTTGAAGTTATCGCTCCAATTATGGTAGATATGGCTAAAAAGGCAAAGGTTCCCGTATGTGTTCACTTAGACCACGGCCAATCACTCGAAACCTGTATGAAGGCTATTCAATTAGGCTTTACTTCTGTTATGCTTGACGTTTCTGGCGAAGATTATGAAGAAAACGTTGCTCAGACCGCTCTTATGTGCCGTCTCGCTCATAGCGTAGGCGTTACTGTTGAAGCTGAGCTCGGCCATATTTTCCAATCCGATATTGGTGTTGGTGAAGGGGCAGAGCAGGAAACTCTCGATTCTTTTGCAAGTGCTGAAGATGTTTACACCGATCCTGATATGGCTAAAGACTTTGTTGAACGTACAGGCGTTGACGCTTTGGCTATCGCTTTCGGTACTGCTCACGGTGTATACCAAGTTAAGCCTAAGCTTGACCTCGACCGTATCAAGATGATTAAAGAAAAAATCAACGTTCCTTTCGTAATGCACGGTGGTTCGGGTCTTACTAAGGAAGAGTTCCAAACCTCTATCCGCAATGGTATTCGTAAGATTAACTACTATACATATATGGCACTTGCAGGCGGTAAGGCTATAAAAGACTTTATTGAAAGCAAGGGTGAAGGTGCTAATATATTCTACCACGACATTCCCGGTATAGCTATGGAAGCTATGAAGGAAAATGTTAAGGAAGCTATCAATATTTTTAGCTTAGAGGTGTAATTCCGTGAAAAATACTAAAACAGGTATTGCGGTTGCAGGTTCGCTTATTGCGGACATATTCTATGAAATCGACACCTACCCCAATCAAGGTTTTTTGGTATCTGTAAGAGATACAAGCCTTAACATTGGCGGTACCGGTAATATGATTTTGGACCTTGCAAAGTTTGACCCCAACTTAAAGGTTAAGGTTTGCGCTATTATCGGCGATGATAAAGGCGGCAAACATTTGCAAAAAGTATTGGCAAGCTTCCCAAATATCGACACCGAAAACGTTGTTATTGAGGAAAATAGTTCGGTAACACACGTTATGAACGCTGCCGATACAAAACAACGCACATTCTTCTTCGAACCCGCGGCTAGTGACAAGTTTGGGATGGATTATATTAACTGGGATACAGTTGACACTAAGATTTTCCAACTTGAATATTTGCTCCTTATGAAGAAGGTTGACTCGCCCGATGAGGAATACGGCACCCACGGTGCTCGTATTTTGGCTGAGGCTAAAAAACGCGGTATGATTACCTCTATCGACGTTGTATCGGAACAAAGCGACCGCGCTAAGAATATTGTAAAAGCGGCGCTCAAATATACCGATATTTGCTGTATCAACGAGTCCGAGGCTGAGGCTGTAACAGGTATTGAAATGACCAAAGACGGTGAACTTATCCCCGAAAAAGCTTTCGAGGCTATCGAGAAAATCAAAGAACTTGGCGTTTCCAAGTGGATTGTTATCCACGCGCCCAAGTGCGGATTCGGGTTTGACTGTGAAACAGGCGAAAAAATCACAGTTCCAAGCCTTAAGTTGCCAAAGGGTTATATCAAAGGCTCAACAGGTGCGGGTGACGCTTATTGTAGCGGTATTCTCTACGGTGCTCACGAAGATAAATCTTTGGAAGAGTCTATGAAGTTCGCCCGTGCTTCGGCGGCTTGTTCGCTCTCCGAAAATAACGGTACCGACGGTATGCGTTCGGCAGACAAGGTTATCGCTTTGGAAGCTGAGTTTGGTGAACTTGAGATTTAATTCGGAATTATTGCATATTTAAATTATAAAAAGATGTCTCGAATTTCGGGACATCTTTTTTGTTTGGCGACAATCGGAGTTTGCGTGGTTGCAAAACGTAGCCCACAAAAGCAATAACACAAAAACGTGTTATTGTCAACACATTTTTGTGTTTTAGTGTAAAATGCAAATAGAGGTGTTGATTATGAAATATGTTTATGAGCGAATTAGAGATTTAAGAGAGGATAAGGATAAAACACAAGCGGATATAGCAAAATTATTAAATGTTCATTTGACACAATATCGTAGATGGGAAACTGGAGAAAGTGAAATACCGGTTCATATAGTTATTGAACTATGTAAATATTATAAGGTTGCATCAGACTATATTTTAGGAATTATATAAAAAGGCTTCTCCTCTAGGAGAAGGCTTTCGGGAGCCGAAACGGTTCCCCTACGAATAATCAATATAGATATATTGTAGGGGAGTGGTTTCCCCTCCCGTAAGTGTTTGTAAATTTTAACTAAAACAGTATCCTCCAGTCATTTGCGATGCAAATGCCAGCCCCCTTTAGGCAAGGGGGCCGTTGTAAAAATAAATTCACATTCACAAAAAGGAGAGAAATTTATGTCAGCAAAAGCAGTATTACAGATGGTTAAATTCACTTTGTTTTCAATCTCGGCGGGGATAATTCAGGTTGGTTCGTTTGCGGTTTTTGAAGAACTTTTTAAATGGAGTTATTGGCCTTCATATTTAATTTCTTTAATACTTTCTATCTTATGGAATTTCACTCTTAACCGCCGTTATACCTTTAAATCGGCAGCAAATATTCCTGCCGCAATGCTTAAAGTTTTTGGCTTTTATCTTGTTTTTACCCCTGTTTCAACCTGGCTTGGACATATCGCGACTATGACGGGTATACATGATTATATTGTTTTGGCGGTTACAATGATTTCAAATTTTGTTTTGGAATTTTTGTTTTGCAAGTTTTTGGTATATAGAAATCAAGAAGATACGATAGCGAGTAAATAGCAAATTTAATATATTATTCATATTCTATTCTTGTTGCGGTTAAAATTTTAGTGTTTAATTATTTGTGTCAAGAGGACCGGTTGCAAACGGTTACTGCGCTAAAGCAAACGCTTTGGCAATTCCGACAGACCAAACGTACGGTTGGTACTCTTGCAATTCCTCGGCGAAGCCTTGAAATCGGAAGGCGAACCCGAGACCAAATTATACAAGTCCTTGTGTTTGCAAGGGCTTTTTTGTATATGGGGGATTTTGAGTGAAATAATATCTTGGGTGATATTATGAATAAATCTTTATGGCAAAATGAAAAACTTCCGCAATTTGAAAGTCT
>JAZORM010000059.1:0-2600 GCA_045656585.1 Acutalibacteraceae bacterium
TTGAGGTCAAACTTGTTTTCAGCGAGTTTTTGAGCGGTTTTTTCGGCTTCCTTCTCATCGATTTCGCTTTCTACCTTTTCGATAAGAGAAAGAACGTCACCCATACCCAAAATACGAGAAGCCATACGGTCGGGGTGGAACTCATCTAATTGGTCGAGTTTTTCGCCGACACCCGCAAACATAATAGGTTTGCCTGTTACAGCCTTTACGGAAAGCGCCGCACCGCCACGAGTATCACCATCGAGTTTGGTCAAAATAACACCGTCAATCTCGAGGATATCGTTAAATGATTTAGCAATATTAACCGCATCTTGACCAACCATTGAGTCGAGTACCAAAAGGATATTATCAACTTCAACCACTTCGGTAATACGGCGAAGCTCATCCATAAGCTCGGCATCTATATGAAGTCGACCCGCAGTATCCAAAATCACGAAATCGTGACCGTAGTCTCTAGCGTGTGCAATCGCTTTTTTAGCGATGATTTCAGGTTTTTCGGTTCCCATTTCGAAAACGGGAGCATCAACCGCTTTACCCACAACCTTCAACTGTTCAATAGCGGCAGGACGGTAAATATCACAAGCTACGAGCATTGGTCTGTGACCTTTTGCTTTCAAATGCTTTGCGAGTTTTGCCGAGTGGGTTGTTTTACCCGAACCCTGAAGACCGCACATCATAATAACGGTTGGGATTTTATTGGATATTTTAAGCCTTGCTTTTTCGCTACCCATCAAAGCGGTAAGTTCATCTTTAACGATTTTGATTACCATTTGGGGAGCGGTAAGGCTTTCCATAACGTTTTCACCGATACATTTTTCAGTAACGGTATTTGTGAAGTCCTTCGCAACCTTATAGTTAACATCGGCCTCCAAAAGCGCAAGTCTTACCTCACGCATCGCAGTCTTTACGTCAGACTCCGAAAGTTTTCCGCGAGAGCGTAATTTTTTGAAAACGCCTGCTAATTTGTCGGATAAACTGTCAAACGCCAAAAGATTCACTCTCCTTACAATTCGTTTATAGTAGAAATAATTTCATCAATAACCTTTTCACCCGAAGAATATCTATTTGCCAATTCCTTTAAATCGGAAAACTTTTTGCAATATCCACATTTTTCTTCAAGTTCCAAAAGTTGCGCTTCGGCGCGTTTGATTTGATCTCGCACGCCTTGACGGGTTATACCCTCGTTTTCAGCGATTTCTGAAAGCGACAAATCCTCGTTGTAGTAACATTCGGTAAGCGATTTCGCCTTGTCGCCCAAAAAATTCCCGTAAACGTCGAGCAAGGCGGAAATATATAAATTTTTAACCATCTAAAATACCACCTTTTTTAAACCTTAAAGAGTATAACACAAAAAGCTTTGCCTGTCAAGTATTTTTCTTTACACTTGAAAAATTGATTTACATATACAGAAAATTCCATTAAAAATGGGACGTGCAATGCACGTCCCTACGTTGATTTATTTAGTTTTCTTTGATTTTACACTCGACCAAGAAGAATAAATCTTCTTTCCGCTAACCTTCTTATAAGTACGAACCTTTACGTAATAGGTCTTTTTCGCTTTTAACTTCTTAAGGGTTACGCTTGTGGTTTTGTAACTACTTAAAGTCTTGGTCTTTGTAGTGGATTTTGTGAACTTTTTGCTTGTAGAATATTGAATTTCATATCCACTCGCCTGTTTTGAAACCTTTGCGATTTTAACCTTCAAGCTCTTTTTAGCGGCAGTTAATTTCTTAACCGAAGATTTGGCGGGTTTGATTGTATAATAAACCTTAACCGTTCCCGAATATTTGGTTTTGAATTTAACTGTGATTGAATATTTACCAACGTTTTTCGCGCTCTTAGTACCGCTTACAGTATAGTACTTCGAAGAGATTGTATTCCCTGCCGAATCCTTAACCTTAACGGCCGGCTTTTTGGTCTTTCCATTATAGGTGTAGCTTGTTGTAGAAAGTTTAACCGATTTAATTCTACTAATCAAAACGGAATCTTCAAAACGGTCACAGTATTCACATACTATTTCCCCTGTTCCGATTTTTGTTTGTGTGGCTTTACGGATAATTTTTGTTACGTATTTATGTTTTTTCTTAGTTCCAACGTCAGTAATAGTATCGGTCATATCACAACCGCTCTTATAACATTTAGAGGTTTTGGTGCCGTCTTTTCTGCAAGTTGCATTTTTATCGCTAACGTAATTTGTGTATTTATGCTCATGGTCATATTTTGCCGAACATTTTTCTTGATTTCGAATAAAGAAACCTTGGATATAAATATATCCTATTTTTCCGCTTTCATATTCGGGCTTGATGACAATAGTATGCTTTCCGTATTCAAGACCCGAAACCACAACTACAGGATTCACACTTTGATAAGCAACTTTTTGGGATGTTTTTCCGTCAACCGTCACTTTTATCGCCGAAACGTTTTCACCATGGTCAAGAATTGCAACCTCGGTTCCTGTAAACTCGAAGGCAAAAGATAAATCAGCAGTTTGGCTTGTGCTCTTTGGTTCTAAAACAACCTTTTCGAAGGTAGACCAAACTTTAGAGGAATCAGGCTTTGTGTTTACAACCCAGTTGGTTTTTCCGCCCAACTTGACCGAT
>JAZORM010000060.1:0-3640 GCA_045656585.1 Acutalibacteraceae bacterium
AAGTATATCGAAGAAGTTGGCGCTATGAACGTTATGTTCAAAATTGGCGGTAAGATTGTAACTCCTATGCTTTCGGGCTCCATTCTTCCCGGTATTACCCGTATGTCTTGTATCGCAGTGCTTAAAGAAAAGGGCTTCGAGGTTGAAGAAAGACTTTTGAGCATCGACGAATTGGCTGAAGCTATGCAAAACGGTACACTCGAAGAAGCTTGGGGTTGCGGTACAGCGGCTGTTGTATCTCCAATTGGTGAGCTTTGCTATAAGGGTGTTAAATACGCTGTAAATAACGGTGAAATCGGTGAAGTAACTCAAATGCTTTACGATACCTTAACAGGTATTCAATGGGGCAAAATCGAAGACAGCTTTGGTTGGACCTATCCTATAAAATAATTAAAATTAAATCCCGTTGGTTTTTGAAACCAACGGGATTTTTAATGTTTAGATTTATTCTTCTTCAGCTGAATCGCATTCTAGGTAGTCGCCTTTAATGCGGTTTTTGTTTTGAACTTTATCGAAAATTGCAAGTGCGCCGACTGCTGCACCAAAGAGAGCAAAAAGTGATACGATAAATTTAAAAAAGCCTTTCATAAAATATCCGCCTTTCATAAAATCTTATTTTCATTTATATTATAACAACAAAAATTCTACTTGTCAATTACATTAAAGGACCAAATATATGCAAAATTGCTTGTTTTAGTCGGGTTTTGATGGGTCGACGCTTCCAATTTTGCAATTTTATTTCATTTGAATTGGCTAAAACCTCGCGGAAATGGTGTTTGATACTAAGAGCAGTGTCTTTATTTGAAAGCCACACACCACACTCAAAATGGAAAATAAAACTACGATAGTCCATATTTACCGAGCCAACTGTTGCGACACAATCATCCGATAAAAACACCTTTGAATGAAGAAAACCGGGGGTATACTCGTATATTTTGACCCCTGATTCTAGAAGTTCAAGGTAATTATACTGAGTCACGTTGTGCACGTACCATTTGTCAGGAACATGGGGCGTTACGATACAAACTTCAACCCCTGCTTTTGCAGCCATACAAAGCGCCGAAGTCATCATATCATCTATGATGAGATAGGGGGTCATAATATAAACGTATTTTTGAGCGGAATTTATAATTTGCATATAAATTCCTTCAGCCGCATTATTTTCGTATAACGGTCCGTCGTTGTATGGAAGAGCAAAACCGTCGTCTTTGATATTTGACTCTTTTGTGTGAGTTTTAATATCTATGTTTTTATCGGTTATGAATTTCCACATCGAACAGAACATACAAAGGAAACTGTTCACAGCATTACCTTTTATAATAACTGCGCTATCCATCCAATGACCGAAACGCTTTTGGTGATTTATATATTCATCTCCGATATTTATACCTCCTGTGAAAGCTACAAGACCGTCAATAACCACTATTTTTCGGTGGTCGCGGTTGTTTTGGAAGGTTGTCATAAATGGATGAATCGGATTAAAAACAGCAACCGAAATACCTTCTCTACGTAGGTTGTGTACAAAGTTTTTCCGCTGACGTTTGATTGAACCAAAATCGTCAAAAATCAGTTTTACTTCGACACCCTCATCAACCTTTTTCTTTAAAACCGAGTGGATTTGTTGCCACATTTTTCCTTCAGCAACAATAAAAAATTCCAAGTAAATATATTCTTTGGCATTTTCCATTTCTTCCAAAAGGCGCGAAAGGAATTTTTCGCCACTTGGTAAATATTCGGCAGAGGTGTTATCGTATAGCGGGAAACCACATTCGTTCGAGAGATAGTAGGCTTGTCGAGCGTGGGAAATATCGTAATAGTCGAGGTGGTTAATAACGTTGTCGTCTTCTTTTAAATATGCTTTATATTTAGAATCGCAAACCGCCATTTTTTTCTTTAAATGGGGCAATACTCGACCGCCACCCCAAAGAATATAAACCGAAATTCCGAAGATTGGGAAAATCAAAATAAATATAATCCAAACGATTTTGTGGTCGGGATTTCCGCGTTTGTTTATTATTGTGATAGCGGTGACAGCACCAATAAGGTTTGAGAGGCTGAATCCCCAAACCGAATAAAAGCTTGAATCGTAGATTAAAAAGAACAAAAATGTCAACTGCAGTAATAAAAGCAAAGCGGAAATTATAATTCTGTTTTGAATTCTAATACCGCGTTTTTGGCTTTTTTTCATTTTCCGCCCTCCTTTTAATTATTTGATTAATATTATTTTATCATATTACGATTTATTTTTCAATTAGTAGTGGAAAAAATATCTATTATATGGTATAATAACTTGAATATTATTATTAACGGAGAAATGCAATGTCAAACAAGGTTATCACTTTAAATGACGGTGTTGAAGGGCTTTTTATTCAAAATAATCGTTTCAACACAACATCTGTATCTTTTAATTTTTATTTACCGATGAAAAAATCGACGGTTGCCGCTAATGCGTTGTTGCCTTTTATCTTGACTTCTTGCGGTAAGGATTATCCCGATTTTACCGCCCTCAATTTAAAACTCAACAAACTCTACGGCGCAAGATTAGACGCTTCTTGCGAAAAATACGGCGATTGCCAGTTGCTTAGAATGAAAATTTCGGTAATTGATGATAAATTCTCTTTTGATAGTGACTCGTTGTGTTTAGAAGCTAGTGATTTGCTTTTGAAATTAGTGTTTGGTCCCAACGTTCAAGACGGCGAATTTTCTGTTAATGACGTTGAGCGCGAAAAGAGAAAAGCAATCGAGCATATTAGAGGCGAAATCGCTGAAAAGCGCGTTTATGCCAAAAATAGATTGATTAGCGAAATGTTCGCGGGAACACCTTACGGTATTCCGAAGTGCGGAACGGTAGATGACGTTATGGCTGTAACACCCGCTAGTCTTTATGACGCTTGGAAAAATATGTTGGAAACTGCGTTTGTAAGAGTTCATGTTGTAGGTTCGGCTATACCGGGAAAACTTTTCGATAACGTAAAAGAAAAATTTTCTAATATCGAACGCCATAATATTACCGACGTTAGTGTTTGTAAACCCGCTAAAAAGTCGGAAAAGGTAAATACTGTTTTCGAAAAGATGGACGTTAAGCAAGGCAAGATTGTTATGGGCTTCTCGAGTGATATCTATGGCGATGATGATTTGTCTTTGCCGTTACTTGTTATGTGTGATATTTTTGGTGGCGGTCCTTATTCGCGCCTTTTCACAAACGTTCGCGAAAAGATGAGTCTTTGTTATTATTGCTCGGCAACTTCGGTTCGCTATAAGGGACTTTTAACGGTTGATTCGGGTGTTGAAACCGAAAATGCCCAAAAGGCAATTGATGAAATCTTGAACCAACTTGAAATTATGAAAAAAGGCGAATTTTTGGATAGCGAATTCGAGTCATCAATAAAGAGTATATGCGATTCGATGAAAACCTATTATGACAGCCAAGGTTCGCTTGATTTGTGGTATGCGTTAAAGGTAAACAACGCCAACTTATATTCTCCCGAAGATATAATAGAAAAGATTAAACTGATCACAAAAGAAGATGTTGTTTATGCCGCAAAAGGCGTAAATCTTCACACAGTATATAAACTTTTACCAAAGGAGGGAGTAATATGCTAAAGGAAGTAGTTTACGGAGATATTGGCGAAAGCTATGT
>JAZORM010000061.1:0-3165 GCA_045656585.1 Acutalibacteraceae bacterium
AAGTCAAGAACCACTTTGGTTCCTTGTCGCGCTAACACCATTGGCCCTGGTTTGTTTCTTAAAGCAGACTATGCTATCGGCGGTGCTGACGGTACTTTGGGTCGTGGAATGCAATGGCAAGGTATGTCGCTTTGGATGACTCTTCGCCACGGCACAACACCTTGGATTACTTCTTCATATATCCCAACTTTACCGGGTCGCTTGTTCTTCCTTAAAGAACTCGCAGGTCCGCTCGAAGCTGAATGTAACTAATATTTAATTTTCGCCCACTAATCATTTTGTTTAGTGGGCGATTATTTTAACTACACATAGATTTATCGTCGGTTCGATTATTGGTCATTTGTTTGATTTTATAGATTTTTTGTGGTCAAAAATTGACATTGGTTTTATTTTGGGTTATAATAAATAAAGTTAATATAAAAGGAGGAGTTATATTGGAAAACACAATATTAGAGCTTATAGAAGAAAAGAAGTTTACAAAACTGCGACAACTCCTCGTTGAAATGGAGCCTGCTGATATTGCGCTTATTTTAGAAGAGGCGGAAGAAAAAGATTTGCCTGTTGTTTTTCGTATTTTGCCAAAGGTTTTGGCGGCTGAGGTTTTTAGCTATTTTGAACCTGAAATGCAACAGTTTTTGATAGAAAAGCTTAGCGATACAGAGCTTAAACAGGTATTTGATGAGCTTTTTATGGATGATACGGTTGATATCTTGGAAGAGATGCCCGCAAACGTTACCAAGCGTATTTTAAAGCAAACTAATGCTGAAAAACGTAAAATGATTAATCAACTTTTAGCATATCCTGAGGATAGCGCGGGTAGTATTATGACTACTGAATTTATCGACCTTAAAAAGACAATGACGGTTGATGATGCGATTGAGCGCATAAGACAAATTGGTCAGGATACTGAAATGATTGAAACTTGTTATGTAATAGGTGTTCATAGAAAACTTTTGGGTATTATTACAATTCGTGATTTACTTCTAAACTCCAAAGACACTGTTTTGGCTGATATAATGGATGAAAATGTTATTTCGGCAAATACTTTGGATGACAAGGAAGAAGTGGCGTATCTTTTTGAAAAGTACGACTTTATATCAATACCTGTTGTAGACACCGAAAACCGCCTTGTTGGTATCGTTACGGTTGATGATGCTATCGACGTTTTACAAGAAGAAGCGACCGAAGATATTGAAAAAATGGCGGCAATTTTGCCAAGTGATAAATCATATTTCCGAACAAGCGTATGGAACACATTTAAATCGCGTATTCCTTGGCTCTTGCTTCTTATGATTTCGGCAACGTTTACGGGAGCTATAATTTCTTCTTTTGAGGAAAAACTTACGATTTTACCCGCTCTTATTACATTTATTCCAATGCTTATGAACACTGCGGGTAACGGTGGTAGTCAGTCTTCGGTTACAGTTATTCGTGCGTTGTCGCTTGGCGATATCGAATGGCATGATATTTTTCGTGTTGTTTGGAAGGAATCAAGGGTTGCAATTATTTGTAGTTTAGTTTTGTCGGTTGTAAACTTTGGAAAAATGTTGCTTATAGACCATCTTGTTTTCAATACCTTTGACGCGGGTAAATATATGGCGGAGATTTTGGTTGTTTCTATAACACTTTTCTTCACTGTATTCATTGCAAAAATCATTGGTAGTATTTTGCCGATGTTGGCGAAAAAGTTAAATCTTGACCCTGCTGTTATGGCGAGTCCATTTATTACAACAATCGTTGATGCTGTGGCACTTATGGTATACTTTAACATTGCTGTCGCAGTCCTTAATATTTAACAAAAGGCAAGTGAAATAGTGATGGTAGACACTAAAAAGTGTCTACCATCAATTTTTATATTTTACTTTAATTCATTGTATTTTTGTTATGATATTTAAGTGTAAAAATTAATATTTGACATTTGAACATTTGTTCGTTATAATATTAGTATGGAAGATATTTTGAACATTAAAAAAGCCTGTTTCACGGGATACAGGCCCCAAAAATTCCCGTTTCAACTTGATAAGCTTTCTTCTGAAACATGCCTTTTACAGTCTCGAATTGAGAAAACTTTGGTCTCGCTTATCGATGACGATTGCAAAGTTTTTTATAGCGGTATGGCTGAAGGGTTTGATATTTTATGCGCTGAGTGTGTTTTAAAACTAAAGGATAAATATCCTGAAGTTTCGCTTGTGTGCGCTCTGCCTTTTGATTCCCAAGAGCGTTCTTATTCGGCTAATTGGAGAAATCGTTATTACGACATTTTACAGTCGGCTGATGAGGTTGTATATATTTCGAAGGAATATTTTCCTTGGTGTTTCCAAGAGAGGAATAAGTTTATGGTCGATAATTGTGATTTTGTAGTTTGTTGGTATGACGGAAAGTCGGGCGGAACACAAAACACTATAAAATATGCTCAAAAGCTTGGAAGATATTTGATAAATTTAAATGTTGAATACCAATGCGAACTTAACGTTTTACAAACTGAATTAAACATATAAAAAAGGCTCTCAAAATGAGAGCCTTTAATTTTTAGAATAAACCTGTGATAACGCCGTTGTTATCAACATCAATTCTTTCAGCTGCGGGAACTTTTGGAAGTCCGGGCATTGTCATAATATCACCTGTGAGGGCAACAATGAAACCTGCACCTGCTGAAATTTTGATATTTCTAACAGTTACCTTAAAACCTTCGGGTGCGCCGAGTTTTGTAGCATCGTCGGAGAAACTGTATTGAGTCTTCGCCATACAAACAGGGCATTCTTGGAAACCGAGGTCAGTAAGAGTTGCGATTTGTTTTTTAGCATTTGGTGTGAAGATTACACCGTCACCGCCGTAAACCTTACGAACGATAGCGTCAATTTTTTCTTCGATTGTAAGGTCGCTTTCGTAAGAGAAGGTGAAATCGCCTTTTTCTTCGTTGCAAAGACGAACAACTTCTTTAGCGAGTTCAACACCGCCTTCGCCGCCTTTAGCCCAAACGTCTGATAATACAACGTTTACACCGAATTCTTTACATTTTGCAATAATAAACTCAATTTCAGCGTCGGTATCGGTTGGGAAACGGTTTATTGCTACAACACAAGGAAGTTTGTAAACGTTTTTAATGTTTGCAACGTGGCGAAGAAGATTTGGAATACCTTTTTCCAACGCTTCAATATTTTCAGT
>JAZORM010000062.1:0-3986 GCA_045656585.1 Acutalibacteraceae bacterium
AGCAAATCGCCGAATCGACGGTTTTTGTTCGGGTGTTGGCACGGGCGGTACGCTTACAGGTATCGGCGAGGTTTTGAAAGAGCATAATCCTAATATCGAAATTTGGGCGGTAGAGCCTGAAAATGCGGCAATACTTTCGGGTGGTAGCATTGGCACCCATTTGCAAATGGGTATCGGCGACGGAATTATCCCCGAAAATTTGAATCTTGAGATTTATTGCAAAACCGCAATCGTAACCGACGATGAGGCTATCGAAACCTCTAAACGCCTTATTCGAGAAGAAGGAATTCTTTGCGGAATTTCGAGCGGAACAAACGTTGCGGCTGCGCTAAGACTTGCGAAACAGCTTGGTAAAGGAAAGACTGTTGTAACCGTTTTGCCCGACACAGGCGAAAGATATTTTAGTACAGAGTTATTTGAATTTTAAAAGGAGCGTTTTTAATGTCTAATATT
Source organism: Acutalibacteraceae bacterium (assembly GCA_045656585.1). GTDB lineage: Bacteria > Bacillota > Clostridia > Oscillospirales > Acutalibacteraceae > UBA737. The sequence goes on from JAZORM010000062.1 coordinate 454, forward strand.
TGGCATGATATTTCACCAAAAAGAATCACACCTGAAGAATTTATTTGTGTTATAGAAATTTCAAAGGGTAGTAAAAAGAAGTATGAACTCGATAAAGAAACAGGTTATTTAATGTTGGATAGAATTCTTTACACCTCGACCCACTATCCTGCAAACTACGGTTTTATTCCGCGTACATACGGTGACGATAAAGATCCGCTTGACGTGTTGCTTTTGTGCGCTCAAACCTTGGAACCAATGACCTTGGTAAAAGCAAAGCCGATTGGTGTAATTTCGATGGTTGATAACGGTCAGGGCGACGAAAAGATTATTGCGGTGCCTGTAAATGACCCTACCTATAATCACTACAACGACATTTCCGAACTTCCAAGTCATATATTTGACGAAATGAGCCATTTCTTCACTGTTTACAAAAACCTTGAAAACAAGGCAACTGCCGTAAATGAAGTTATGGGTCGTGATAGCGCAGTTGAAATTATTGAAAAAGCGATCGGCGACTATGTAGAAGAATTTTGCAAATAAATTGGTGTTGAAGACTTCCAAAATCTTAGGGTTTTGGAAGTTTTTTTTGATTTTGTGGTATTTTCTTGTGAATTTTTGTTAAACGCTTGATTTAGAAAAACTTTTATTATATTATGAAACTGAAATTTAAAAGTTTAAAGGGAGAAGAAGTATGAAAGCAACACCTTTTTCAAACGACCATTATTATCCTATGTGCCTTGGCAACGGCAGAGAGGGTATTCTTATAAATTATGACGGATCGAATTTTGTGTCGCTTAATTGCCATACCCATAACGTACCCCACGAGGGAAGTCCTTGCGGTTGGTATAAAATGGCGAATTTGAAACCGGGCGAATATCAGTATCCGGTTGTTATGGCGGGTATTCAGATTTTGCAGTTCAACGCTCCTGCGGAACCTATAAAGTACGAACAAGAATTTATTCCGAAAAAAGCTCAGGTTGTAACCGATTTGGATTTTCGTTACGGCTTAAAGCTTCGTATTACAAGCTTCCTCACAAAAGACGGTATTTGGTGCGAGCGCGCCGAAGTTTTGGATTTGCCAAAGGACGCCGAGTGCGATTTTGCTTTTCGTGTTAACGAGCCGTTTTTTGCGAGTGGTTGCTACTACGGTGACGTAACCTATAATAGCGAGTATAAATTTTCAACCCCAAAAGATAACGAGCTTTTCTTTGAATATAAGGTTGGTTCGTTTGGCGGTAAAGGTGTTTTAATATCCAATAAAGCTTTTGACAGTATAGAGGAAAGAGCCGAAAAAGAACCTAACAACCCCACCAATATTGAGGGTCGTATTGAGAAAATTAAAAAAGGTGACCTTTTCGAGCGCACAATGATTTGCCTTAGCGAAAACGAAAAGCACGTAACTTTTGAAGAACTTTATAAAAAGGCTCAATTGGGCGTTTCGGCGCTTGAGAGTGAACATATTGCCGAGTGGAATGCATATTATGGTGATACCTCGGTTACTTTGCCTGATGATAAGCTTAATTATATATATAATGTAAGCCGTTACGTTCCCCGCGCTTATCAACACCCTGATACAGGTCTTATCGGTCTTGGTTTGCTTCCGAATCATTGGAAAGGTGGCGTTTGGTGTAGTTGGGATGCCGAGTTTGGTCACATGGCGCTACTTACAAGCGGTAGCTTTAAGGAATCGGCTTTATATACCGACGCTTATGTCAAATTAGCACCCGAGGGCTATGATGTTTTAAAGAAAAACGGCTACTCAGGTGTTGCGTTTGCGGGATGGAACACTGTTTGCGGCGAGTTTATCGGTCATACATCTTTGGAAGAATGGCTTATAAACTTTAAACCGGGCTTTTGCGCTTATTCCATTTTTGCGATGTATCACGAATGGGAATACAACCCTTCGTCTATAACCGAAGAGCATATTAAGATTGCCAAGGATGTTGTTGAGTTTTGGCTGGAAAAAATGCTTGTTAAACGCAACGACCTTTATTATCTTATCGACGTTAAGGATGCTGCCGAAACCGAAAATGACGTGGCGCTTGACAGCAATATTCAATGTACAATCGCAAAAGCAATATACTACGTTTATGAAATGACCGGTGAAGAAAAATACAAGGAAATCAGCCAAAAAATGCTTTTGGCGCTTGAGGATAATCGCCGACCGGACGGTGTAATAGCCGATTCGACAGGCTCGGCTTATTCGGGCTTCCTTGTTTGGACGTACCGTTTTATGTCGGGCGATAATATGATTACCCCCGAAAAGCTTAAAGAAATGTTTGACAGCTGGAAAACACCTTGGGGCTACGATACCGACTTTCCAACCGAAGAATACCGTCATTGGCCTTGGTATAATGCGGTTGCGGCAGAATCGTTTATGCTTTGCCGAAAACCCGAGTGGGCTATGGAAAATATCAAGAATTTGGGATACGGTTGTTCTTCGCTTGGCGCTTTGCCGGAAAAAATCCGTATGGATGGCTATTTTATCAATCATTGGTACATATCTCCCCATTCGCTTGTGGTAAGCACCTTGAATTATGCTTTTGCGCGTAGTGTTAAGTTTGACGAAATTATGTTGCTTTATGGCTTTACTCGTGACTACGGCGACGTTGAGTGCGAGAATATTGCCGTTAAGGGCGGATATTCGGTATCGCTTAAGGTTCAAAAGGGTAAAATCAAGTACCTTTCAATCAAAAACCGCAACAAAGAAGATAAAAACGTGACACTCGACTGCAATCCTGCTTTCAAGCTTCCTAAAAAGTTCGGAAAAATTCAAATTGCGGGTGAGTCCGAGTTTATTTATAAAAAATAAGAGGTAGAATTATGCAATTTTTCTTGCTTGTAGCTCTTGGTCAAGTAATGTTGGGCCTTGCGCATTTTTCGGAAAAGCTTTTCAGCAAAAAATCCGAGGGATTTTTGGCGACAGGTCTTGTTTATTCGGCGGGAATTTCGTTGTCTTCGCTTATTTTGTTTGCGGTTATGGCGAAATTCAATCTCACGCTTGACGCCCCGCTTTTTTGGCACTCGGTGTCTTACGGTGTTTTGGCGAGTATGAGTATGGCGTCTATATTTATCGCGCTCAAGAGACTTAACCTTGTCGTATATGCCGTTTTTTCGAAATCTTCTTCGATTTTAACCTGTATAATAGGAATTATTTTCTACGGTGACAAAATAACCTTTACCTCAATACTTTCGGTTGTGCTTTTGACCGTTTCGATTATTATGCCTTTGATCGAAAATAAAAAGCAAAAAGGCGCAAAGTCGAGTTTTGTGAATTTGCTTATATGTATCGCGATAATGCTCATAAACACCTTTGTTAGTATTGTGGTCAAGAGTTTTACAAACTACGGTGGCGACCAATTTTCTCGCGCGTCGGCACTGTATTTCTACGCAAATATAATAATGTGTATAACCCTTATCGTTTCGGTGTATTTTATGACATCGAAAAAACATGGCGGAATTGGTTTCAAGGGCGCGGTCCAAAAGGTAAGGCTACCTTATTATATATTGGTGCCCGTTACGGGTATTATCGCGAATATCCCTTGCGTGTT
>JAZORM010000063.1:0-7820 GCA_045656585.1 Acutalibacteraceae bacterium
CCTTAAAACAAACGAGCAAACCGAGATTTCACTCGACGGCGTTTTTGTTAGTATCGGTCGAAAACCCGCCACCGAATTTTTAAGCGGAATAGCGCTCGACGAGAATGGATATATCATTGCCGACGAATCAACAAAAACAAATTTGAGCGGTGTTTTTGCGGCAGGTGACGTTCGCAGTAAAACTCTTCGCCAAGTAATTACCGCCGCGGCTGACGGCGCTGTTGCGGCTGATGAGGCTGAAAAATATTTACAAAAATAAAAAGTGAAGCGGAAACTTCGACTAGTCGAAATTTCCGCTTTACTTTTTATAAAAAGAAAGAAGAATAAACTAAACGTTGAAACTTCTACGGCGAGTATGTTTAGCAACGCGCAAACGCTTACGGCGCAAAGATGCTAAAAGTTTCTCCTCAAAAGCAACAAGACGGTCTTCGTTAAAAATTCCCCAAACCAATCCAACTACCATAGCGATTTCAAGTAAAGTTCTTAATATATCTAAAAATGTCATAGTTTTTAACCTCCCGAACATTTGTTCGTTTTCTTTATTATACCCAACAAATCGGTATTTGTCAAGTGTTTTTTACCCTTATTTTATTTATATTTTTTTGAAAGCGCCAATATGACAGCAATCGGAAAATAAACGAGTGCCAACACAAATCCCCAAAAACCTTTTTGGCTGCTATTTCTCGGCAACAAAATCCAAACCAATATTCCCAATAAAATTCCTAATGCAAAAATCATTTTCATCGCTCCCTTAACTTACTGTACCTTTATTATAAAACATTTAAAGTACTATAAGCGGGACATTAAATCACAAATATTCTTGCATTTGAGTTCGAAGTTTTTCTTCAATTTTTATAAGCCTTTTGCAAATATCTTTCGATTTTTCATCAGCCGCCGCATACTTATTTAGATATTTATTAAGCGACTTAATCCCCATGTCGCAACCGTCAGTCATAAGGTCGGCGATAGTCGCGTCCGACTCGTTTACAACAAGTTTCATATTGGTCTTCATCCAAGACATCCCCGCTGCAATAGGATTGGGTTCTTTGCCGTCATCGTGATAACGCTCGAGCAATTCTTCGATTTCTCTCTCGAGTTTTTGATGCTCATCCTTACAATCGTTCAATTCGCCCTTTAGAGTTTTGTTCTCGACGTAATCAAAAACGTCCTCAATCGACTTGACCCCCATTTTAACACCCGCATCACATTCTCGAAGCAGTTTTATTGTATCTTGTTCAATCATTTATATCACTCCTTAAAATTATCATTTCCAAAAAGAATAAATTTAAAATACAAATTATATAATTTATTGGTGATAAAAAATGATTAAAAAACTAAACCCCTACGTTGTATCGGTCATAATCGCGCTATCTGTCGGCGGTCTTTCGGCGCTAATCACAAAAAACAATATGTCGGTATATCTCGAAAATATCTCTCCGCCACTAACTCCGCCCTCTTGGTTGTTTCCTGTAGTTTGGACGATACTTTTTATCCTTATGGGCATTAGCGCAGCTATGATTTACACCAACAAAACAACCCGTTATTTCAAAAAGCGCTCGGCACTTTTAACCTACGGATTAAGCCTTTTGGTCAATTTCTTTTGGAGTATCATTTTCTTTAATTTCAGAGCGTTTTTCTTTGCGTTTATATGGTTATTGCTTCTCCTGTATTTAATTATAAGAACAATTATAAAATATCAAAAAATCAATAAACTAGCCGCCTACCTTCAACTCCCCTACGCGCTTTGGGTCAGCTTCGCCGGATATCTCACCCTTGCTATTTGGTTATTAAATAGATAAAAACATCTACTCACACGAGTAGATGTTTCTTTTTTTACATTTCGCTATTTTGCGAACCGGTAGGATTGATAATACTAAAACCAACGTTCACAAGATGGTCAGCCACACGCTCCAAACCTGATATTATTGATGAATAATACGGGCTAACCTCCGCATTGCAACTTCCTATTGCAAGACGCGCAAAGTGGCTCGACATAAGTTCTTTTTTCATCAGGTCAACCCCTTCTTCCATCTCGGTTAATTGGGGCAAATCCTTTTTATTTATATTTTCAAAAGCGTCTTTAGAAATTGCGAACATCTTCATAATACGTTCGCGCATTTCTACAATTCCTTCTTGTGCCTTATTCGAAAATTCGATATTTTTATTAGCCATTTCGATTTCTATTTCGTGGAAATTCTCGGCATTATCGCCTATACGCTCCAAGTCGTTTAACACGTGGAAATATGAACCAATTAAATTTTCCGCACTCACTTCAACGTTAGCCGACAGTTTAATCAAAAACTTGGTTAAAGCCCTGTTTGTGAAGTCGATAATTTCTTCGTTTTTTTGGATTTTTTCACCATTGTCAACGGATTCGTTTTCAATCGGTTTGAAGGAAAGCTTTATATTTTCCTCTACCAATCCAAACATATAATCCATTTCCTTTTTAACCTGCATAAGCGCAATGTGTGGGGTTGTTAGCAATCTATCGTCAACATATCTGAGGGTTAATGTTTCATTTTCTTCTTTTTTATCCTTAATAACTGCGCAAGAATATTTCACAAGTTGCTTTACAAAGGGGAGAAGTAAGCAGGTTGTGGTCACATTAAAGATAACATGGAAGGCAGAAACTCTCATCTGCAAAGACATCTGGTCATCCCCTGGGAAGAGTGACACCAAAAGGTTAACCATAGGTTCTTTGAATATCCAGATTATCGCGGCAAATAAAACTGTTCCGATTGTGTTAAATGTAAAGTGGATAAGAGCCACTCGCTTAGAATTTGCATTTGCACCAACAGAGGCAAGCAATGCTGTTACACAAGTACCGATATTCGCACCAAGGATTATAAATAGAGCCATATCTAGTGGCAATACGCCTGTGCCGACCATTGTAATAACAACACCTGTTGCGGCAGAAGAACTTTGAATCAGGGCGGTAAAAATAACACCAACCAAGATTAAAAGCAACGGGAAATCAATTCTTTGGAAAATATTTGTGAACATATTTTCAACAAGAGGGTTTCCAAATGCCTGTTCACTGCTCATAACTTCAAGACCAACGAAAATAAGACCTAAACCACAACAAAGGCTACCCGCAATCTTTACCTTTTCCTTCTTTGAAAAGCCCATCATTACACCTGCAAAAGCGAGAAGATACATTGCCATATTAAAATAATCGTTTTTAAGCGCTACCAAAACACCTGTAATTGTTGTACCGATATTGGCGCCCATAATAATAGGTGTTGCTTGCATAAGTGTCATGACACCCGCATTTACAAGACCTATAACCATTACTGATGTTGCAGACGAGCTTTGGATAATTGCGGTTACACCTGCACCTATACCCACTCCTGAAAAGCGGTTATTACTGATTTTTTCAAGCAAACGCTTCATTCCTGTGCCCGCGCTCTTTTCCAAAGCGTCACCCATAAAGTTCATACCGACGATAAATACTCCGACACCCGCGAGTAACCAGATAAGACTCTGCACTAATTGCATAATATCTGCTGATGATAACATGATTTTTCTCCTTTGATTTTTACATATTTTTTACAATTCTATTATATCCATTGACAAGTCATAAGTAAAATACTATAATATTATAAAGTTCATATAAATTTAGTTATGAGAGGTTCGCTATGACAATACGACATCTTAAGATTTTTATTTGCGTTTGCAAGCACCAAAGTATGACAAAAGCGGCGGAAGAGCTTTTTATCGCGCAACCCGCCGTCAGTAATACTATTTCCGAAATAGAGAAAAATTATAATGTTAAATTATTTGACCGCATAAATAAGCGACTCTTTCTTACAGAAGAGGGTAAAAATCTGCTCATAAAGGCGCAGGAAGTTATCGGTGCCTTTGACGAATTTGAAGAATTGGCGCATGATTCCTCAAAAAAACCGCTTTTAAAAATCGGTTCATCGCTAACAATCGGTAAACAAAAAATGCCTCGTTTAATTCGACTTATAAAAGAAAACTTTCAAGAGGTCGACCTACAGGTATCCATCAATCAAACTTCAATCATTGAAAACAAAATCTTAAGCGGTGTGCTTGACTTTGCTTTTATTCAAGGAAAACCGTCCGATCCCAATATCAAATCCAAGCTTATCGACTTCAACACTCTTATTGCAGTTTGCGGAAAAAAATTCAATATGCCCGATTGTGTAACCCTAAAAGAACTGTGCACGTATGACCTTTTACTTCGCGAGGATGAAAGCGTGTCTCGTGAATTTTTAGACCACGTTTTCGCTCTCGAAAACCTTACTGTTACTCCCGTTATGGAATCAATCAGTAACCAAGCCTTAATTTCCGCAGCAGTACAAAACCTTGGCGTCACCGTTTTGCCCGAAGCGCTTTTGACACGCCAACTTGAAAATGGCGGTCTTCGAAAAATTACGGTATCCGACTATGAATTCACCCGAAATTCATATCTTATATTCCACAAAAATAAAACCTTCGGGACAGTTAAAAAAGAGATATTTGACTTTTGTTACAAAAATTATAAAAATACTAAATAAAAGCGTTCCCCAAAAAGTCTGCCTTGCCTAAACGGGGGCTTTTGACATTAAAATACAAAAACTCCCACCGAATAATCGATGGGAGTTTTGTTTTGTTATTGTTTTAGTACACACATCATCGGCGCCTTGACGAAATATCGTCATGACAATGTGAGGACTAAAATCAGAGAAATTAGATCAACTCGATGATAGCCATTTCAGCTGCGTCACCGCGACGGGGAGCAGTCTTAACGATTCTGCAGTAACCGCCGTTTACATCCTTGTACTTGGGAGCGATTTCGTTGAACAACTTACGAACTACATCTTCCTTTGTGATGAATGCAAAAGCTTGACGCTTGTTGTGAAGTGTATCTTCTTTAGCGAGTGTAATGTACTTCTCTGCCATAGCTCTAACTTCTTTAGCGCGAGTAACGGTTGTTTCGATCTTGCCGTTTTCGAGCAAGAAAGTAACCATTGCGCGAAGCATAGCTTTTCTATGGTCGCTGGTTCTTCCGAGTTTACGGGTACCTGGCATTTCTATTCACTCCTTAAAAGTGGATTTGTTAAAAACTTAGTCTTTAACAGTAAAATTTTAATCTTCTTCCTTCTTAAGTGTAAAGCCAAATGAATTCAATTTAGCAATAACTTCTTCCAAGGACTTACGGCCCAAGTTTCTTACCTTCATCATTTCTTCTTCAGATTTGTGGATAAGATCTTCAACCGTGTTAATTCCTGCACGTTTGAGGCAATTGAAACTACGTACAGACAAGTCGAGTTCGTCAATTGTTAAATCGAGAACCTTTTCTTTTTCGTTGTCGCTCTTTTCAGCCATAATGCTTTCGGTTTCGCTAATGCCTTCAGCAAGGTCGAGGAACAATTCGAGGTGTTCCATCAAAATCTTTGCAGACATTGAAATAGCTTCGTCAGCGCGAAGTGAACCATCGGTCCAAACTTCCAAAGTGAGCTTACCTTTATCGGTAACGTTACCAACACGGGTATTGTCAACGCCAAAGTTTGCCTTAAGCACTGGTGTATAAATAGAGTCAACAGGAATCATATCGATTGCGTTTTGAGCTGATTTATTTTGGTCAGCTGAAACGTAACCTCTGCCTCTGTCGATTGTCATTTCCATATTGAGCTTAGCACCTTCGCCAAGTGTCGCAATATGCATTTCGGGATTCAGAATCTCTACCTCTGAATCGGCTTTAATTGAAGCAGCAGTAACCACGCAAGGACCTTCAGCTTCAATATAAATTTTCTTCGCTGTGTCAGCATGTAGCTTTGCAATAAGACCCTTGATGTTGAGGATGATTTCAGTAACGTCTTCCTTAACGCCGGGGATTGTAGCAAACTCATGCACTACACCGTCAATCTTAACGCCTGTTACAGCAACACCGGGAAGTATTGAGAGGAGAACTCTTCTCATACTGTTTCCGAGAGTTGTAGCATAACCGCGTTCCAACGGTTCCATAACGAATTTACCGTATTTTCCGTCAGGAGTAATTTCAACGGTATCAATTCTGGGCTTTTCAATTTCTATCATTTAAAAGCTCCGTTTCTCCGTACAGTGAATTTTTATATGACACCGTGCTTTGTACGGAAAAGCACAATGAGAATTCTAATTATTATTTTGAATAGAATTCGACAATGAGTTGTTCTTCAACAGGAGCATCGATTTGATCTCTTGTGGGGAGAGCGATAACCTTTGCGCTTAAAGCGGTACGGTCAACGTCAATCCATTGAGGAACAGGTCTTGCGCTATTAGCTTCGATAATAGCCTTGAACTTTTCGCTGCCGCGAGCCTTTTCACAAATTGTGATAACGTCGCCAGCTTTGAGAAGGTAAGAAGCGATATCAACGCGGCTTCCGTTCACTTCGAAGTGACCGTGACCAACAAGTTGACGAGCTTCTGCACGAGATGATGCAAAACCTACTCTGTAAACTACATTGTCAAGACGGCTTTCAAGAATTCTGAGCAAGTTATCACCTGTAATGCCCTGTTTTCTTTCAGCAATCTCAAAATAATGATGGAATTGATTTTCTTGAACGCCATAGAAACGTCTTGCAGTTTGCTTAGCGCGAAGTTGCAAGCCATATTCAGATGACTTCTTTCTACCTTGTCCGTGTTGACCAGGAGCATAAGCTCTGATACCAACTGAACATTTTTCAGAATAGCAGCGTTCGCCCTTCAAGAACAATTTCTTGCCTTCACGGCGGCAAAGTCTGCAAACTGCACCGGTATATCTTGCCATCTATTACACCTCCAAAATTTTCTGCAGTAAAACTGCACTGATAGTTTTTGATTAAACGCGTCTTCTCTTGGGAGGACGGCAACCATTGTGCGGAATTGGGGTAACATCTTTAATCATGCTAACCTCAAGACCTGCTGTCTGCAATGCGCGGATAGCAGCTTCACGTCCAGCACCAGGACCTTTAACAAATACTTCAACGGTCTTAAGACCATGCTCCATAGCAGCCTTTGCTGCAGTTTCAGCAGCTGATTGAGCTGCGAAAGGAGTAGACTTTCTTGAACCGCGGAAACCTAATTCACCGGCAGAAGCCCATGAAAGAGCGTTGCCTTGTGTGTCGGTAATAGTAACGATAGTATTGTTGAAGGTAGATTGGATATGAGCGGCACCACGTTCAATATTTTTCTTTTCGCGACGACGACGTGTAGATGTCGCCTTTTTAGCAGTAGCCATTTATTTCTTCCTCCTACTTATTTCTTCTTGTTAGCGATGGTCTTCTTTGGACCCTTACGTGTACGTGCGTTTGTCTTTGAGCGTTGGCCTCTTACGGGCAAGCTCTTGCGATGACGCAAACCACGATAGCTACCAATTTCGATAAGTCTCTTGATATCAAAAGCGATAGCGCGACGACGGTCACCTTCTACTTGAAGGTTGTGGTCGATATATTCACGCAACTTTGAAATATCATCTTCAGTTAAGTCCTTACATCTGATATCAGGATCGATTTCAGTGTCTGCAAGGATTTTTTTAGATGTAGTAAGACCGATTCCAAAAATATAAGTGAGGCCTATTTCAACTCTCTTATTGTTCGGAAGGTCAACACCAGCAATACGTGCCATTGATCATTGCACCTCCATTTTTTAATAGCGCATTAACCCTGACGCTGTTTGTGCTTGGGGTTTTCGCAAATTACCATAATCTTGCCTTTGCGCTTAATAATTTTGCATTTTTCGCAAATCTTTTTAACAGAAGGTCTGACTTTCATTTGGATTATACCTCCTTCAAATTTTGACTGTTATTTTGAACGCCAAGTAATGCGTCCTTTAGACAGGTCATACGGGGACATTTCAAC
>JAZORM010000064.1:0-12247 GCA_045656585.1 Acutalibacteraceae bacterium
TTTTAAAATTGAAGAACTTCCCGGTCCTTGCGCCAAGAATTTGGAAGAACTTTCTTCCTATATCAACGATATCGATACTGTGGAAGAAAAATACAAGAACCTAAGAGAAGAAACTCTTGGCTGGGCTTGTGAATACGACAATGGCAACGTATCCAAAAAAATATTGGACGTTTTGTTTGATAATAACACCCAGTATAACATAATAAACGGATTCAAAACCGGTAAAAAAACAATTCTTTTTTATCCCGGAGGATTATCCACCAACGGAGTTACCTCCGCTTTCTTAAGCTTATTACCCAAGATAGACTATGACAAATACGACGTAACCGTATTTAATTTACCCTCAAACTCCTTAGAACAAAATGCAAACTTAGATAAAATCCCTGACAACGTCAGAGTTTTCTTAAGAGTAAGTTCCCCACACCTTTCTCCCGCTGACAAAAAGATTTATAACAGCGGCTTAAAGAAAGCCTTCCTATTAAAAGGTGACAACCTTAAAAAGTTCCGTCGTATTATGAGACGAGAATATGTCAGAATTTTCGGAGGAGCAGAATTCGACTATATTATTGATTTCTCAGGTTATGGCGCATATTTCCCGCTGTTATCCATAATAGGAAATCAAAACAAAAATGCTAAAAAATTCATTTGGCAACATAGCGATATCTTTTCCGATTTTACAAACTCCGAAAAGAGAACTATAAATAATTCAAAAATCACTTTAGAAGCTCTCATATCATGTCACAACAAGTTTGATAAAATCGTTTCCGCCACTGAAAGTGTAAGTAAAATCAATAAAGAAAATCTTGCAACCGAAGAAACCCAAGACAAATACACATGGGTAACCAACTTCTTGGATAACAATCGTTTCAAGAATGCGGCTAACGATACAAATCATTATAAAGAAGACGGCTATCTTTATATAACAAACGAAAGCAAACCAAACGGCTTCGCTCGTTATACAGCTATACCGCTCAAAGATAATTGTGTCAAATTTGTCACAATGGGACGATATATGCCCGAAAAAAATCACAGCAACATAATCTCCGCCTTAAAGCTCCTCAGAGACGATGGCATAGATGCTATGTTATACATAATCGGAGACGGTCCGCTAAAAGATCAATTAGAAAATCAAGCCATTATATCGGGAATTGATAATTACGTAGTATTCACCGGATTGCTTGAAAATCCTTTTGCTTTGTTAAAAGAATGCGACTGTTTTATATTCCCATCATTTTACGAAGCACAAGGTTTGGCAGTTTTAGAAGCGCGAACGGTTGGTTTGCCTATTATCGTAAGTAACTTTAAAGCTGTAAAATCAGTGCTTATTGATGACAAACAATATATACTCAAAGGCTTTGATGCCGAAGATATATATGAAGGTATGAAAATGTACCTTGCAGGAAAAATTCCTACCGATTATGTATTTGATGTTGACAAATACAACGAAACCGCACTTAATGAATTGAATAAATTATTAGAACAATCTATTTAATAATTCTATTAAAACTTCAATCCCCCTACTCAATCCTTTAATTTGGATTTTGTAGGGGGATTATTCTATTTCTTTTTAATTTTAAAAATTTTCTCTAAAACAAACTGAATTTTACCAATAACAAAAGACAGTAGCAACGAACAGCAAAATACAATTGGAACAATAATAAAATAATACGGCAACCTATCTGTCATTTTAGGAACCTTTTCAATCAATATGTTATAAAAATAATTATCGAAAATCCAAGACACCAAATAAGAAGCAAAACATAGCGCTGATATTTTTGCAAATAAGTTCTCTAATCGCCGAGGCATTTTATCGTAAGTGATATTTATTAACAATCCAAAAACTAACGTTGTCAATATCACGTTAAATATTGATTCGTAATCACACCAATTGCCCCAAATAAATTTATTATTATAAGAACGCCAAAAAGTATAAAAGCTTGACAATATCCATACAGCGAAAATTAGTATCAAATTTAAAGTTTTCTTTATTTTTAAGCCATATTCACTCAAATAACAACCTATAATATAATAAGTTATCGGATATAAAGCCGTCCACCACTCAGGCAAAATTTGTTGATATACTCTCGAAGAAGACGGTTGTAGCCACCAACTCGCCGTTTCAAAATTGTAAACATTGACAACTGCGGGTAATGCAGTCATTATCACTAATACTAATATTAAAACTTTCTTATAAGTTTGAGAATTGATACTCTTATACAGAATATTGAGAAACGGAATTATTAAAAACAAGCCTATATACATTTCGACATACCAAGCATATGGCGCTGCCGAAAAATCCAAAATAGCAAAAACCGACTTCTTAAAATTCCAATCTATCTTTAAATAATTGGCAGAATATATCAGACAACATACACACGCTAAAACATAGGTCAAATATGTTTTACCTAGTTTTTTATAATAATCCGCACTCGGTTTCTTATTAACCATTAAATAACCAGATAACATCATATAAAGCGGAACACAAATTATAAAAAAACATCGCATTACAACCATAATAAACATTTTTTCGCCTTGTACGATATTTTGATAAAATCCATTACGCAATAAAAAATGTACCGAAACAACCGAGAAAAACGCTAAACAACGGATAATATCCGCTCCCACATTTCTCCTTTGTTTTACCATCAAATCACTCATTTGGTAATACCTCGTTTTTTAAAAAAGTAATTTTCATTAGTTTATATTTAATTATAGCATATATATTTTAAATTTAAAAGTAAAAAATAAATGAGCCCGATATCCTACCGAACTCATTTATTATGTCATAGCGCGTTTATTGAATTAGTTGCAACAATTTTTGAAGGTCACTCTCAGTAAACTTAACGTTACAAATTTCCACTGTACCGTCAGCGTAGACGTTGAAGGCATTCTTTTTATTGCTGTCCGCCATACCGCTACCGATTGTAAACACACTTTCCTGATCGGGATTTTTATTATACCTACCAACGACAACCTGACCTTTATATGTTGCGTTTGTGTGCAGACCCAAAACTGTAGAATAATCGCCGTAAGCATTTGTGATTTCGCCACCCGCATGGGAATATTTGCCCCAAGCCGAGGTTTGTCCGCCCTCAGCGTGAGACCCTGCTCCAATCGCGGCACAACCATAGCCTTCCGCGTGGGAATGTGAACCTTTTGCCGATGTGGAAATACCTTCCGCGTGGGATTCGTTACCAATCGCTCTCGTCTTGCTTCCCTCAGCGTGTGCACAAGCACCTTCAGCACTTGTAGTTTGACCTTCCGCATGAGAAGAATCTCCCAAAGCCTCGGTCAAGAGCCCTTCCGCATGGGAACCAAGGTTTCCAATTGCCTTAGTTTGATTGCCCTCAGCGTGAGAAGCGTTTCCCGAGGCAGTCGTTATTCTTCCCTCGGCGTGAGCATTTTTCCCCGCCGTATTGTTTTCTAAATCATTAAAAATTTCGCCCTCGGTTTCAGTCCTAACACCAACACCGTTCAATCCATCCAAACCTTTATCGCCTTTTTCACCCTTGTCGCCCTTGGCGCCTTTGAAAACACCGTTATCGGCATCGTTTCGCACCGAGTACGCCACCTGCTTTGTTTCATTTAAAAGGTTAATAATTTGACTATACTGGTCGGGTGTTGGCTCATTCGGCTTATCGCCCAAAGCATATCCGCTCTGTAAAACTATGATTTTTTCCTTTGTCGAGGTTGCGAGTCTTTCTCCGCAAATACCAAAAACTGACAAGGTAAAACTATCCGTCAATAAAACCTCGGCGGGTATGTAACATTCGTCAGCCGATAGGCAAAGTGGATTCCCTTCCTCCAACACGACATTTATCGGGTCCCCTCCTTTCGCAGTAAATACGGCCGTTTTTTGATAATCGTTCCAATTATTCGAGAATAAAAATTTGACCGTTTCGTGTTTGACGCTATCTGAAACTGTGTTTGAAAATGAATTATTTCTAAGCGCCAACACATTGTTTTCGTGTACTTCTACACAAATCATAAAAATTACCTCCTTTAATTTTTATAACTCTATTATCCACAAAACGACCCCGACATTCTCCGACATCTTTTATTTTTTCACAAAAAAATAGCCGTTTTACCATAAAAAAGGTAAAACAGCTATAATTTTTTCTCTTAATTAAACCTTTTGCACCAAGTTTTTTTGCAACAAAAGCATATAACCATACCCAAAGCCGCAACTAAAAGCCAAACAAGTAACGTAAACGTCCATCCGAATTTCTCGGATAAAAAGGCTATACCATACGAAGAAAGCGCACTTCCTATATACGTGCAACTGTTAAGAACACCCGAAACGGTAGAAACCTTTCCGCTTTTTTCAAAAAATTGAGGCAACATACAAATAAGCATAAGGTTTACACCGTGCATTCCGCCCGTGATAAGCGCCGAAAAGATAACCGAACATACTGCGCTAGTACCTGTGAAAAGATAAATTCCCAAAGCTGAAACAGCGCTAAGCCCAAAAAATACCGCCGCGCAAGTAATCGGGTTTGTAAATTTTTTGATATATAATTTAGCGGACACGTGGAAACAAAATATGCTAAATATCGGAAGTACAACACCCGTCAAAATCGAAATTTCGTTTCCGAGATTATAGGTATCCTTGATATACGAAGGCATCCAAGTCGTAACGCCGTCACGAAGCATACCCTGTAAAACAATTGCAACCATTATAAAAATCATAAGCGGAGTAAGAAGATTGTATTTTTTATCGGCAACCACAGTTTGCTCGGATTTTTGCTTTTTAACAATTCCAACCTCATAAGAATATTTATTCCAAATAAATACCATTATAAAGCCAAACAACGCCGACACCCAAAATACCGACTTCCAACCGAAAAACGAAATCAATATCGGCGACAATAAATAAACCAAAATAGTACCGCAACTACTACCCCAAGAAACCTTAGTGGTTACATTTTTATAATCCTCAGCCGAAAGCAATACGGTCATAAGACGAACTATGGGCGGCCACATAAAACTTTGGGCAAAACCGTTGACACACCATACCGCACACATCAAATACGGGCTTTGACATAACGGTATAAACAAATTCATTAAAACCGTAACACAAAGACCATAACTCACTAATTTTTTAGGCGAAATACGGTCACCAATAATACCGCTTATAACTTGACCCACACCATAGGTTATAAAACTTCCCGTAACAGCAAGTGATAACATACTTTTAGAGAAGCCTGTCGCACTTTCCATTTCAACGATAATCGCGCCGTAGTTTATACGAGTTATATAACTTATCATATAAGTTATCGCAAATAAAAAGGCTAAAAAATCGACTTCTTTTTTGGATTTTAATTTTTCCATTAAAAAACCTTCTTGTATCTTTAAAATCGCTCAAATAATACCACACCCCACCACACAAGTCAAGTTTTTTCGAACAATCTATAAAATATATTATAGAGACCGCCCTACGAATAGGTTACTTTACTTTTACAGAGGACAAAGCCCCTTACGAAATAACAATATAAAAAACGTCGCAACGGACAAATCCATTACATCAAAACAAAAACTCCGCTAAAAAGCGGAGTTTTTAAAATATTATTTTGTACCGAAAAGGCGGTCACCCGCATCACCAAGACCGGGAAGAATATATCCGTTTTCGTTGAGGCATCTATCAAGTGTTGAAACGTAAATCGGAACGTCAGGATGAGTTTCAGCAACCTTTGAAACACCTTCAGGTGCGCCAATAACTGCCATAAATTTAATATCCTTACAGCCACGCTTTTTAAGTTGGCCGATAGCGTCACAAGCACTACCGCCTGTCGCTAGCATTGGGTCAACTACAAGCACAAGCTTATCCTCGATACCGTCTGGCAACTTACAGTAATATTCCATTGGTTCCAAGGTTTCTTCGTCACGGCAAAGACCGATATGACCCACTCTTGCCGAAGGGAAGAGTACGTGAACGCCGTTCACCATACCAAGACCTGCTCTTAAAATCGGCACGATAACAATCGCGTTATCCTTTACCATTTCTTGAGTACAAGTTTCAAGCGGTGTCTTAACTTCGCATTTAACGGTAGGAACACCTTCGCGCAAACACTCAAATGTCATAAGAGTAGTTATTTCCTCAACAAGTTCGCGGAATTCTTTCATACTTGTTTTTTCGTTACGAAGAATTGCAATTTTGTGCTTTATAAGAGGATGATTAAAAATCGTAACATTTTCATAGTTTTTCATAAAGGATTATTCACCTTTCTTTTTGTGGAGCACGATATTAACGATAATACCGAGAATAAGAGAACAAGCAATAGCAGTGATTGTAACCTTACCGATAGCCATAGCCATACCACCGATACCGGGGATAAGGATAGCAGATACGGTGAAGAGGTTTGCATTGTCTTCGAGGTCAACCTTTTGAATCATCTTAAGACCTGATACTGCGATAAAGCCGTAGAGAGTGATGCAAACACCACCCATTACGCAACCTGGTATAGAATCAAGGAATGCAACGAAAGGTGACAAGAAAGAAATGAGAACTGCCATAATAGCGGTTGTGGTAATAGTAGCAACCGAAGCGTTACGTGTGATAGCTACGCAACCAACAGATTCGCCGTATGTTGTATTGGGGCAACCACCAAAAATAGCACCAACAGCAGAACCAACGCCGTCACCCAAAAGTGTGCGGTGGAGACCCGGGTCTTCAAGAAGTTCGGTTTCAATAATGCTTGAAAGATTCTTGTGGTCAGCGATATGTTCAGCAAATACAACGAGAGCAACAGGGATGTAAGCTACAGCTACTGTTGCGAAATATGCGCCGTTGAATTCCTTAACACCCTTAATAGCTTCAAGGAATGAGAACTCAGGAACAGCGATAAATGTGCTAAGGTTAACACCTTCAGCTACGAGAGCCTTGAAAGGTGTGAAATCAACTATCTTAAGAGCGTCGTTACCAGTAGCATAACCAATGCCTGTGAAAATCATACCAACAACATAACCTGCAAGGATACCGATTATGAAAGGAATGAGTTTGGTCATTTTCTTACCATAGGTTGAGCAAAGAATTACAACAAACAAGGTAACCATTGCGCAAATAAATGACACCCAGCTAAATCCGCTCATTACAAATGAGCCGTTGCCGTCTTGTGCGCCGTATGAGAAAACGTCTTTAACAGCGGCACCGGCCAAAGAAAGACCGATAAGAGCAACTGTAGGTCCAATAACAACAGCAGGCATAAGTTTGTTAATCCACTTAACGCCTACGATTTTAACGATAATAGCGATTACTACGTATACGAGACCTGCAAGAATAGCACCAATGATTATACCAAGATAACCGAGTGAAGCAGAAGCCGCACCTGCGAACGCAGCGCACATAGAACCGATAAATGCAAATGAAGAGCCAAGGAAAACAGGGCTACGGAACTTGGTGAACAATTGGTAAACAATTGTACCAACACCTGCACCGAAAAGTGCAGCAGAAGCGCTCATACCATTACCCACGATTGCAGGAACTGCGATTGTAGCCGCAAGAATCGCAAGTAATTGTTGGATAGCAAATACTATCATAGCGCCAAATTTGGGTTTGTCATGAATGTCATAAACAAGATTTTTTGCCATGGAAAACTCCTCCTAAAAAATTTAATAAGCAAATGTTTTCGCTCTTATTTGACATTTTACCACAATATATTGTGTTTTGCAACAATAAAGTTGTGTTTTTTGCACTAAAATTCAAATTTATGCATTTCGCTTAATTTAGATGGTTTATTTTAGTCAAAAGAAAGAGAAGATCCTTTCGAACCTTCTCTTAAAATAGTCTTATTCTACACCGATAACCTTCTTATAAAGGCTTAATTGAAGGTCGCTCGGTTTATAATCGGTATGTGAACAGCAAGGCATTGTTGGTTCGCTTCCATCAGCACCATAATATGGTGTTAGATGGTCGTTTTCATACAACTTGCAGTCTTCTTCCTTTGTGAAATCAGGGATTGCATAAGCCTTACCGCCCTCAAGAATCGAACGGAACGACAAAATAGCAACTGAAGACATCGCAACCGCGGCTTCCAAATGGAACGGGAATTCGGGTTGCTTATTATTTCTTACAGCCTCAACAAAGGTACGTGCAGTGATAAAGTCACTACCACCGTGACCGCTAACCTTGATAATTTCCATATCTTCATCTTCGAAAGCGGCTTCATATATATTGATTTCTTCCAAGCCCTCGGGGATATTCCACGCATTGTAGCGAAGAAGCATTTTTTCGCGATAGCCACGGATATTTTCAATTTGACCCTCACTACCGCATACGCGATAAGCGTTATGGTGAGCACCGAAAGCAGCGCAACCTGTGAAGCGGAAAACCGAATCATCATCATTTTTGGTTGTTATTATAGCCGCGCGGTCGGCGGTGTATTTTGCGCTTGGACGGTCTGCAGGAAATGGAGCAAAAGTAGCCTGTGCAGAAACAATTTTCGGAGTAGCACCTGTAGCGCGCATAATCGGACCTAACGAGTGGGTTAGGTAATAACTTGCAGGAGTGCGGTTTCTCCAATGCGCCGGGTCGTAAACGTGCATCTTGTAAAAATCTTCGTCATAAGGATTTACCGGATGGTTATATTCGCCCTCTGCATACAAAAGCTGACCTAGTGTACCTGTGTCACAAACTCGCTTGATTTCACGACTGCAAGGCATAAACGGATAGTTTTCAGCCAACATAAAGATTGATTTTGTATTTTGATATGCTTTTATAAGTTCAACACCCTGTGCCATTGTTGAGTTGGTGATACATTCGCACATAACGTGGATATTACGCTTAAAACATTCGATTATATATGGTGTGTGCTCGTGGAAATTATTTGCTAAGAACACAGCGTCCATATCGTGATTGATAAAATCTTCAAAGTTTTCGTAAAGACCGGTTGTAAGGCCGAGTTTCTCAGCCGCTTCATTTCTGATATGCTCACGCTTTTCACAAATAGCCACAATATCACAATTAAGATATAAAAAGCTTTTTGCATAGTCCATACCGCGACGTGCGCCAAAAATACCAATTTTTATTTTTTCCATAATAGCACTCCTTAAAATTTTCTATTTTAAACCGGAATAACGAACAATGCCAACATTCCGATAAAAGCCAATGTAACCGATAAAATCTCTTTAAACGAAGGCTTGTTTTTACCAAGAAAGCTTATAGCGGTTGAAACAATCATAACCCCACCCGTAACCATTGGGTATTGCACCGAGGCCTCAACCTGCATTAGCGCTATGAGTAACACGTAGTTTGCAACCCGATTGGTAGCACCGTTAAAAATTGCCGCGCCGATACTTTTAACCGTTTCTTTAGGTGTTTGTTGTTTGCGGAAAAAAAGCGCTAAAATAACCAAAGAAATCACAACGTTTACAATACAACTCAAAATCGAGAACCCCGCGCTTGAGGTTTTAGGATACTTACTCTCAACGAATAGTTTAGAAATAACTCCAGACATACCGTTTAGTATAAATATTCCCGCGTAATATATGTAGCCCTTGCTCTTCTTTCCTCGCTCTACCGTTAAAAGCAAAGCCGCAACAATAAGCACAAGGCAAATCCCTTTTGCGACGGTCATTTCCTCGCCGTAAAATAAAATACCCTGTAAAAAAGGCAAAACCATACCGCCAAGCATTGAAAAAAGCGAATAGAGAGATAAATTGATAACGCCGAGCGACTTAAAACTACAAAAAGTAAAGCCAATGCTAATCAAATACATCAATACCGACATTATCAACGTATAATGGGTATATTCAAATTTGAATTTATTTATTATAAGTAAAACAACAAGTCCGGCAAAAGAACTCAGCGCCGAAAACTGTATACTAACCTTTACGGTGTTGCCGCGAATTTTTTGGTATATATCGTTACAAGCAAAACACGCGCCAAAGGTAATAACCGCCAACACGATAAGTGCGTAGTACATATCTCACACTCCTTTAGTTTAATTTTAGTATAATATCTTAAATTCTATTTATCAATGGAAAAATTCCATATTTTCATTGAAAAAAGTTATACAAAACTTGATTTTGCAAAATTGTAATGATATATTATTGTTAGAAAACAAAATGGAGAACATTATGAAAAACAGTAATATATGCAAATTCACTCTACCAAAAGACCAAAAAGGACTTGATATTGATTGCTTTGTATTCGAGTCAAATCCCGAAGCTATGAAAATTAAGCGTGTTTTATCGGCAAACTGCGTTATGCTCATCACCGATGGTAGCGGCAGTTTTAGTTTTAAGGGCGAAATCTTTTCACTGGAAAAAGGCGACCTAATATTTGGGTTTCAAGGGGAAAACTTTTTTGGAAACCCAAACAGCGACTGTAAATATATGTATATAAACTTTAGCGGCAACCGAGCCGAAGAACTTTTCCGCCGTTTTGTAATAACACCCAAAACCCGCTGTTTCAAAGGTTTTGACGGTATTATTCCCCTTTGGCGAGACAGTCTTTTATCCGCATCGGAAGCCACAATCGACCTTGCGAGTGAGAGTATTTTGCTCTACACCTTTTCCCGACTTTTTAAAAACGCAACAAGTCGCGACAGCCTTATCTCAAAACTTTTGGAAATCAGCGATACCGAGTTCACCGACCCCGACCTTTCGGTGACAAGTATTTCAGATGCCCTAGGCTACAACCCTAAATATATATCTCACGTCTTTAAAGAAAAAATGGGCGTTTCCTATTCGGAATACCTGAGAAATCTTCGAATAAAATATGCGGTATCCCTTTTTGACCACGGTATCGACTCGGTTAAAAATGTAGCTTTTCTTTCAGGATTTTCCGACCCACTATATTTCTCTACCGTATTCAAAAAAAGCCTCGGTGTATCGCCCAAAGATTATAAATCAAAAAAAGAATGACTGTGACGACACAGTCATTCTTTTTATTTTATTATAATTTCATCAAGCGAACGTTTTGGAACGTTTAGCGTTCCATTTTCCAAATAATATTTAACGTCGCCATCTTGCATTACGGCTTCCTTCGGACTTTCCATTGGATAACCCAATGCCACAACACAAGAAATACCCAAATTTTCCGGTAAATTCAATATTCCCTTTAAAGCAGAGCGGTCAACCGAAGCGAGCCAACAACTTCCGATCCCATCAGCAAGAGCCGAAAGAATAATATTTTCTACCGCCGCGCCAACGTCTAAATCATAACCGGATTTACTAATATTACTGTCAACACAAACCACTATATAACCTGTCGGGCGTTCGTTTTCTTTTGGGTTGTATTCCCCTTTTAAATATCCTGCCCACTTAAGAGTTTCAAAAACTTTGTCATTTTGTGACTTGTCACATACTACGGCATATTTAAGCGGCTGTAAATTCGCAGCACTCGGAGCCACACGCGCCATATCCACGT
Organism: Acutalibacteraceae bacterium; assembly: GCA_045656585.1. Lineage (GTDB taxonomy): Bacteria > Bacillota > Clostridia > Oscillospirales > Acutalibacteraceae > UBA737. The sequence goes on from JAZORM010000064.1 coordinate 11,369, forward strand.
ATGAAACGAGTTGTTCTTTTAAAAGTGGCTTTTGGTCGAACTTTCTTATTGTTCTTCTTGATTTTATTAGTTCCTTAATATCCACAATATCACCTTTTAAACATTTTAACACAAAACTAAACAAGATACTATGATCTTTTATTTCCAAAACTTAAGCTTTACGCCGTTTTCATAAATAATTTTTGCCATCATAGCGTAACCTTCTTCATTCAAATGGAGTGTATCACTCGGATTCTTTTCATACTTCAAAGAGGTTGGAATCTTTTCCTCTTTTGCCTCTTTTAAATCTTCATCGGTTGGGAAAAACTCGATTTTGTTTATTACGCGATTGCAAATCTCGGCTTTGATGTCAACCGCTCTATCCCCAAACTCCGCTTTCAAAGGTTCGCTATAACCGACTGCCCATTGAGGAATTATTACCATATAATTATCATTTCCGTGGCGTTCAATCATTGCTTTATAACGGTTTATCAAATACTCTATATCTTCAGGGTCGCCTTCTCTATAACCTTTATCATTTGCGCTAACGTAGAAAATCTCGCAATAACTTCCCTTTTGAGTGTTTGCCGATTCAAAAACAACCTTCGAACCTCTTTTAAGAACAAGCTTCTTATCATATTCTTCGCGAAGAAGTTCAATTCCGTCTCCGTTAGCGTATAATTCGTACTCTTTACCGTTGATATACACTTTTTTGCAAGGTACGTCATTTCTAAAAGATTCGCCGTCTTCATTTATATCGAGCAAAGTTCCATCTTCTAAAATAAATCCGTTTGTATCATTAAGTCTAATATTGCCGTAACCCTCTTCAAAAACGAGGTCCGCTTTTAAATAAACTTCATACGCGCCTTGACGCGCGGCTATGGTTTGAGACTCTTCTCC
>JAZORM010000065.1:0-7068 GCA_045656585.1 Acutalibacteraceae bacterium
CACGACGTAACCCATATCTTTGGTGATGCAACTCTTAGAATCGGCACACGTGATTACGAAGAACTTTGCGCTTTCTTTGAAAGAATTTCTAAGATTGAAGACGTTGAATTTGTTTTCACAGTTTCAGCTGATAAGGAAGACTTACCTAAGAAGTTGTTCGACATCGCTGAAGTTTGCAACTAATATCGATTACGGGTGGCGCGAGTCACCCGTAAATTTTTTTAAAATTAAAAAATAAAATCTTGACAAATCGGATTATAATATATATAATAGTCATTGTGACATTAGGAGTGGAAGTATGATTATTGATTTAAAAAGTATTTTTGTTAATGATAACGCTTCGCTTCCTGTGGACTATTTATTAGATATGAGCGACGTTGAATATGCGGGTGATTTTCCGCTCAAAAACCCTGTGCATTTAATTGGAACCATTTCTAATAAAGCCAGTCTTGTAAGGCTTTGTGCGAAGATTGTATTTGAATATTGTGCCCCTTGCGACCGTTGTAGCAAACCAACTACTGCGGTTTTAGAAGTAGAGGAAGATAAAATCTTGGCCACCTCTATCGAGGGTGAGGACAGCGATACAATTCTTTTAGTTCCCGATATGAAGCTTGATTTGGATGATTTTATTTATACCGAAACGGTTGTAAATCTCCCGATGAAGCACTTGTGCAAAGCGGATTGCAAGGGTGTTTGCTCAAAATGCGGCAAAGACCTAAACCAAGGCAAATGCGATTGTCCCGAGAAGGAAATTGACCCTCGGCTCGCAGTACTTGCCCAATTGTTAGATAATTAATTTGTTTATAATGATTTTAAGGAGGTGCCGAAAATGGCAGTACCAAAGAGAAAACATTCAAAAGCAAGAAGAGATAAAAGAAGAAATAACGTTTGGAAGATTAGCGCTCCTACATTAGTAAAATGCGCTTGCGGTGCTTATAAGCGCCCTCACAGACTTTGCGCTGCTTGCGGTCAATACAAGAACCGTGAAGTTGTAGCAACAGAAGCTGAATAATTGCAAAACGACGCAAAATCAGAGAGGGAAGTTTCCTTCTCTGATTTTTTTCTAGTATTTAAAAAGGAGAATGGAGTATGTCTGTTATTGTAAAGACAGTTGAAAAGGGAAGCCCTGCTTACAAGTGTGGCATTAAAAGTGGTTATACCTTGCTTAAAATTAACGATAATGAAATAATGGATGTACTCGATTATCGTTTTTATCAAATGGGAGAAAAGCTTTTGCTCGAGTTTATAAACGATAAAGGCAAAATTAAGAAAAAAAGGGTGAAAAAGCGCGAAGAATGTGAATTAGGCTTAGGATTTGAAACCTATCTTATGGATAAAAAACATTCTTGCCTTAATAAATGCGTTTTTTGCTTTATCGACCAACTGCCGAAAGGTATGCGCGAAAGCCTTTATTTCAAGGATGACGACTCTCGTCTTTCTTTCCTTTTCGGCAATTATATAACCCTTACCAATATAACCGAGCACGAGGTTGAGCGCATTATTAAAATGCATATAAGCCCTATAAATATCTCGGTTCACACAACAAATCCTGAACTTCGCGTTAAGATGATGAAAAATAAAAACGCGGGTAAGGTTTTGGATATTATAGGACGTTTTAACGATGCGGGAATAAAACTTAATTGTCAGTTGGTTCTAGTGCCCGAGATGAACGATGATAAGGAACTCGAAAGAACCTTGTCGGACCTTACAAAGCTTGAAAACGTAGAGTGTGTGGCTTGTGTTCCTGTGGGACTTACACGCCACCGCGAAGGCTTGGAAAAAATTCACGGATTCGACCAACAAAATGCCGCTAAAACAATCGATATTATAGACCGTTTTGGCGAGGAAACTCTCGAAAAATACGGCAACCGCCGTTGTTATGCGTCGGATGAGTTTTATCTTCTCGCAAATCGCAAAATGCCGGATGCTACCTACTACGGTGAGTTTTTACAGCTTGAAAACGGTGTTGGCCTTTGTGCGCTTTTAAAGAGCGAGACCGATGAAGCGATTGAAGTTTGCGATTATGAGTTGAACGAGCAACGAAAAGTCACTTTGGTAACAGGTGTTGACGCTAAACCGCTTATGACGGAAATAGTTGACAAAATGACAAAAAAATGGGATAATTTAAAATGTGATGTTATTGCTATTCGCAACGATTATTTCGGCGAGTCGATAACGGTTGCGGGTCTTGTGACCGCTACCGATATTGAAACCCAGTTAAAAGACGTTGATTTGGGTGACGAATTGCTTATTCCTGCCGTTATGCTTCGTAGTGAACGTGATATGTTTTTGGATAGCGTAACAGTGGAAGAATTATCAAAAAAATTAGAAGTTCCAATTATTGTAACCGAGGTTGATGGTTACGATATGGTCGCCAAGGTATTAGGCGAAGAAATATAAAAGGAGTAGCTTATGGCAAAACCGATTGTTGCCGTTGTCGGCAGACCAAACGTGGGGAAATCCACACTTTTCAATAAAATAATCGGCAAAAGGCTTTCAATTGTCGATGATACACCGGGTGTTACCCGTGACCGTATCTATGGTGATGGCGAATGGCTTGGCAAGAAGATGATGTTTGTCGATACAGGCGGTATCGAGCCTAAAACTGATGACTTTATTCTTAAAAGTATGCGTTCACAGGCTCAACTTGCTATTGATACCGCGGCGGTTATAATCTTTGTAACCGACCTTAAAAGCGGTGTTACCGCGGCTGATATGGACGTTGCGGCTATGCTTCAAAAGAGCGGAAAACCGATTGTGTTGTGTGTTAATAAATGTGATAACATTGGTAACACTCCGCTTGAGTTCTATGAGTTTTATAATTTAGGTCTCGGTGAACCCATTGCCGTTTCTTCGGTACACGGTCACGGAACGGGCGATTTGCTTGATGCGGTTATTGAAAATATTCCTGAAAGCGAATTTGAAGTAGAAGATGAAGATATTATAAACGTTGCTATTATAGGTAAGCCAAATGCAGGTAAATCTTCGCTTGTAAATCAAATTTCGGGTGAGGAAAGAGTTATAGTTTCTAATATCGCAGGTACTACCCGTGACGCGATTGATACCAAGATTGAGCGCGATGGCGTAACCTATAACTTTATCGATACTGCGGGGCTTCGCCGTAAGAGCAAGGTTGAAGAAAAAATTGAAAAATATAGTGTTCTTCGTGCTAAGATGGCTATTGAACGCGCTGACGTGTGTGTTATTATGATTGACGGTAAGGATGGCTTTACCGAACAAGATTCAAAGGTTGCGGGTTTGGCGCTCGAAGAAGGCAAGGCTTGTATTATCGCAGTTAATAAGTGGGATGCTGTTGAAAAAGACGGCAAAACAATGGACGCCTACCGCAAGAGCCTTATGAACGATTTTTCGTTTATGCCTTATGCGCCGATTATTTTTATTTCGGCAAAAACAGGTCAACGTGTTGACCGCTTATTCGACCTCATCAAATACGTTAACGAGCAAAATACAATGCGAATTTCGACCGGTAAGCTTAACGATATTTTGGCGGAAGCTACCGCGCGTGTACAACCCCCTTCGGATAAGGGTAAGCGACTAAAGATTTATTATATGACTCAAGCTTCAACAAAACCACCAACATTTGTTTGTTTTTGTAATAATGCTGAACTTTTCCATTTTTCTTATCAGCGTTATTTAGAAAATCAAATCAGGTCGATTTTCGGTCTTGAGGGAACTCCTGTTAGATTTGTTATAAGAGAAAGAGGAGATAAATAATGATTATGACAGCTATTGTAACGGTTATTGCCGCTTATTTAATTGGTAGTATAAATTTTGCCGTAATTTTTGCAAAAGCATTTATGAAGCGCGACGTTAGAGAACTTGGAAGCGGAAATGCAGGTACTACAAACGTTATGCGCAATGCAGGTTTCTTGCCTGGTGCTCTCACCTTTATTTTTGATGCATTAAAAGGCTACGTTGCTTGTTATATTGGTAAAATTGTGTTTGATTATATCTATACTCAAACAAACGACGACCTTGCTAAAGGGGTAATCGGTGCTTTCCTTTGTGGTTTGGCTTGTATGTTAGGACACGTATTCCCGCTTTTCTTTGGATTTAAGGGTGGTAAAGGTGTTGCGACAAGTGTTGGTATTTTTGCCGTTTGTTGCCCTCTTGCGATAATTATTGGTCTTTGCGTGTTTGCGGTATCGTTATTTACTTCTAAATACGTTTCATTGAGTTCTGTTTTGGCGGCAGTTACCGTAGTTGTTTTATCGATTGTTTTTTGCGACAAGACTGCGCTCTTATTCCCTCAAATTATTTTGAGCTTAGCAATGGGTGCTATTGTTATCGGAAAGCATAAAGATAACATAAAGAGACTTGTTTCGGGCACTGAATCCAAGGTTAAATTTGGAGGAAAATAATGGCAAAGATAACAATTTTAGGTTCTGGCGGTTGGGGAATGGCGTTAGCTATGTCAGCTTATAAGAACGATAATGAAGTTACCTTATGGTCGCCTTTTGAAAACGAGGTTGAAGTCCTTTTAAAAACGCGTACAAACGAAAAGTTGTTAAAGGGCGTATATTTGCCTGAGGGTATAAAAATAACGACTGATTTATCGGTTGTTAAAGATGACAATCTAACAATTATCGCAACTCCGTCGATTGCTGTAAGAAACGTTGCGAGACAACTTGCGAAGTATAAACAGGATGGTATAATTGTAAACGTGTCTAAAGGCTTTGAAAGTTCAAGTCTAAAGTTTTTGTCTGACGTTATTGAGGAAGAAATTCCAAATGCCAGAGTTGTTGCTCTTTCGGGACCTTCTCATGCGGAGGAGGTTGCGCGAAATATCCCAACTTCGATAGTTGCTACTTCGGTTTCGCTTCCGGCGGCTCAAGTGGTTCAAGATATAATGACAAACGATACCTTGAGAATTTATACGTCGACCGATATGATTGGTGTAGAACTTGGCGGTGCGCTTAAGAACGTTATCGCTGTTGCGGCAGGTTTTTGTGACGGATATGGTTTGGGCGATAACTCTAAAGCTGCTATGATAACTCGTGGCCTTGCCGAAATGGCTAGACTTGGTGTTTGTCTTGGCGCAAAAGAATATACTTTTGCGGGGCTTACAGGTATTGGCGACTTGGTTGTAACCTGTACTTCGCAACACAGCCGTAATAACCGTTTTGGTTTTAAGGTTGGTAGCGGTATGCCTATTAAGGAAGCTTTGGAACAGGTGGGAACTGTTGAAGGTTATTATGCTGCTGAAAACGCGTATAAGTTGAGCCTTAAATATAAGGTTGAGCTACCGATTATTCGTGAGTGTTATGCGGTGTTATACGAAGGAAAATCGGTTGAAGAATCGGTCAAAAGCCTTATGAATCGCCCTGTTAGAAGCGAACATTAAAAAAAATTAAAAAAAGACTTGATTTTTTGAATCATTTGTGATATTATATATGTTGCTATGCGGTCAGTACGTGTTTACTGACAAAGAAGAAGGAGGTGCAGACCATGGCTAAATGTGATATCTGCAGTAAAGAAATTGCTTTCGGTATTAAGGTTTCTCACTCACACAGACGTTCTAACAGAACTTGGAAGCCCAACGTAAAGAAGGTAAAAGCAATCGTTAACGGCGCTCCCCGTCGTATCAATGTTTGCACCCGTTGCTTACGTTCAGGAAAGGTTACCAGAGCCGTATAATATTTCTTACAAACAAACCCTGAGTTTTACTCAGGGATTTTTTGTTTAGGAGGCTTTTATGATTAAAGCAGTTATTTTCGATTTGGACGGAACGCTTGTAGATTCGCTTTCGGATTTGTGTGACAGTACGAATTATGCGCTTGAGAAGTTCGGTTTTCAAAAAAGAGACAGAGAAGAATTTAATTATTTTGTGGGCGACGGTGTTCCTAAGCTTATTGAACGCGCAATAGGTGAAAAGGATTATACAAAAGAAATCGGCGACAAAGTGTATAAAGAGTTTATGGCACATTATCGTGAACATTTTTTGGACAAGACCGCGCCTTATGAAAATATATTAAAATGTGTAGACGATTTATTTGAATTTGGAATAAAACTTGCGGTTGTTTCTAATAAGGTAGATGAGATGACTAAACGAATAGTTGAGCGCTATTTTAGTCAAAAGTTCTTGGCGGTTATGGGTAAAAGAGAAGACTTTCCGCTAAAGCCAAACCCAACCTCAACCTTAGCAATCATCAAACAACTCGGCGTAAATCCCTCAGAATGTGTTTTTGTGGGCGACTCAGGTATGGATATGGCTACTGCTAAAAACGCGGGATGTGTGGCGCTAGGGGTTACTTGGGGCTTTAGGACACGTGAGGAATTGTTGGAAAACAAAGCGGACTATTTGGTGGAAGAACCGAGCGAGATTTTCTCGCTTGTTTTAAAGCTTTAAAATAAATATTGCAAAATTTACATATAGAGTGTATATTTATATTAAGAGGTGATAGTGATGAAAAGAGATGATTATCTAACTTGGGACGAGTATTTTATGGGTATTGCAATGCTTTCGGCTTTGCGCAGTAAAGACCCGTCAACCCAAGTTGGCGCTTGTATTGTAAATGATGACAAGCGTATTTTGTCTATGGGATACAACGGAATGCCTCGTTGTTGTAGTGATGATGAATATCCTTGGGGTCGTGACGGAGACCCGCTCGATTCAAAATATCTTTATGTTTGCCACGCTGAGTTTAACGCTATTTTGAATTGCGAACGCGGAAACGTTCGCGGTTGTACTTGTTACGTTACCTTATTCCCCTGTAACGAGTGTGCAAAAGCTATTATTCAGTCGGGTATTAAAGAAGTAGTTTATAAGGAAGATAAATATGCTTCTTCCGATTCGGTAATTGCGGCAAAGCGTATGTTTGATACCGCAGGTGTTAAATACCGATTATATGAACCAACTCAAAAAGAAAAAACCTTGCAATTTTAATTGCAAGGTTTTCTTTTTATAATGGAACAGGTTAGGCGAAACAATCCTGTTTCGCCACAAAATCTTTGATTTTGCGACAAATTTTTACTAAAATTTGTCCTATCCCATTATAATAAATGTTTTCTTAAATTTTCGGGGGTGTCAAGTGACAAGAGAACAGG
>JAZORM010000066.1:0-10952 GCA_045656585.1 Acutalibacteraceae bacterium
TTTGACAATAATTCATCAACGGCAGTTTCATTGCCGAATTTATGGGGATTGTGGATAAGAATTTCTATCGGATTTTTTAGGTCGTTTTTGAATGTGTGCGCCGTCCAACCAATACAACAAGCCGAATCGCCGAAAATAGTATTCTCGCTTTCAATTACAAAAGGCTCGTTTTCACCTTCGTAAAAGGTTAAATTGATATGGTTGGTATAAAATGCAATCGGTATATCTCCATCATAAATCCCAACGTATTCGCCATTGGGGGTCAACAAATGGAAGTTGCCGCGCAAGGTAACGTCTCCCTCGGTAGAAGAAATATGATTGCCTTTTACAATTTTTTGCCACTCACCGTCGGCAACACGATATTCACCATCAAAATATATTTTCGCCGCTATAGCCATTTGAGCTTGATTGCTTGTAGCGTTACCGTACCACAACAAAGCGATTGCGGTTAGAATTATTAAAAACACCCCTATAACCTTAAGCGTTGTTATATTTAAAAAATGAAACTTGTTTTCTTTATTCATAATTTCATCCCCAAAACATTATATCACTTACATTTTATCATAAAGAATTTATGTTTGCAATATTTTTACAACCACAACTACTGAACAAAAAACTCCTGTTAAAAACAGGAGTTTTTTACGAGTTTATTTAGTTTTCTTCGATTTAGCAGACGACCAATCAGAATAGTATTTTTTACCATTAACAACTTTATAGGTACGAACTCTTACGTAATAAGTTTTCTTAGCGCTTAAGCTCTTAATTGTGAGCGAAGTTGTTTTCGCTTTGCTAATGGTTTTGGTCTTTGCAGATTTAAAGGATTTACTTGTTGAATATTGGATTTGATATCCTGTTACCTCAGTAGTCTTTTTCTTGATGGTAACTTTTAGTGATTTCTTGGCAGCAGTAATCTTTGATACGCTAGTCTTTTCGGGATTGATTACATAATAGAGAGTTTTGCTTCCCGAATAGTTACCCTTAAACTTAACTGTTACCTTATATTCTCCAACCTTCTTTCTTCCACTAGCATATGTTGCTTCATAATACTTAGAAGAAATTGTCTTGCCCTTTGAATCTTTAATCTTAACGGACGGTTTTCTTTCCTTTCCGTTATATATGTATTCATCAGCCGAAAGTTCAACCGATTTAATCTTGTATATTGTGCTTTCGCTTGAAATCTTATCGCAACGATCGCACTTTTTACAAGATTTACCGTTCTTTGAAGAGGTCGCTTTTGTAACTTCGGTTACGTAGTTGTGACCCAACGCTTTACCGCTTGTCTTTTTACATACAGAACAGGTTTTAGCCTTTGTACAGGTCGCATTGCTATACTTGTGGGTGATTTTACGAGTTTCGCCACATCTGTCACACTCATCATCACAAGCGTTCTTCCATTTATGACCTAGTGCGCTATTCTTAACTACGCGAGTTTTTTCAGCGTCGCCACATTCATCACAATATGAAATTTGGATTTCATCATCTGTACAAGTAGCTTCTTCGTATTCCTCATATGTTGTAAATACGTGTGATAATGGTTTTCCTCTTGTTTCGCCACATTCTAAGCAAGTTTCAGGTTCTTCGCAAGTAGCATCCTCCCACTCGTGTCCTAATGCGCTTCCTTCTACTGTTCTGAAAATCTCATCTTCGCCACATTCATCGCAATATGAAACCTCGATAGCATCATCTTCGCAAGTAGCGTCTTCATATTCTTCATAGCTTGTATGAACGTGTTTAAGAGGTTCACCCTCAGTTTCGCCACATTCTAAGCAAGTTTTAGGTTCTTCACAAGTAGCGTCTTCCCACTCGTGTCCTAATGCGCTTCCTTCTATTGTTCTGAAAATTTCATCTTCGCCGCATTCATCGCAATATGAAACCTCGACAGCATCATCTTCGCAAGTAGCATCTTCATATTCTTCATAGCTTGTATGAACGTGTTGCAATGGGTTGCCGTCGGTAATTCCGCAAAGAATACAATTTTTAGGCTTTTCACAGGTAGCATCTTCCCACTCGTGAGGACAATCGATATAGTGCCACTGAGCAATTAACAAATTATCGTTATTTCCATCTATCTGAATTTGTTCTTTCTCATATTCTGAACCTATAAAGTATACGTCGGTGATATTATAGCATTGAGCAAACGCACCATCGCCAATATATTCAATAGTATTTGGCAAGGTGATGGTCTTAAGATTGCTGTAATTTTCCGAAGTTTCAAGATACTGACCAAACGCCTGGTCAGCAATCAATCTTGTTCCGTGTTTTACAACAACTTCAGCGTCTTCTTCCATCTCACCCTTATAGTGATAAAGCGCATCTTCAAGATATACCACACCGTCAGGTTGGCTTTCGTACCAAGCAGAACCGTGGAATGCAAAACCGTCAAGGTTTTCCAATTCGCTCGGCAAATCGATATTCATAAGATTTTCGCAATTTTCGAAGCACTTATACGAAATATCGGTAACGCTTTCAGGGAAGTCTATTGATTCTATATCCAAACCGCTAAATGCGTGTTCTCTATATTCACACACAATACCCTCTTGCAGTTCAAGATTTTTAATCTTCGAACCCGAGAAAGCATTTTCTCCAATAACAGTTAGACAATTTGGTATATAAACCGAAGAAAGATTTGTTTTGGCGAATGCCCAATCACCGATATAATTCACACCGGTTCCAAAATCAATTTCTTCGAGCGCCGAAGCATAGAAAGCACTTCCATCAATCTTTCTCATACTGTCAGGTATTTTAACCGATTTGATTTTGGTTTTTTCGAAAGCACCGTATTCTATCTCTTCGATACCCTCTGACAAAGTGACTTCGTCAAGTGTCGAATATGCAAATGCTTCATATTCTATAACCTTAACACCGGCAGGGATAACAGCTTTCAAAATTCCGCTCTTAGCAAATGCGCGTTGTTCCAAAACAGTTAGTGATGAAGGAAGGTTTATATCAGAAAGAGTTGCACAACCTTCAAAAGCACTCTCGGAAATTGAGGTCAAGGTATCAGGTAAAACAACCTTTTCAAGTGATTTACTTTCAGCAAAAGCATAATAAACAATGTCTTCAACCTTATTTGAAACAACAACTTCGGAAAGATTGCTGTTCATAAATGCAGTTCGGCCTATTTCTTCAACACTGTCAGGCATTACGTAACTGCCTGTTTTATCGGGATCACAATTATAAACTATGGTCTTATCCGCGTTGTAGAGAATACCGTCTTCATAAACATATCCGGTATTTGAATTGCGAAGTTCAATCTTGAATTTATACGAGCCATTCATATAAAGTTCAATATCGGTAACTGTTTCAGGAACGATATGGGTTGTTGTCTTCGCTTCAGGTATAGCAACCATCTTTGTAACATCTTTATCGTAAACAATACCGTCAACCGAAGTATATTCAGGGTTGTTTTCCGATATAATAAATTCTTCTAACTCAAAAGCGCTTACAAAGAGTTTATTATTGAGAGCTTCAACACCTGAACCGATAGTAATCTTACGAAGTCCGTCGCAATAACTGCCTAACATATTATCCGAAAGTGCGGTAACGCTATCAGGAATAATTATTTCCGCATAATCGCCACCACAAAGTGATGAAATAGCCACAACAGGATATCCGCCGAGTGTTTCGGGGATTTCCAAAACTGTTCCGCTTTGGGTAACACCACTAACTATAGCGCAATCGTTTTGCACTATATACTCAATACCGTTTTCTATATTTTTAGAAAGAATTGAGATTTCCATAGTTACGTCGTATCCTAAAACGTTCATAGTTTCATAATACGTATTTCCGGGATACCAATGTTCTCTATATTGAGAATCTGTTATAGTAATAGGATAGTTAACGTTATTGTATTCGAAATTGTAACCAATCTCTTTTGTTGTTCCGTCTTTGAAAAGAACTGTGCATACAAATTCATCTTGATTAAACCAACGATATTTATAGAATTCGTAATATTCGTCGTATTGATTCCAGTTTCCTTCCCAATAACCTTGCGATTCGGCAGGTATTGCAATCGGTTTTACGGTTACCGATTGAACGGGAGATTCAATAATAGTAACAGGAACAACGGTTTCAAAACCTAGTATCGAAAGTTTTGGAGTATATGTATTTCCTGATTTCCAAGAAGTAGCAAAGCTTTCTTGGTCATCATAGAATTGAATCATAATTTCTTCATCGTTGTAGATGAAGCTTCCGCCTTTTCCTTCGATTTTTTGGCCGTTCTTAAGGGTTGCAACGTATTTAACGTGATCGCCCCAAGCATACGCATGATATTCTACAAAATTACCGTCTTCATCCCAATCAGGAATAAACGAACCGTTTGTGTTCTCAATAATTTGGATTGGTTGAACCTCAATACTAGCGATAGGAGATTCGATAATTTCGATTTCAACCTGTCCCCATCCGCCCATAATAGCGACTTGAGCTACGTATTTTTTGCCTAATTCCCAACGATTATTTTCATCTTGGGTAACGTAGAACTCGAGTGGGTACCATCGATCTTGGAGATAGAAACCGATTTCGGAAGAACCTTTATTTATTTCACACGATACAGTTTCTCCGTTTGAATAAGAGAATCTGACTTTACTGAGATTCCAATACCAATCGCTATAATAATAATACTCGCTACCGTCGGATGCTGTTTGCATATATCCGTTGGTATTTTCGTATACTTGAACTTTATCAAAATTGATACCTATAAGTTCGGGCGCTTTTGAAATCATAACAGGGAAGCTACCCGTTCTCTCATTACTTAGATATCTAACGGCATAATAATAGGTTTCGCCTGCTTCAAGATTATAATCTATACGGAAATTAGATTCGTTACCGCCGTCGTCGTTTGAATCGATTTCTATCATTTTTCCATCATATAAAACAGCATAAGTGTCCGAATCTGTGTAAGACTCAAATCTATAATTTCCGTCTTCTGATGGAATAAAGGTAAAGTATTCAATCTTGCCGTTATAATCGATATCGACCGTAGTCTTTTTGCCTAAAGTGAGTTCTTGCGCACTAATAGGAATTATAGAAACCGGAACTTCGATTGTATAACCTGCGGCTGTGATATAAGCGGTATAAGTATTTCCTACCGTCCAATGATTTTTATATTGGTCGTCAACAATTTCACAGGAATAATAATCCTCACCACATACCAAATAATCGTTCCAAACAGTACCTTTTACAACCTCTCCGTTTTTCAATTTCACAGTACAAGTAAACTCGTTATACCATTCGTACTTGTAATACAAATCGTAACCTTCGGTTTCATCGTTCCAACCTTCAGAATAATAACCACCGGTTTTATCCATGATTTCAATAGGATCTATTTCAACACTTTCAATAGGTGACTCTTCAATTCTAACAGTCAACTGTGTAGTAACTTCGCCTATTGTCATATTTACGGTATAAGATTCTCCTTTAACCCAACGATTGTTCTCATCTTGAACCATTGAGATTTCGGGATAATAATACTTTCCTGTTTCTTCATTGTAGAAACTGAATTCACTGTCCTCCTCATTCAAATAGCAGTTATAGCCATTGCCATCAGACATGGTAACCCATATCTTTTTGATACCTTTATGCCAATTGCTGTAGTAATAATATTCTTCACCGTTAGAATCGGTCAAATAATAACCGCCGGTATTTTCATATAACTGAATAGTATGTATACTAATATCGGTAATATACGGAGCTCTTGTAACCTTTACGTTATACGTATAATCGGCTGAATATTCGTGATAGGTAACAAAATAGTATTTTTTACCTGCTTGAAGTTCGGTTTCAAAATAGAATCCCCAATAGTTGCCCGATACGCTTTCCATATCAGCATTATAAATACCGCCGTAAACGTCTACGTCGCAAGGGTCACATTCGAATATGTAAGTACCGTCTGCTTCGGGAGTAAAAGTGAAATACCGGCTATCTAAGTAATCCAAACCACTGATTTCAACTTCTTGGTTTAAAGCAATTTCAGGCGCTTTCAATTCATCTATGGTAACCTTGAGAATGGATGTGAAGCCCAATACGCTTATCTCAACGTCATAAGTATTGCCTTTTTCCCATTGATTAAAGTAGTTTTGAGGGTCTTCGTAAGCTATTTCGTAATTTCTTCCGCCAAATTCAACCGAATAACCCTCTTCACCAAATATACCGCATTGAGTTGTACCGTCCTTCAAATAGATTGTATATGGAAGTTCGTTCATATACGAATATTTGAAATAATCGTGCTCGTTATCGTTTTCATCCCAATACGTGTTCCAATAACCGTCTATTTTCTCCGAAACCGATACAGGTCCGAATTCAATTCTGCTAATTGGGTTTTCTTCAACTGTTATCGGAACTTCGTAAGTTTTTCCAAGAATCTCCAATTTAGCGGAAGCTTTCCCTCCTGCTATCCAACCGTAATTTTCATATTGGTCATCATCGACATTCACGTTGAAATAATCACCGTTATATTCAAATCCTGAACCTGAAACCTCGAAAGAGTCTCCGTCCTTCGTTTTAACCGTATACCTAAGATTATTGTCCCAATAATAGTGAAAATATTCTATGTATTCATCGGTTTCCGAGTTCCAAGCCTCGCTCATATAACCGTCCGAAACACCCTCATACAAGGTTATGGGGTTGACAATTATCTCTTCGAAAGGTGACTCAACGATACTAACGCTAACGTCATATTCCTTGCCAAAGAAACTTGCTTTTGCGGTATAGGTATTACCTACGGTCCACTTATCTTTGCAATAATATTGACCTTGGTAATCAAAATGATAACATTCATCATCAATCCAAAAATAATTACCGTAAACGTCAATTTCCTCGCCGTCTTTTGTTATAACTGTATATTGAACGTTATTCCACCAATGATATTCGTAATAACTTGTATATTGGTCAAGTTTTTCATCGTAATATTCTTCGAAATTTCCGTTTGTATATTCATACAAACTCAAAGGTTTGAATATAATCCGTTCAACAGGTGAATCAAATTCGGTTATAATTACAGGACAGGTTTCGCCGTTACCATAAATCCATGTTCTGATATAATAAGTCTTACCCTCTTCAAGATAGTTTATAATAGAAACTTCCGAATCTTCACCGTATCGACTAAATTGCATTGAATTAAAAGAACTATCATAAAGTTGGAAAGACGGATAAAATTCATCTTCTAAAACTTTAAACTTATATATAGCGCTTTTTTCGGGTGTAAATGAGAAGAAGTAATCTTCCCCATATTCGCTTTCGAATTCTAATTCTTGGTCAATCTCGAGTTTTTCTTCCTCTCCAACCGTAACCTTAATATCAACCGAGCCGTAAGTCCAGTCAATTGTTGTGGTATAGGTGTTATTGGGGAACCAACGGCCCTCATATGATTGATATCTTTCCACCCACAACCCATATTCTTCACCGTTGAAAATGAATTTAGGACCATAATAATCATCTTGAATAACGGGGCACTCAACCACGTTGCCAAGATTTGTGGTAACCTCAACGGTTTCTATGTTTTCAAACCATTCGTCATATTGATAATAATTTATTTCGTTATTATCTTCATCATACAACGTAGCTAAGGTGCCGTTCTTCAAACCATCAATTTCGATGTCGTCTATCGACAAAGTTTGCGGTACTTCCTCGATAGGTTGTTCATCGCCGTATATTTCAACGCTCATTTCACAATAAACGTCTAAACCTGAAATCTCAACGACGGGATAATATGTATTTCCACCATACCATTGATTATCATATGACTGTCCATCATAACTTCTTAAGCTATAGTGAACACCATTATATTCAAATTGCGGTCTATACCCGCTAGTATTCAAACGAATAGTTTGAGAAGAGCCGTCTGCCAAATACAAGGTTATATTGGAAAGCTTATTTAACCAATTATATTTGTAAAAAGTGCCTTCGCCTTCATCTACATACTCACCGCCATCATATTCGTCGAGATACAAATTACTTGGATATAAGTCAAACCCTACTATGCCGGTTTCATTATCAACCGCGTCATCCTCAGAATCGGCATAAGTAACCTTTACAGGTATTTCACCCGTATTTCCGCTACCAAAAAACTGTGCTGCAAGATAATACGTTTCGCCTTTTGATAAATCACAGTTCAAACGAAAACAATTATCTTCGCCACTGTCATCGTCTTCACCCAAATACTCACCGTTAGAATCATATAAATAGCCTCTTGTATCCCTATCACCAAAAGATTCAAAGACATATTCACCCGATGCATCTGCGGTAAATGAAAACCAAGCACTTTCACCTCCTTGTTTTACGTATCCGATTGCTTCTTCGTCGAGATAGAGTTCTATATACTCACTCGGCAATGAAATTTGGGATGCGAAAACTGCTGTGCTCATAACTGTCACAAGCATAACAACAGTCAATATAACCGCAACCGCTTTTTTGAAAATTGTTTTCATTAAAAACATCTCCCTTTATATTAATGCCTATCACAAACGCCAGGCATTTTATCCTGTGTGTAATATCCTGTTCTAACGAAAGAACAGCCCGACTTAAACTGTTTTGCACTTTCAGTACAATAAACGACTTCTTTTACGTCAACCGCCCTATAAGTGAATCTCTTTTTATACTGATCTTTGGCGTTATAGATTTTATCTATAGCATTTGAAAAGAATTCTGCCGCGCGGTTTTTATCATCATATCCATGCCAAAAAGCAATACTGTATTCGGGAGTTACACCAACAAACCAGTTGTTTTCCCCGTTGTCGTCGGTACCTGTCTTCCCCGCCACTTCAACCTTTTGGGAATAAGCTTTTTCGCCTGTACCGCCCGTAGAGACAACCTCTTTAAGCATTCGGTTCATAATTTCCGCGGTAGATTGCTTTACAACCTGTTTAGGCGAATATTCGCGTTTGTAAATAATACTTCCCTCGCTGTCGCAAATTTTAACTATTGCCCTTGGAGTATCGTATTTTCCGCCATTGGCAAAAATTTGATAATACCCCGCCATATCAACCGTACTTACACCGCTACTCAAAAATCCTAAAGCGATATTTCCGATTACCTCTTCATATCCCTTAACCTTAGCGGTGGTAACTTCGGGATTGAGCAAAACACCAAAATTTTCTTCTAAAAAGTTTATCGAATTTTCAATTCCATAGTCCGACAAGCATTTAACCGCAACCGTATTTAGCGATTCTTTAACTGCTTGGAATATGTATGCATATCTTTCGCTGTAGATCTTGGTCGCATTATTCGGCCACGGAGACATAATTCCCTCTAAATTTTTAACGTATTTATACGGAGAATCCTCATATCTGCTAGACCAATTTATCGTGCCGTTATCAAGAGCCGGAGCGTAAACACTTAGCGGTTTAAAAGAAGAACAAGGCCGATTTGATTTTAGCGCAAAATCTTCTCCTTCTTCGCTTTTACCCGAACTATAAATCGCAATGATATTTGATTCAAGGTCGGTTATAGATACCGCCGTATCTAACATTTGGCATTTTTCTTCACAAGCCGATTTCAAATTATCGTTTACCGTCTTATCAAAAGCCGTATAGACTGTATATCCGCCGCTATAAAGTTTTTTCTTGGCTTCCTCTTGGTCTAACTGATATTTTTCGGCTATTATCTCAACCGCCTCATCAGCCACAACAAGCAAATAGGTTTCATACTCGCTCTTTTTAAGGTTTCGCTCGGATTTAACAACCGCAAAACTCTTGTCATCGTTTCCCATAATCTTTAGAGCGTTTTTCTCACTCGTACAAGCGCCAAAACTCATCAAAAGCACAAATGACAGCCCTAGTGAAATAATCCTTTTAATTTAAACCACCCGCCTCATTTGTCATATTTTCAATATATTCAAGAATATCGCTCGGCAAGGTGGTCACGGGTTGTTCGTTTATCATACTGCCTAACACACTCACCTTTTGCTTGTTACTCTCAATTCCCGTTTTCAAATTGATCAATTCTTTTTTCAGCACGTTTGCACTTGAACTGTCGCCCATTTGCTCATATGCCAAAATTCCGTTAACAAGCATAACGCCGTATTCTCTGTATTCCGTATATCTAAATCTATTCTTTAAAAAGACTTCGTTTTTGTTTTCGATAACACTGATAAAATCGCCCTTTGAATAACAATATTTCGCTTTTATACTGTAAGGCGCGTAATAATGAGTGTTGGTTTTTAAAATATCATTTGCTATTTCGTTTGCCCTGACAACGTCATCTTCTTTTTCCAACATCAAAAGTTTATTGCGAGTATTATAAGGATAGATAGCGTCCGAAATCTCGTATGCTGTAAACTGCGACAAAGCAAGTGAAATACTCATATAAAAACTGATAATAGCCAAGCTAAAAGTCACCGCACGTATTGTCTTTGGCTTTTTGATTTGCACAACCTTACCGCTGTCATCATTCAAAATCAACAATAACAGCATAAACATTCCGACAAACTGGAAGTTGAAATCAAGCATACTGTGGAATATAAACGCGCCGACTATTATCTTATCCTCTAAATCTTTTTTAAGAAAGGACTTAACAACCGCAACAATAAAAACAACCGCAGGAATTATACCAACATCAAGCGCTAGTTGGAGAAAATCATTATGAACGTACGACACGTTGTAAACACCCGTTTGTATCGAACCTTGAACAAAATGATATCCCAAATATCCCATACCAAAAGGATACTTAATAAGTAACTGGAGTGAATCGGTTATATAAAGCAAACGTCCTACAAAAGTACTTTGTGTAAGACCGATTTTAAGATAGCGACTTAAAACGTTCCCCTCAGGCCCTAAAAAAGCCACCATCAAAACAATTAAAACAACAACCGCCGAAATCGAGAAAATAAAAATTCTCATCTTTTTTGAGGCATTTGTCAATATCATAAAGAAATTGGCTACCAAAAAAATGATAAACACTGTTCGGCTACCGGTATAAAGCAAACCGCCTATCAAAATCGCTAAAACCAAAAAGTCTAT